>NZ_JAMYEB010000011.1:0-88876 GCF_033790785.1 Psychrobacter sp. PP-21 | reverse complement strand
GGTCATGCCCTCATCTAAGCTTTTTAAGACTTGTTTGCGATAATCTAGGGAGTAAGTCATGGTTATTTATTGTGGTAGTCGTTTAGTTGATTTATTTTATAACATTTTTGTGGTCAGGTGACTATATTCTATTGAACAGTCTGTACGGTTATTAGAATTTTCACTAGTAGTAAGGTGTGACAGGATGTTCAAAATATGTAAGGCGATTGCCAGAATGCAAAACGGCTACTCATATTGAGCAGCCGTTCGATTTTGCAGCATTTTTTATAAAGCTTGTGCCACTAAGTGATTAAGTGTAAGCCACGATAATGATCGTTTTAGCTATTGGTATGCTTGAATTTATAATTTAACTTCTGCATCAGATACGACTCATAGTCAGCCAGTTTGAAACGCCATAGATATATTAAGGCAATTGCGTAGATAGCCGTTTCAGACAATTCTTCGACAACTTCTCCCCATGTATGCGGAAATACAATGGCGTTCTCTCCCATATATTGGATGATTGCCAGTACTGCAGCGCTGAGATAGAGTGAAACAGGTACGTTCTTTAGTACTGCCCAGAGGTATTTTCTCGAATAAGCCAGTAGACCAAGCGCCACAAGATAAATAACGGTCAGCACACTGTCTTCCCACCAGTCATAAGACTGATTCAAAAATGAGAAGTCGCTTGGAACCAATAAGTCTGGTAGATAGTTCAGCTCGCGACGAATGACAGTAAAAAATACAAGTACGGCTGCCAACCAAAAAGCCTGAATATATTTGATATGACTTTGTACAATGTACTGTGTGCAACGTAGCAAACAGGCAAACAACAGGATCATACCGGGGATTTCAATGAGGCCATCTGAATTCAAAATAACTGGCTCCTGCGCGTCAAAAAAATGTGTCAAAAACAAAAAAGTGAGCCCGTAGGCTCACTCTAACCAAAACTGTCTCACTAAATACAGATAATCTATATGACGCTATTATAACCTAGCTTGACGATGATAACGTCATAAAATATAACCAATTGGTCATAAGTGATTGTTTGTATAGGCAATATAAAGATAAATGTTACCCTTCACTCTATTGATAATTGTACTAATTGACTAAACATAGCAAACAATGGGTTAAGTTTGACTTTTAGTGTTGGTAAGCATAAAAGCACAAAACCCATGTTATCTCCACGTTGTGGGAAGCTATAAATTTCCCCCAAACCAAATCAATGTGCTTCATCCCAGTTCTGACCACTGTCTGTCTCAACCAATAACGGCACTGCAAAGTCGACAGCCCAGCCTTTATTGACAGCGGTTGTCGCTAGGACATCTTGCATGGCATCCGTAATCAATTGGCTAACCGTATCTACCTTATCCTCATCCACTTCAAAAACGAGTTCATCATGAACCTGTAGCAGCATTTTGGCCTGATCTTTAGGCAGTACTTTATCAACAGCAATCATGGCAAGCTTAATCAAATCAGCGGCTGAGCCTTGTAAAGGCGCATTAATTGCCGCGCGCTCGGCACCTTGCTTGACCATACGATTGCTATGATTGATATCAGGCGTATAGAGTTTACGGCCCAGTATCGTCTCCACATAACCTTGCTCGTACGCGCTGGCACGCGTGTTGATCATATAATTCTTGACACCTGGGTAGCGCTCAAAATACATATCAATGTAGTCTTGTGCTTCACCGCGGCTCATCTGTAACTGCTTGGCAAGTCCAAAAGCACTCATGCCATATAGTAGTCCAAAATTAATAGCCTTGGCATTTCGGCGCTCCGTTGGCGTAACGTCCGCGACCTCTTTGCTTAGCACTTCGGCAGCAGTGGCAGCATGAATATCTAGACCTTCGTTAAAGGCATGAGTCAGGTTGCTGTCGCCTGAGAAGTGCGCCATCAGACGCAATTCAATCTGTGAATAATCCGCCGCTAAGATCACACGACCTTCTGGTGCGATAAAGGCTTGGCGAATCAGGCGACCCGTCGCCGTACGAATCGGAATATTCTGTAAGTTAGGATCGGTTGATGATAGACGACCTGTGCTCGTTAATGCCTGATGATAGCTGGTATGGACACGGTCAGTCTCGCTATCTGCGACGTTATCGAGCGCATCGGTATAAGTGCTCTTGAGCTTGGATAATCCGCGATACTCTAAGGTAATATCGACTAGCGGGTGATCGACTTTCGATAGGACCGCTTCACCAGTAGAATATTGACCAGACTTGGTTTTCTTACCGCCAGGGACGCCGAGCTTATCAAACAACATCTCGCCGAGCTGCTTTGGCGAGCCTAAGTTAAATTCTTCACCCGCCACCTCGTAGGCACGCTGCTCTAGCGCGATGATTTCTTCATCGAAGCGCTTTGACAGCTCGTTCAAAAAGGAGCGTTTGATGAGGATACCATGCGCTTCCATTTGACAAAGTATCTCAGCCGTTGGGATCTCTAACTCGTGGAGTAATTTGGCATTATTGGCATCGTTTGCCAGCTCAACGCTGAATACGTCAAACAGCTGATAGGTGATATCGGCATCTTCACAAGCATAGTCACTCGCAATATCGATAGCTACTTGGTCAAAGGTGACTTGCTTAGCCCCTTTGCCCGCGACTTCCTCAAAGCTAATAGTCTGCGTTTGTAGATAATGGCGCGCCAGATCGTCCATACCGTGTCGAGTAGCTGCTGCGTTAATGACATAGCTTGCCAGCATGGTATCCATCGCCCAGTTGTTTGGCTGCTCATGTATCGCACCGACTAAGTCGATGTCATAGTGTGCGAGGATATGCGCGTCGTATTTTAGATGCTGTCCGATTTTACCGATGTTTGGGTTTTCTAGCACAGGCTTTAAACGTGCCAATACCGTATCACGATCGAGCTGTTTTGCTGTTAGCTCATCACCCTCTAAGCTATGAGTGAGTGGCACATAATAAGCCTCGTGTGCTTGCACAGCAAAAGATAGACCGACGATTTGGGCCTCGCGCCAATGGACGCTGGTGGTTTCGGTATCGATGACGAAATGCGGCGCTGCTTCTAATAACTCGACCAAGCTATCAAGCGCAGGTTCGTCGAGCACAGTATGCCACGCTTTATCCTGATGGTTGACCTTGATGTCATCGCCACTGTTTGCTTGCAGCGATTTGGCGACTTGCGCTTGTGACTCAGCATTGGCTTGGCTATCCGAGACACTCTTTGAGCCGTTTGCAGGATGGTTTGGATGATCGAGCGATGCCAGCTCGTTTCTAAACTCAAGCTCATTGTATAGGTCGCGCAGCTCATCTATATGCGCACAGGGGTCGGTATTGATTTTGAGATCGTTCCAGTCCTGACCGATTTGTAGATTGGTGACGATAGTAGCGAGCTGTCTATTAAAAGGAATGTCATCGGCGTGTTCGATCAGACCTTTGGCGCCGCGACCTTTGATAAAGCCAATATGCTTGAGCATATTATCGATGTCACCATATTCAACCAGCAAATCTTTTGCGGTCTTTTTACCGATACCTGGCACGCCTTTAATACCGTCAGAGCTGTCACCCATGAGCGTTAAGAAATCAATCATTTGATTTGGGTTGATACCGAACTTGTCGATCACCGCTGGTGTATCTGTAATTTTACCCGTAAAGCTGTCTTCCAATATCACACAGTCATTGACCAGCTGCATCATGTCTTTATCGCCCGTTGAGATGACCACATGATGACCTTGCTCGACCGCGCGATGGGCAAGCGTACCGATGATATCGTCCGCTTCTGCGCCTTCGATACGTAGCAGCGGAATACCTAGCGCGCTGACCAAACGATGGACATAAGGAATTTGCTCTACCAGCTCTACGTCTATAGGCGGACGGGCGGCTTTATAGTCAGGTGACATATGATGGCGAAAAGTCGGTGAGTTGGTGTCAAAGCAGACCGCCATATGAGTGGGGTGATAACGACGCATCAATTTTAGCAGCGCATTCAAAGTACCACGGATCGCATTGGTTATTAGACCTTGCGAGTTTTGCATGGTCTTTGGGAGGGCATGATAGGTGCGAAACAGATAGTAAGAGCCATCAACCAAGATAAACGGTGGCTGATCTTTGTCCACATGACTGGTATTCATCAGCGCAACGTTAGGCATATCGTCAAAATTTGGCAAGGCTTTTGGGTCTAGCGCTTGATGGGAGTGGTGGTCATTGCTGGTCGTATTACCAGCTGTATTGTCGGCTATATTATCAGTCATAAAGGTCACTTATCAGCTATTAGATAGAAATATGCTCTTATTATAACGATAAAATCCGCGTGTGCCGAACTCCTTAATCGTTATGAGATATTGTAGTGGTATTAGGGCGTGTCCCTAGTTCAAACGCTAATCACTAAATGGGCTAAAAATGTCTAAATCTTTGATAAACGGCGTCAAATAGCTGGTTAATATCTCGATGTTGTCTGCACTATTTTCCTTGTTTGCCTGCAATTTATTTCATTTTTATTACCATTTTTAAAATAGGGACACTCCCTAGTTTTCCACCAAAATTTCAAATAAAAAAAGAACCCAGACCAGCTGAGTTCTTTTATAATTAACTTATTCTTAATTACTTATTGATAATAAGTCTAATAATGCGTTATTTTACTTCTGAAGTGACTTCAACATCAATGTTGCCGCTGGTTGCTTTTGAGTATGGGCATACTTCATGTGCTTTTTCGACCAGTTTTTGGATGTCATCAGCAGATAGGTCTGTGTTATCAGCGATAACGTGGATTTTTACAGCAAGCTTGTATTCGTGGTTTTCGCCTTGTAGTAAATCGACAGAGGTCTCAACAGTTGAGCCAAATGTGGCGCTTTCCATCTTTTTGACCACGCCTAGAGCGCCATCAAAGCAAGCCCCATAACCCATAGCAAGTAACTGCTCAGGGTTGTTACCTTTTTGATTACCGCCTGGTGGTACCATGTTGATTTCAAGATCACTATCGCTCAAGGTTGCTGTACCCATGCGACCGCCAGTAACCGTAGATTTTGTAGAATATAGAGATTTCATGACACATCCTTTGTTTTGAGTTTTTATGTTGAAGTGGTAAATCTAAATGTCCAATCTAGGATAGCAAATCATTGAGGCAGCTCAGTGAGTCAGTAGTAAATATTTACAACAAGTTTGTAAATGATTCTTGAATAACGCTTGCATGAACAGTTTAAGTAGCAAAGCATGTCAGTATCGGTGATATCAGAACCTGTTGAATAAGTACTGGCAGTCATTAGTAGTGCTGCAAGCACATGATCAATGCTACAGGCATTCAGTGCTACAGGTGTCCATCAATATAGGCATTGCTATAATAGACTTTTAATCCGTCCTAATCTCCTCAAAACAGATAATAGAGTCTGACTCATAAGGATAGTGTTCGATGAATAGAGTGGTTGCAATATCTGGTGTTCTATCTGTGGCAGCGCTTACTGTAGTGGGCTGCGGAGAAGAGGACGGCGCCTCTTATGGTTCTGGTAGTAGCACGATAACGCTGACAAGCTTTGATAGTAGCTATGATAGTAAAGCCAATGATACTGCCATTGCCCGAATCGATGAGACTTATCGCACTGGGGCACGTGATATCAAAACCACCAACCTCATCAACAGTTATAGCAATCAGAGTCTTAATGATCTAGACAGAACGGTACTGGCGGATAATTTTGAAGGTCGACTCGAAAATAAAGACATCAAGGTCAGTAACCGCACCGTCAAACGTCCTATTTATGAAAAAAACAGCAATAATAAACTAGGCTATGAAACCACCTATCAGACCCTTAATTTATCAGGATTAAACGCCAACAGTTATAGCGCTGGCACGAATATCGAAGACCGCCGTGGTATTCGGACAGCCTTGAGCAACTACAGCAATATTCCAACTAATATTGCCTTTCCTGAAGGGTCAGTTTGTTATATACCAGTCGTGACAAGCGAGCGCTCATTTTTGGCATTTAACGACAAAAACAAGACTGGCTACTCGTCATTAGAGAAATGGCTTGATGCGGCCAAACAGCGCTTTAGCGATGATAGAGATCATAGAACCTCTCAGTTCGGTGTGGGTATAGAAAACAAGCAAGCAGCGGCGCAAGTGATGTTTTTTGCATACAATAATCAGCCCGCTTATGAATATAGCGGCGTTGAATATGGAAAGGATATCTATGAGGCAAACTATGTTGCCAAGGGCAGTATTAATCCAAATACAGACAGCCGATTTGGCGTGGTAGATTGTACGCTCGTTAATGAGGTTGCAGGAGACTTCTTAGCTGAGCAAATAAAGCGCTATTATTAAAATCAAGCAAGCTCTACGATGACGGTTAAAAACTTTGTTAACACGCTTTGTCTGACTGACAGAGCGTGTTTTTTTATACGCTAACTCTGCACCCTAACGCTAAATCGGCTACAATACGCTCATTATTTATTCTATTTATTCAGATTACTGTCTAAAAGACAGCCTTTTTGAAGTTAAGGTTGAAGCCAAAAACTATGAGTGTAGATCCAAAGAAATTAAACAAAGAAGTGGCCAAGCGCCGCACCTTCGCTATTATCTCGCATCCCGATGCGGGTAAGACCACCATGACCGAAAAGCTGCTGTTATGGGGTCAAGCGATTCAGGTAGTAGGTGAAGTCAAAGGCCGTAAGACTGATCGTCATGCGACTTCAGATTGGATGAGTATGGAGCAAGAGCGTGGTATTTCGATCACCACGTCCGTCATGCAGTTTCCTTATCAAGATCACATGGTCAACCTACTAGACACTCCAGGTCACGCCGACTTTAGTGAAGATACGTACCGTACGTTGACCGCCGTAGACAGCGCCCTGATGATGGTTGATGGGGCAAAAGGTGTCGAAGAACGAACCATCAAACTGATGGAAGTGTGCCGTATGCGCGATACGCCAATCATCTCATTCGTTAATAAGCTCGATCGTCAGATTCGTGAGCCGCTTGAGCTGCTAAGTGAAATCGAAGCGGTGCTCAAGATTAAATGCGTGCCTGTTACATGGCCGATTGGTATGGGGCAGGATTTTGTTGGGGTATATCACCTTGCAGAAGACAAAACCTATCTCTACGAAAAAGGCAACGGCGGCAAAATGACCGTCTCTGAGACTCGCGAGGGCTATGACTATCCGGATATACGTGAGCGTCTTGGGCAGTTGATGTTTGACGCGTTTGAAGAGTCATTAGAGCTGGTACAGATGGCGCTAGAAGAGTTCAGCGTTGACGCGTTCTTAGCAGGTGAGATGACGCCAGTATTATTCGGTACTGCCTTGGGCAACTTCGGTGTCAATATGGTCCTTGATACCTTAGTCAAATATGCCCCGCCGCCAAAAGCCCATCCAACGACTGAGCGTGAAGTATCAGCAACCGAAACTGATTTCACAGGTTTTGTCTTTAAAATTCAGGCAAATATGGATCCGCGTCACCGTGACCGCATTGCGTTCTTGCGCGTGTGCTCTGGTAAGTACGAAAAGGGCATGAAGATGAAGCACGTGCGTCTGGGCAAAGATGTCCGTATTGCTGATGCGCTGACCTTTTTGGCCGGTGACCGCGAGGCGCTAGAAGAGGCTTATCCGGGTGATATTATTGGTTTACATAACCATGGCACCATTTCCATCGGTGACAGCTTTACCGAAGGAGAAGAGTTGAGCTTTACCGGTATTCCTCATTTCGCGCCTGAACTGTTCCGCCGAGTGGTGCTAAAAGATCCGCTTAAATCAAAAGCATTGCAAAAAGGTTTACAGCAGTTGAGTGAAGAGGGCGCCACGCAGGTATTTATGCCGCAGATTAATAACGATTTAGTCTTGGGTGCGGTCGGTGTACTACAGTTTGAGGTGGTCGCTCATCGTCTCAAAGAAGAGTACAAAGTTCAGTGTACGTTTGAGCCGGTATCGATTGCCACCGTACGCTGGATTCATTGTGATGATGAGGTGGCATTAGCGAAATTTAAGAAAAAAGCCCATGACCAGTTATCAATAGATGGTGGTGGTTATTTGACCTATCTTGCACCATCACGGGTCAACTTACAGTTGATGCAAGACCGTTATCCAGAAATAACGTTCAGTAGTACGCGTGAGCATTAATATCATTCGTATCAAAAACACCTGTACCGCTTATTTTTCATCGATTAAGACACGCTAGCCGTGTCTTTTTTATTGTCTATCGTTTATGGTCTGATATTGGTTTTTAATGATTAGCAATACTTCATAAACACAAACAGTGTTCCTACAATACAGCGTCATTGTTACGGTAGAATGTTACGCAATACTTTATATTTATAAAAGAAAATGTATGTCAGCGATGATTCGATTCTATTTTAATAAGTCTATGTTTCAACTGTTATTGAGTAGGGCCGCGAATATTCAGCGAATTAGTACCTTAGCAAGTGGTTTACTAATCGGCGCTATCAGTATGTCTGCAACTGCAGGTAGCCTTGTCAGTACAACAGAGTATCTTGATTATCAATTGCCAGAAAAAATCCAAAAGATATGCGCTGAGCGTGATAATTGCCCAGAGATTGAGGTTAAATATCTCAAGAGTAATCATAGCTGGATAGATACAGCAATCAATGCACGTATTAACAGTTTAGTCGTCAATAGCAAGCCAACAGAATCAGCACCGATTAAAACGCCAAGCACTCAAGCAGACGTGAATGCTGCGATTAATGACTTTGCGGCGTCGCAGTTTCAAGATATGCCTGAAGAGGTTTCGTGGGCTTACAGTTTGACGGTGACGCCTGTCTATTTAGGTCACGTCAATAACTTTGAGCTGTTTGAAATCAACTCTTATGTTTTTACTGGCGGTGCACACGGCATGCCATATAGTGAGTATTTGACGTTTGATCTAAGTACCGAAAAGCAAGTCACCCTCGATGATATGATTATTGCAGGCAAGAAGCCTCGTTTCGAAGCACTCGCGCATGATGCGTACCAGACATGGGTGAAAACGGTCGCTGACGATGTCAGTAGCTATGAGAAAAACTGGCCATTTATGTTGAGCGACAATGTGACGTTGACAGATACAGGCATTGACATTCGTTATCAGCACTATTCTATCGGTCCGTATGCTTATGGTATGCCCGTATTGAGCATTCCGTATAGTGAGCTTAATAAGGTGATAAAACCTTACTTTATACCAAAATAGACAGATAAATAACGACTACATTATGTTCTCTACTACAGATCGACCAGTTAATAACCATTAATAATAATTTGCTTAAAACCGTTTGAAAATTAATAGAAAAATAAGGAGTTACAGTATGACGAATAATACAGATAACATGACAGCAGCAACCAATACGTGGCAGTTGAATGCATTGACAGAGGCATTGGGCGATTTAACACTGACAGTTAGTGATAGTTTGTCTGTTGGCCGTGGCAGCGACAGTGATGTCGTGCTGGGTAGCAAACAGGTATCTCGCAATCATGCTGTGCTGAGCGTACTAGACGGTCAGCTATACGTAAAAGACTTGGATTCTTCTAACGGCACTTTTATCAACGATAGACGTATCACAGGTAACGAGTCAAATGTGCTACAAGCTAACGATACGCTTGGTTTTGCAAGTTTTGTCTTTCAGGTACAAGCATCTACCACTCCTGAAGAAAGTACAACGTTAGCACCAGCAACAGAAGAAGAGGGAATCACTGCGACAACCACTGAGACAGAAACAACCGCGGGAACTGTTGACGAGCAGAGCATGGTTAATAAGACTATCGACCAAAAACCTTTTGATGATAGACCAGTTATTGATGAGCTTGTTACTGAAGAGACTAGTATTAAAGAACAAACAAATGAGAGTCCTGTAGCAGCTAGCAACGAACCAGTCGTCAAACAAACAGGTATCGAAGAGATCCTACCTAGTTCTAATACAGAGAAAGTATCATCTGTCGATACCGACCCAACTATAGCGCCAGACACCACGATGGACAAAACAGCAGACCCAGTAACAACACCTACCACTGAGGACGTAGTTGCTGAATCAGTCTCTCCAGAGCCAGTAGTAAAAGAAACAGGTATCGAAGACGTATTATCAGCAGCAGACAGTGCAGCGCCCGCACCAATTGAAGAGACTTCGGCACAAGCAGGCGAAACATCTGAATCAACTGTACCAACAACGCCAGAGCAGTCGACAGTAACTAATGAGAGTGCCTCGTTAGTAGAGCAGGAACCAGTGGTAGAGCAGCCAGTGGCACATAAAGAGACTGTAATACGTGAGGAGCGTGCAGACCAAATGGAACATGACAAAACAACAAAAACAGAGTTACAAGAAGAAGCTGACCCTGAAGTTTTAAAAGCCAAACAAGCAGCCAGCGCACAGTTTTCAGGTACAGCCAATTTAGGACAGGATCGTGATCTTGGTACTGAAGGCAATAATGCAATGGATCAAGAAATCAGTAATCCAGCGCATACAGGACAAGTAGAGAAAAAAGCGAGTGGCGGCTGGTTTATATGGGTCTTCCTAGCGATTTTGATTATTGGTCTGGCACTATGGCTGTTTAATATGGGCGGTGTTTAAACATACCTTATCTAGATATAGCTTAGCTGTGGCAGCTACTCTATAGACTATTGAAGTAGCAGACTACCGAGGCTAACGAGTGTTGCTGAATACTTGGTTGGCCATTTTATTCAAATAGATTTTTTATAGCGTCAACATGACAACAGAATGTTGGCGCTATATTTTATTTAACAGTGTGCTGTTTTATTTTTGCTGCCATGATGCAAAGTGAGCGTTACTATGATGACCTTCCAAGAATACCAAGCTTTCAAAGATCGTGGCTTTAGTCATGCGCCCTTGATAAAAAAACGTTTGATGGATGTACAGACCCCAGTGTCTGTCTTTTCTAAAGTGCGTGATCTAAATGGCTCTGCTTATCTGTTTGAGTCTGTAGTAGGCGGTGAACGCTGGGCGCGATACTCGATGATTGGTTTGGGTAGTGATTTGATCCTACAATATGCTGATGGCAATATGACCATCAAAAAAAATGATCATATCGATACACAAGCAGTAGTAGATCCTTTTGATTATATCCGCAAGTTGATGACGCAGTATCAGATGCCGACGGCTGAAGATGTGCCCACTGTACCAAGTTTTAGTGGCGGCTTAGTGGGATACTTCGGCTATGATATGGTACGCATTATTGAGCCTAGCGTCGGAACATCTGATGCTCCTAATCCCATGTCGATGCCAGATATGTGGCTGATGCTGTCAATGAGCGTCATCGTATTCGATAATCTGGAAAACACCTTGTCGATAATAGTCTATGCTGACTGCCAGACTGAAGAAGGCTACAGTACAGCCATTCGTGAGTTAGAAAAAATCGAAGAAAAGTTGGCAGAGCCGTTGAATATGTCTGCGCCAGTCATGCCTACGCCTACATTCACATCGCAGACAGGTAAGGATAAATACTGTAGCGACGTCAACAAAATAAAAGACTATATCGTAGCAGGCGATGTCATGCAGGTGGTCCCAGCGCAGCGCTTGACTGCTGACTATACAGGTGACTCTCTAGCTGTTTATCGTGCGCTCCGCTACCTCAACCCATCGCCTTATCTGTTTTTGGTGCATGGTTATACGCTCGACGACCATAAGCGATTTGATATCATCGGTGCGTCTCCTGAAATATTATCTCGCATCGAAAATGGCAAGGTAACTGTGCGTCCGCTAGCAGGAACACGCAAGCGTGGTCAAGATGAAGCAGAGGATCTGGCACTCGAGCAGGAGCTACTTCATGACAAAAAAGAAACTGCTGAGCATTTAATGCTTATTGATCTAGGTCGTAATGATATCGGCCGCGTTTGCGAATATGGTAGTGTCAAAGTGACAGAAAAGATGTTCATTGAGCGCTACTCACAAGTGATGCATATTGCGTCCAATGTAGAAGGCACAATACAAGCTGACAAAGATGCACTAGATGTGTTCTGTGCGACTTTTCCCGCTGGTACGCTATCAGGGGCTCCTAAAATTCGAGCCATGCAAATTATTGATGAGATAGAACCTGTTCGTCGAACGGTATTTGGTGGGTCTGTAGGTTATCTGGGCTGGAATGGAAATATGGATACCGCCATTGCTATTCGTACTGCAGTAATGCGCCGCGGCGAGATACATATCCAAGCGGGAGCAGGCGTCGTCGCTGATTATGTACCAGAAGCTGAGTGGGATGAAACCAATAAAAAAGCACTAGCATTGGTAAAAGCCGTAAAAATGGCCTGCAATGGATTGCGTATTCGCTAACTATTCTCTTTTAATTTATCAAATACCAGTAAATAGGCTGCAAGATGCCAAGATAGCTGTATTTTTCTATAAAAAAAATAACAATGTAATCAATGGCTTGAATATTTATATTGAAATAATTGAAAAAAAGATAAAAAAGGACTTGCGTCATTCAAAATATTTGATAGAATAGCCACCACTTTAGAGAGAACAAGCCGACTTAGCTCAGTTGGTAGAGCAACTGACTTGTAATCAGTAGGTCGCCAGTTCGATCCCGGCAGTCGGCACCATCTCTTTTAAAGTAGCTTTTTATGAATTTGTCTTAAATGAAAGTCATTTTTGTTCAAAGCACCCTAAGGTGGGATTGGGGAGCGGTCAAACCCAACAGACTGTAAATCTGTCGCGAAAGCTTCGAAGGTTCGAATCCTTCTCCCACCACCATATTTTTTAAAAGTTTGTCACAGCGCCAAGCATGCTCTGTATTTAACAACTCTCGATTAGAGTTGATATAAACAAGAGTAAATGCGGGTGTGGTATAATGGTAACACCTTAGCCTTCCAAGCTAATGACGCGGGTTCGATTCCCGCCACCCGCTCCATATATACACCATCGCAAAGCCTAATAATCAATCATCACGACAGTCAGTTATTATTGCTGTATCGTGATATTTTTTTTAGTGCAGCTCAAAGATTTTTAATATATGCTCATATAGCTCAGCGGTAGAGCACTCCCTTGGTAAGGGAGAGGTCTCGAGTTCAATTCTCGATATGAGCTCCATTTATTATTTATCTCCTTTATGCTTGTTTTGCTATTTATATATAGCTTTGCGTCGATATCGAAAATATAAAATATTGAAACATATAAAATTAGTAAGACATGTAATGATTCAAAGGTGACACTGAGGTGTTGCCTTTTAGTGCTGTCAGCATATTAATGAATATTGGTTTTGGTGGTTTGATATCAACGCTATTAGAACTGGTAGACAAACATGCAGGCATTTATACACTATTTCTTGCATTTTGGTTTCCCACTTTTTATTGCAATTGCGTTTTTTAGAAAAGAGTGGAAAAAAGCATATCTGATTTTGCTTGCGACCATGCTGGTGGACATAGATCACCTAATAGCGAACCCAATTTTTCAGGCAAATAGATGTAGCATTAATTTCCACCCATTACATACGTATTATGCAATGTTGGTATATGTGTTTTTGCTCTTTTTCCGTAAGCCTTTTAACATTATTGGCATTGGATTGCTTTTTCATATGTTGACGGACTTTACGGATTGTTTGATGATGTCATCGAGCTAATACAATAGATTTGTACATCGAGACAGTTAAAAGGTCATAGCTGACGTTGTAATGAATCAAGCGTCCTATGACACAGAGAAAAATTGGTTTGTATTGACAGAGTTATGACTATTTAAGACAAGTCAGCGTATAATAACGGATACAAAAATTAGTTCGGAGTGCTGTTTGATTAGGAGCAGTGGTTCGTGCGGTTGATAGCTAGGTTTATGATGATTTAATTTTATTATGAGCCATTAAACAGCTTTTTATTTATCATTCACCAAAAAAAGAGGAAATACCCATGGCAAAGGCCAAGTTTGAACGTAACAAGCCACACGTCAACGTCGGAACCATCGGACACGTTGACCATGGTAAAACAACCCTTACCGCTGCAATCGCAACCGTAGCTGCAATTACCTCTGGTGGCGAAGCAAAAGACTACGCGTCTATTGACTCAGCACCAGAAGAAAAAGCACGTGGTATCACCATCAACACCTCACACGTAGAATATGACACAGACAGCCGTCACTATGCTCACGTAGATTGCCCAGGTCACGCCGATTATGTTAAAAACATGATCACAGGTGCCGCTCAGATGGACGGCGCAATCCTAGTTGTATCTGCAACTGACGGCCCTATGCCACAAACTCGTGAGCACATCCTGCTTTCACGTCAGGTTGGCGTACCGTACATCATCGTATTCATGAACAAATGTGACATGGTTGATGACGAAGAACTACTAGAACTAGTAGAAATGGAAGTTCGTGAACTATTGAACGACTATGACTTCCCAGGCGATGACACCCCAATCGTTAAAGGTTCAGCTACTGAAGCCCTAAAAGGCTCAGAAGACAAATATGGCCAACCAGCCGTAGTAGAACTACTAAACGTACTAGACACCTACATTCCAGAGCCAGAGCGTGACATCGACAAAGCATTCCTAATGCCAATCGAAGACGTATTCTCAATCTCAGGTCGTGGTACCGTAGTAACAGGCCGTGTTGAATCTGGTATCGTTAAAGTTGGTGACGAGATCGAAATCGTTGGTATCCGTGACACTCAAAAAACTACCTGTACTGGTGTAGAGATGTTCCGTAAACTGCTTGACGAAGGTCGTGCAGGCGAAAACTGTGGCGTACTACTACGTGGTACTAAGCGTGAAGACGTACAACGTGGCCAAGTACTAGCTAAGCCAGGTTCAATCACGCCTCACACCAAGTTTGACGCTGAAGTATATGTATTGTCAAAAGAAGAGGGTGGTCGTCATACACCATTCCTAAACGGCTATCGTCCACAGTTCTACTTCCGTACTACTGACGTAACTGGCGCAATCCAATTACAAGACGGTACTGAAATGGTAATGCCTGGTGATAACGTTGAGATGGGCGTAGAGCTTATCCACCCAATCGCTATGGACAAAGGTCTTCGCTTCGCTATTCGTGAAGGCGGCCGTACTGTAGGCGCTGGTGTTGTTGCTAACGTATTGAACTAATCATCAAGTCTCAGTAATGAGCTTGTGAGTTAGTCAAAAAAAAGCCACCCTAAATAGGGTGGCTTTTTTTATGATAAAGAATAAATAATGTAGCTACTTACTTATATAATCTAAGCCGAATCAAATGATAAAACTAATTAAATAACAAGCATAAAAGGGCAGTCATGTTTGCGATAGAAGCGTCACCAATTAATGTAGCAGAGTCTGAGAAAATAATTCAAGCCGTAGCCAATATCGAAGCCATCGTTCAGCCGCAAGATGCTTGGAGCTACCAGACTTTGCTTGAACTGCTTAATCAAGACAGTATTAATATGCTGATCGTGTACGCGCCAGATAAGAGTGCAAAGAGTAACGTAATTGGATACTGTTTATATCAAATGCTCTTTGAGCAAGCAGAAATTTTGCGTATTGGTACGCATCCTGATTATCAGCGACAAGGAGTTGCGACACAGACTATTGATAAGCTGCATGATGTATTGCAGAGTAATCAGGTTGAGAGTCTATTGTTAGAGGTACGCGCAGATAATCATGCGGCGATTGCGTTATATGAGTGGCAAGAATTCGTCGTGATTCATAAGCGCAAAGGCTATTATCAATCACCACATCAGCCAGCAGTTGATGCCCTCATTATGCAGCACACTTATACCGAGTAGACTGGAGGAAATTTAGTTGAGAAGGTAGAGTAACAGTACTTATGAAGACAAATACGGGATATAAAGCAGAGTTATTATAATTACTATATTTGGCGGGCTTATTGTAAAGGTATTGTCTTTTTGCAAACTTCAATATCCAGCTGATACTCACTATCTGCTTGCATCTGAACAAGAATGTCGATGCGCTCGCTCAGTAGCTCTACCATCATACTCATATTTGCTTGTTGTTTTTTGACTTGTTCTAGCTTTTGCTGCGTTAGCAGAAGCTGTAAATCAATATCCAGTTGACCATCGTAATAATCGTTTAAGCTATTTTTGATCTCGGTGAGCGTGAAGCCAATAGCTTGTGCACTCTTAATCAACTCAATACGTTCGATGCATTCAGGATGAAACTCCGTATACAACCGTGACCCTGCCTGACGTTTACGTGATTTTAGCAGACCTAACTGCTCATAATGACGTACCGTGTCTTTGGTGGTATTGGCCTTCGCTGCCAGCTCTCCGATCAACAAAAATGAGATATCAAGCGCCATAAAAACCTCGTTGTTACTTAGCTATTGTCATTATCATAATATGCGTTGCCAAGGCTCTGTAGTATCAAGTCGCGTCACTGCTAATGGTTTATGCGAGCTGTCATCCCACTGAACAAAACGATGACTTATCAGGCTATCTAACTGAGCCAGGAAATCAGTACGCGGCAGGGTGGTAGCGCCCAAGCTCATGAGGTGATCATTTGGCAATTGGCAATCGACGAGTGCCACGTGACTTTGTTCGCATAAACGCATCAAACCCCAGAAGGCTATCTTTGAGGCATTGGACGCAAGATGGAACATAGACTCGCCAAAATAAATATTACCTATTTTTAGTCCGTAAAGTCCGCCAATCAGCTGACCTTTTCCATCCCAGACCTCAATACTGTGGGCGAAGCCTTGAGCATGTAACTTGGTATAGGCCTCAATCATCTCATCATGAATCCAAGTATGCTCGCCTTCAGGCAAGTCATTATTAAGACCATCGCTTCGCGGTAGACTACAGGCGTGTATGACCTCATCAAAAGCTTGATTGAGTGTCAACTGCCAACGCGCGCGGCTTGCTTGCTTACGTAGCGACTTACTCGGTTGATAATCAGATGGTGCTATCACACAGCGTGGCTCAGGACACCACCAAGCAATAGGTTCGTCTTCATTGAACCATGGGAACAGTCCTTGTGCGTAAGCAGATATCAATGTCTCAGATGCCAGATCGCCGCCCATCGCGACAATGCCAATCCCATCAGGATCGACAGAGATAGGATTAGGAAAGTCATAACGCCCAAGACTTTTTAGAGTCTCAGGCGTGATGTATTGAGTGGTATCATCGTGCTGCGTGAAGTTATCCATTTAGTCTTCTTGATCAGCAGTTAGGGTTGATGCGTACGTATGGTCTTTTGCCGTTGCTTCACCGATAGCATCTAAGTACTTTTCAGCATCAAGTGCTGCCATACAACCTGTACCAGCAGAGGTAATAGCCTGACGATAAACATGGTCAGCGACGTCGCCAGCTGCAAATACACCCTCAATGCTAGTTTGTGTAGCGTTACCATTGAGACCACTATTGACAGTCAGATAGCCATCTTTCATGTCCAGTTGACCGGTGAATAGGTCAGTATTAGGCTTGTGACCGATCGCGACAAACATACCCATTGCGTCTAGCTGTTTGGTGCTACCGTCAATCATTGATTCGATAACGACACCATTGACGCCCATATCATCACCAACCACTTCTTTTACCTGATGGTTCCACTCGATTTTGACATTGCCGTTTTTGGCTTTTTCAAACAGCTTGTCTTGTAGGATTTTTTCAGAACGTAAGCTATCACGGCGATGCACTAAGGTCACTTCAGAAGCAATGTTAGACAAATATAAGGCTTCTTCGACGGCGGTATTACCACCACCAATCACAGCGACTTTTTGGTCCTTGTAGAAAAAACCATCACAAGTAGCACAAGCAGATACACCAAGGCCTTTAAATTTGGTTTCTGACTCTAGCCCCAAATACTGTGCAGAAGCGCCTGTTGAGATAATCAACGCATCGCAAGTATAGTCGCCGTTGTTACCTGACAGCTGAAAAGGACGCTCGTTTAGGTTGACTTCATTGATATGATCATAAACCAATTCTGTACCAAAGCGCTCAGCATGCGCCTTCATGCGCTCCATTAGCGCTGGACCTGTCAAATCATGTGCATCGCCTGGCCAGTTATCGACTTCGGTAGTGGTCGTTAATTGACCGCCTACTTCCATACCTGTAACCATAACTGGTTTAAGGTTGGCACGTGCCGCATATACTGCAGCAGAGTAACCTGCAGGACCTGAGCCTAAAATAATGAGTTTTTCGTGACGTGGAGCAGTATTGTCAGTTGCCATGAGGTGTTCCTTTCTAAAAATACGAATGAATAATGATAGTTATAAATATAGTAAAAAAATCAAAAATTATGACTAATATGGTTTTTCTAATTGCTGTGTGATAATAACATAAGGGCATAGGTCGAAAAGTGCAAGTTTGCTAAAACAAACACAGCTATCATTAGAATCAAAGCATAATAACCTTGAAATACTAGCGCTAGAAACAGCTGGTATTTTATAGCGTTTGTACAAAACTGCTAGCAGCATTCTGTTAGCAATAATCTATTGGTGGACGGTTTTTTTGCACAAATAGCGTCTCGATTTACGTTCCTACACGCTTTATTTATAAGACTGTCGCCACTGTACCTATGTATTTGTTATTATAAGGAGTTATGCCGAGTGCGGTAGGGTTTGGGTGACAATGACAGTTATGCGTTCTTATGATGCTAGCGTCTTATGATAAATGCCTCCCTACCAAAAACACTCTGCGAGGTACATCTATGTCAGCACTTTATGTCAGCATGATTAGGCTTAGTCATGCGTTGGCGACCATTTAGTATTAACAACAAGGCAGATTTTACGTGATATCAGCACCGCATATTGAGTATTTAAAAAAGGGAATGTTTACCCTCCTTGGGTTAATACTGGCCGTATATCTGTTTGTCATTCTAATGACTTACACAGGCAATGATCCTAGCTGGTCGCATATCAGTAGTGACATGACAACCATCAATAACATGGGTGGTCAGACGGGTGCTTGGTTATCTGACTTGCTCTACAGCTTTTTTGGGTTTGGTGCCTGGTGGTTTTTAGCATTTGTCGTTTATGAGTCGATTCTTATTTGGTGGGACAATAAACCCACGTTTTGGCTCATGCGACTGGTCGCTTACGTGTTTTTGTTGCTGACTGCTAGTGCGTTATTTGCACAATTGGTCGCCCTGATTCAACAAGTGACTAACCCTGCATCGATGGGATTTGAAGGTGTGGCTGGTGGTATTATCGGTCTTGAGTTACAAGAGCGCTTGGCACAGCTACTATCACAGTGGGGTAGTGCGGCTTTCTTGGCGGTATTTGTCGTGATTACGGCTACCTTCGCTTTCAATATTCATTGGCTCGCAATATATCAGAGAATTACGGCATTATCGTGGCTTGGCTCGGGCGTAAAGAACAAAGAGGATGTAGACGTTACTCAGCCAATCAGTGCGCCACAAGACGATAGCCACAGCGTAGATGATCAGGTTGAGCAGCAAGTAGAGCATGAACAACTGCCACTTGAGCTGCAATCAGCTGATCATACTGATAGTATTAATGAGGCAGATAACAGTAGCCGGTTCAGTAATGTGTTGTCAGATTTCTTGTCGACATCAGGGTTAGCAGACAGCGTCAAAGCCTCTATAGCGACCGCAAAAGAAGCTACTACGTCAAGCGATGAAAAAAGTGCGCCACTATACACAGCGCCAGCGACTGCCAGTGCTATGGCTGATAGCACAGCGGACCATATCGCACCATCAACAATGTCAGCTCCTACCGCGATACCTGCTCGAAAAGTTGAGCCAAGTTTTGCATGGAACGATGCTAATACGGTTGATGACTTGCTCGCGAGTGAGCATATGGTTTATGGTGCCAGCAGTATAGAGAGCTCTGCTGCGCCTGTCCCCAACTATACTCAGACAGACACGACTATAGAGGTACCTCAAGAGGAGTGGACGTCAAACTCTGAGACGATGCCAGTTGCGCAAACAGTTGCGACCGAACCTGCTAAATATAACCAAGAGCTCGATGGTCAGCCACAAGCTAATGCGCCTGAAACAACTCAAGCAAGTGATACGAGTCAAAGCGTCGATCAGTTAGCAGAAGCATGGTTGGCTGAGCATGGTGACCTATCTAAACCTGCCACAAACGTTGCAATGCAAGACTCTCAGAGTATTCAAGATACTGCTATAACGGAACAGGCTCGAGTTAAGCAAGCCGTCATTGAGCAACCTGAAGTTGAACAGGCTAAAGTTCAGGACATAATCGAAAAGCCTGCAATTGAACAACCTGTCGCTAAACAAGCGGTGCAAGAACAAACGGTAGAGCCCATACCACAGGTAACCGCTAGCTCTACAAATAAGTTGTCTCCCAAACCACCTGCTGGGCCAGCAGAACAGCCGTATGATGAGGCATCACTATCTGTATCTGAAGAGCCGATTGCTGCCGCAGCAATGGACGTCGCACCAACCGTGCCAGATATTTCAGACATCTCAGATATGACACCAACCAATACACCACCTGCAAACCCGAAGGCAGCACCAACAGTAGAAGCAGTCAGTCCAGTCGCAGACACACAGCCAACAACCGCAGCAAAACCATCTGTTAGTTTTGCTGTACCTGAGGGTGATAGCAGCAACCATATCACGGATATGATGCCAGAAGATGACAGTGCTGAAGATGCGAGTGCCCCAGTCATGCCGCACATTAGCGATGATGCAGCATTCAGTCAAAAATCACGCTCGATGCAAACGGCGGCCTATCGCAGCAGCCTCACGCCCATTCCAGAGGTCTCTATACTGGATAAGCCCGATCCTGACCGTAAGCCTAGCTATACCGTCGCCGAGCTTGAACAGTTATCTGAATTGTTAGAGATTAAGCTACAGGAGTTCAATGTAAAAGCGTCTGTCGTCAACGCTATCCCAGGGCCTGTTGTGACTCGTTTTGAAGTAGAGCTGGCCGCTGGCGTCAAAGCGAGTAAGGTAACGGGTATCTCGCGTGACTTGGCGCGTTCACTATCTATGGCGTCACTACGTGTGGTCGAAGTAATACCGGGCAAGCCATATATCGGTATCGAAGTACCCAATAAAAAACGTGAGATGGTACGCTTAATTGAGTTGTTAAATACGGATACCTTCAAAGACCCCAAAGCACAAATCAGTATGGCAATGGGAAAAGATATCGGTGGCAACCCTATTATCACTGATCTTGCGCGCGCGCCGCATATGCTGGTTGCTGGTACGACAGGCTCTGGTAAGTCAGTACTGGTCAACTCGATGCTGCTCTCTATACTACTCAAATATACGCCCAACGAGCTGCGCCTGATCTTGATTGATCCAAAGCAGCTTGAGCTTGCCAACTATAATGACATTCCGCATCTATTAACGCCGGTAGTCACTGATATGACAGAGGCGGCCAGTAGCTTGTCGTGGTGTGTGGCAGAGATGGAGCGCCGCTATCAATTAATGAGCCTACTCAAAGTGCGTAAGCTCAATGAGTTTAATAAAAAGGTCATGGCAGCAGAACAATCAGGCAATCCTATGCTCGACCCACTATGGCGACCGAACGATAGCGTCAGTATCAGTCAAGCACCAAAGCTCAAAACCTTACCGATGATTGTTATTGTCGCCGATGAGTTTGCTGATATGATCATGCAGGTTGGTAAACAAGCCGAAGAGCTCATCACGCGCTTGGCACAAAAATCACGGGCAGCAGGCATCCATCTGATGCTAGCCACACAGCGTCCATCCGTCGATGTTATTACTGGTTTGATCAAAGCAAACATTCCCGTGCGTGCGGCACTACGAGTCAACTCAAAAGTCGACTCACGTACGATCCTAGATAGTGGCGGCGCTGAAGATATGCTGGGCAACGGTGATATGTTGTTCTTGGGACCTGGGCAGATTGAGCCAGATCGCGTGCATGGTGCTTATGTGAGTGACGAAGAGGTCAACCGTGTCTGTGATGCGTGGCGTGAGCGCGGTGCGCCTGACTATATCGACAATATGGCGGGGAACTTTGAGTTGTCTAGTCCGGGTAGTGGTGGTAGTGCCAATGCTTCTGGTGAAGACGATGACTTATACAATGATGCGGTTGCCTTTATCATGGAAACACGCAAGGTCTCAGCCTCTAGTATCCAGCGTAAGTTTAGTATCGGCTACAACCGTGCGGCGCGTATTGTTGACTCTATGGAAGAAGCGGGGTTGGTCAGCTCTATGGGCAAAAGTGGTAAGCGTGAACTATTGATGTAGCGATAGGTTTAAGTTGATAACGAAAAAGCGAGTCACGAAAGTGGCTCGTTTTTTTTGCTTTAAATTAAGATAGATATGTATTTACCCTTCCAGCTATTTATTAAATCGATATACTTTAGATTAAAATAAGCATTTAGTTTTACTTATTAGAAGTGTTGTATGATGTAGTGTGTAAGTATTAAGATATCCATATTTCAACGATATACTGGAAAGCAAAAGGGATTTATGCTTCATTTTGATTTAATGGCATGCTATTTAGGTCTTTTCTTAGGTGGGCTTCTACTATTTCTGATGGTTTTAGGCTTTATCCTTGATATTGTGTTTCTATTTTTTCCTAGAGTTAGATGTACAGTTGAAAGCTATAGTATCTATCCTATATTTCCTCAAGAGTCAGAAAAAGATATACAACTATATAACCTGAAAATCAATTATAAATATAGTTACAAAGGTATTGTACAAAAGTCTAGTAGACTGAATCATTACAATTCTTTCGAAAGAAGCACTCCTACAGAAGTCGAAAATGCTTTGAAATGTTACTTTGTTAAAAGTAAAGAAATCTATGCTTATGTTTGTCCATTTATAAATAATTATGCTGTTTTATTCCCATTGAAGTTCCATTTAGTAAAAAATGGAGCTCTCTTTATCTCATGTTTGCTAGCATTTTTGACATTTGGTTATTTTATAAGGTTTTGGTAGAAAATTAATCTCTAGTGGTAAATATATACCAGTTTTAAAAAGCAATCATTCCAAAATTTACGACAGTTACTCTCCAAGGAAGGTCAGTTATGTTTAAAGAATACACTCAGTATGATGCCATAGGACTAGCGGCATTGGTCAATGCAGGTGAGGTCAGTGCAAAGGAGCTGTTGGACGCCGCGGTCTATCAAGCCAATCAAGTGAACCCTAAGCTCAATGCCATCGTACATCGATTTGATGAGCGCGCTTACGATGCTGCGCAGGCAGGACTGCCATCTGGTGTGTTTACAGGTGTACCTTATCTGCTCAAGGACCTATCGTTTAGTTTCGCTGATGAGCCCATTACGATGGGTAGCCGTAGTGTCAATATCATTTCAGAAAAAGACAGCGAAATCGTCAAACGAATGAAGTCGACAGGCGTCAACACCTTCGGTAAGACCAATACGCCAGAGTTTGGTTTAATTATCACCACCGAGCCAAAAGCGCATGGCGCCACTCACAATCCGTTTAAAAAAGGCTATAGCTCTGGTGGCTCATCAGGCGGTAGTGCAGCAGCAGTCGCGAGCGGTGTCGTACCGATGGCAGGCGGCGGTGATGGTGGTGGCTCGATACGGTTTCCCTCTGCATGGTGCGGTACATTTGGACTAAAACCCAGCCGCGGACGCAACCCAATGGGCCCTAACCTTGGTGAAGGCTGGGACGGTGCAGTTGCCGATCATGTAATCACGCGCTCGGTACGTGATAGTGCCGCGATGCTCGATGCCACGAGTGGTGCAGAGATTGGGGCGCCGTATGTCATTGCGCCGCCAGATGGGACTTTTTTGCAAGCGGCCATGCGTGCGCCCAGACCACTCAAAATTGCGTTGCAGCAGCAGCCATTGATCGCCAATACCGTAGTGGACAAAGAAGTCCTTGCTGTACTAGAGCAAACTGCCAAGCAATTAGAGTCCATGGGTCATCAGATCGTCCACGCTGAGCCAAATATCAATATCGAGCAATTTTGGCACGACTTTATCGTAGTGGTGTGCGCACATACTGCCTTTACGATTGATAATATCGAGCGGGAGTTTGGGTCTGAACATATCAAAAACCTAGAGCCACAAACCTATAATATGGCGCTGCTTGGACGCTCGTTATCGGCAGTAGATTTGGTCCATGCCAAGCACGGCTGGCATCACAGTCAATATCAAACGGGTCTGTTATTAGACACCTACGATATGATTTTGTCCCCGACAGTGCCGACACCTGCTGTCAAACATGGTGTGCTGCCACCCAGCCGTATGGATGAGATGATGATGCGCAGTGCTGGAGTACTCAATAAAGGGTTTGATATGGGTAGATACGCCTTTAAGTCAGGCATGATCGAAAAGCTGAGCGCCCCTGTATTAGGAAAAATGGGCTTTACGCTATTGGGCAACATTACAGGGTTGCCAGCTATGTCAATGCCTGTCGGTATGAGCAAGAAAGGCTTGCCGATTGGCATGCAGCTCATCGGCCGTATGAATGACGAGGCGACCTTATTGAGCTTAGCAGGCGAGATAGAGCGCGCAGGCTTATTTACTAAGCCTGCTTTTGAGAAGTAGGTTTATGGGCTTTGATTAGACAGGCAGGCGCTAATAATAAGTAGGCGCTAATAAATAGGAGTTAGTCAAAGCGATAGATATCCATGCCTAAGCTATGATGTGCCATACTCTGATGAACGACAGAGACGCGCTGACCGGCACCTAACCCAAAAAACAGCGGCAGTAAATGCTCATCGCTTGGGTGAATATCTTTGTAATCAGGATATTGCTGCCAATCGAGTGCAGTAGGTATATCTATCTTGAGCTGCTGGAGCAACCACTGCTTAAAGGCTTTGGCGGCTTGATCGATGCTATCGGCTTCCCAGCGCAGCGCTTGCAGGTTGTGAGTGATATTACCTGAACCAATGACAAGTATCTGCTCGTCACGTAGGTGCGCAAGCTGCGCCCCCAATTGATAGCAGGCGATACTGTCATAATGCTGCGGCAAGGATACTTGGACGATAGGTACATCTGCCTCTGGGTACAGATGTCTCAGCGGCGCCCACACCCCATGGTCACAAGCGCGCATTGGGTTGACGCTACAGGTGATACCACGAGCAGTGAGCTGCTGAGCAAGTGTCTCAGCTAGCGCTGGTTGACCTGATGCAGGATACTGCAGCTCGTACAGTTCAGGCGAAAAGCCCGAGAAATCATGCCATGTCTTTGGCTGCGGGTTACTGCTAATCTCAAGCTTTGCTGATTGCCAATGTGCCGACATAATGACGATGGCACGTGGCTTCGGTAGGTTTTGTCCGATACGTGCCAGTGCGCTGGTCGTGGCAGATTGCTCAATTGCAAGTGTGGGTGCCCCATGCGAGATAAACAGTGCCGGTAGTTTGGCGGCATTAGACATTACCGCAGACGCACTGTCCCATGCCGCAGCAGAGGTAATAGGCGTCGGTGCACTATCGTGATAATGATCACGCTGTTGCGTAATTTGAGAGGCGTTGGAGGTCGCGCGTTTTGGATATTTCATGTAGCATTTATTAGGGCGCGCGCTGGTTTTTCAATCCGTTGTCTGATGGATATTTTAGAGTAAGATCGCTGTTATGGCTTTTATCTAATTACCACGGTGATAAGGATGGTTGTTATTGATACTCATCGCGCGGTATAGCTGCTCCATGAGGACAACACGAACTAGAGGATGCGGTAATGTCAGCGCCGACAAAGACCATTTTACATCTGCCTTTGCCAGTACTTCTGGTGATACCCCATCTGCACCGCCAATGACCAAGGCAATATCATTGCCCTGCTGCATGGCACCTGAGAGTTTATCTGCCAGTCCCTCGGTCGATAGCATTTTACCTTTGACATCGAGTACCCATAGCTGCTCACGGCTTGCAGCATTGTGAGCGGCCAATATCGCTTGACCTTCTTGCTCACGGTACTGTGCTAGATTGGCATCTGATGGGTTCTTTGCCCGTTTTGCAGCAGCAATCTCTACAATCTCTGTGCTTAGCATCGGCTGAATACGCTTAAAGTATTCATCAAACCCTGTTTGTACCCAGTTTGGCATTTTATTACCAACGCTCAAAATTCTTACTTTCATAATACCTACCAACTTAATTATCAATAACTATCAAAATCATCACGAAAACTACTGTGTATACGACAACACGATATCTACTACGTTATCTTCAAAAACTCACATCAAAGGTTTGAGCGTTTCTGATACGCTACGATCTTTACTTTGGCTATCATCGTTCTCATCAGATGGTTTTGGTTTTGGAATCACGCTGAGCTTGGCATCGGACTCAAAGACAACGGCTTCAATGTCGTCAAAATTGTTTATACCTTCGTCGCGCATCGCACATTCGATTTCTTGGCGAGTTAAACGCTCCGCGCGCATCGCCTCTGGCAAAAACTGTCCTTGATAAAACACAATCCGTGGATCGGACAAAATCACACTGCTAAATTGCGGTGAGATAGAAGCGTACTTTGTCACCAAGAACTGTAAGAGGTACAGTACTAAAATAGAGGACACCCCTTCGATGAATGGAATGTTTTTTAGCAAGATAGTACTCGCGCCCAACGAGCCAATCATGACCGTGACGATCCAATCGAAGTTATTGAGCTGTGACGTCGATCGCTTACCTGAGGCTTTGGTGACCAGTACGATTAGCACATAGACCATGACCGTTGTCAGAACAATGCGACCAAGCTTATCTATGTTATCAAAAAAGACCATTTCCATGATGTTTGCTCCTCTTATCAGATAAAACACATAACCATTAAAATCTTACTCGTTAAAGTTAGCCTAACGGATTTTACGTATGAGTAGGGGAAAACTTTGTAGTACCTTGTAGACAGTTGGCTGTGCTTAGGTGTTCTTATGTATAGGGTTCAAAAAATGATTGATCACCCAGATGCTAAGGCGCGCGCTGACCAAAGTGAATACAAACATCATAACTAAGGAAGAGAGTAGTGGTAGCGGACGTGCCATCGCCATCTCAAACAATACCTCACGGCTGACCATATCAAACAACCAAAACCATATTGCCAAAAAATAAATAGCTGTCAATAACCAGACAATAGCGACGCCGCCAAACATGAGGGTATTGATTTCGCCTTTAGCCAAGGCTCGCTGATGATGCTTGATAAATTTGCTCACAGCAATATAGGCGCCGACAATAATAGAGACCACCATCACCAGTTGTGAGTTGAGCGCAAACTGAGTCTGGATCATCATAAATATCGTACTGGCAAGCGTATAGCCAATCGCAAAAAAACCGACATATTGCGCCAGTTTAGGCTGAGTGGTTGCAAGCGCTGGCGACTTATTGAGCGTGGTTGTCTGGCGTGACATAAGCTTACCTTTATAAAATAAAATAGTAGAGATATAGGGATAATACACACAGCAAAGCATCATAGCGCCTGCGTCAAAACACTCAATACGATGAGTGCCTACTTGAGAGCTTGGGATTTACAAAAAACACTATTAGAGTCAGCGCTGAGCGGTCCAGTCAAGCAGCGCATCGAGTACGGGTCTGGCGGTATAAGGGTTGAGCGCTTGCTCGGTATTGATGATACCAACGACCACATAGTCTTGACCTGACACTCCCTTGACATAACCTGCCATCGAGGTGACATTATTTAGTGTGCCTGTCTTTATCCATGCTCGGCCAATCGCTGCCGACTCAGGTAAGCGCTCGCTATGAGCCGCAATCGTGCCACTGACTCCTGCGATACCTAACGAGTCAACGTAAGCGGCAAAGCTTGGGTGACCATAAGCATACGTCAACAGCTCAGTAAGATTAGCGGCTGTAATGGTACAGCTACGGCACAGTCCTGAACCATTGGTTAGGTAAGGGGACGGTGTGCTCAGATTGGCTTGCCACCAGTGATCAATGGTTTGTAAGGCTAATGAGTAGTCGATCGCATGAGGTTTGCCAAACTGATATAAGCTATCGATCTTTTGAGAATTACCCTGTGCACTTGTTTTTTTGTTGCTTATTAATGTGCTGTTTGAATCAGTGATAAGAGCATCAACAGGCATGGACGGCATTTTTTTTGATTTATCGTACGCCCCTATAGATAGCGCGACTTGCTCAGCCATGACATTGTTTGAGAAGTGGTTGATATCATGGATTTGCTGCGTCAGATTCAAAGAGGGGAAGCTGACTATCGGTAGAGGGGACATCGCAATAGCTGTGAGACTAGATGCCGCTTTTTGGTTTTTTTTATTATGGTAAGGCGTTTCTTGCGAGATGACTTTTCCGCTTAAGGTATTACCTAGTGCTTGCCATTTTGCCGCGACGACATAGGCGGCAAACTCTTTAGCATTAGGGTACGCGACATAAAATACATGCTCACCGCAACGCTCTGGCAGACTGGCATGAAGTGTGAGCTGCTCTGCTTGCCACTGCGGCGCCAGACTATAGCTTGCCTGTCCACAGGAAGCGTCGCGGGTGTTTATCTTATCTGGTAGATTATAGTTTGCCAGTCGCGGTTTATAAACTAGGCTGGCTTGACCATTATCTAAAGGGTAGGTTTTGATACCGATAGTGCTGAAATTCACCAAAAACCCATCGGGGCTTGCGTTATAAGGGCGCAACGGCGAGTTATCAAAGGCAGCGGGATCTTCGCTTACGTTCTTAAATATGGCGCTATCGACAATGATATCGCCATCGATGTGGCGAATACCTGAGGCTTGTACTTTATAAAGCAGTTGTTTCAACCGCTCGTGAGTCATCTTTGGGTCACCGCTACCCTGAATGATCAAATCACCATACAGGCGATCGCCGATGACGATACCAGTGTGGTAGACCCGTGTGTACCAGACAAAATCCGCTCCTAATGTATCTAAAGCGATAAAACTGGGAACGAGTTTCATAGTGCTGGCAGGAGTACGTGAGATGTTCGACTGATGGTTCAGCAAAGGTGAAAAAGAAATCTTTATTGAGGTGCTTTCATTGTTAACAGTGCGACCAGCATCAACAGCGCTATTCGTATCATGCGTCAGCTTAGGTGTGTCGTCCGGCAATACGGTTGGGACGCTCTCTACACTCTGATAAGTATAAGGGTCATCAGTATAGGCATGTATTTTTTGCTCGTGTTGTTCAATAGTGCGCTGCTCTATCATAATCAGTGCGCTCTGCTGGTCAGGACGACTTGCGATATGGCTGGAGTTACTCTTGCCAATAGTCATATCAGGAGCCGTATCTTGAGCTGCTGCCGACTGAGCCAATAGGCTATTAGAATCATTGCTATCGACCACCTGAATAGGAGAGGGCAGATGACTGGTATTCTTGTCACCCACGGGTGTGATGACAATACTGATATCAGAATCTGTGAGATCCGCCCGCGATAAGGCCGATTGAATAGCATCTGGCAGTGCGGCGTACGCGTGAACTGGCGTCACTAGGGCTACTGACAATAGTGCCAACACAGAGAGGTGTTTAGTCGATTGATTGAACGACAGCATACGATTACAACCCCTGATACATGCTTTGATTTTAGGCGTGATAGATGGATGATTATTTCGCTTGGGTGTGTCGCATTGATCAGGGTATCGCATGAGCAGGTTTCATCAGGTGGTAAAACCGTCTATGGTAACATGAGTTACTGTTTTCGCCCATGCTGTCACAAGCTTAATTTTATCCTCAATGGCAGATGTTAGCGCACATGTAGAAATGCCATTGCCGTCATGATCGCATCGTTATAAGCGTCGTGAGCGCCAAGCTCAGGAATATCATAATGCGCTAGGATACGGGTTAGGTCTTGAGCATGACCAAGAAGGTTTTGGGCCTGACCACTCACACGCCGACTGTGTAAATGGCGCAAGTCGATAACGTCGTTCGGTAGTGCCGTGCCCATGTAACGTTTGACCAACGGATTCAAAAACGCCAGGTCTAGCTGTGTGCAAAATCCGACAATCGGTCGATTGCCTATAAAGGGTAGCAATAATGCCAACATATCTTCATAGCTCATTCCATGCTCGACATCGGCAGTACGCAGACCATGAATGACAATGGTGTCGCGATCTGGCATCACAGGAGGCCTGCATACCACATGCATACCATCACCTGTGTTGATCGTATTACCATTGATATGTATTGCCGCTACAGATAGCAAATGGTGCTTTTTGGGGTTTATTCCGGTCATTTCACAGTCAATCGCTACCCATTGCTCAGCCAAAGGTGTGGTGAACATGGTTTCTAGCTCTAGGCGCTGTAGCTGCGTCTTTTGCCAAGCGCGAGATAACTGCTGTAGCCAGCTCATATTGATTGCTCATCCATTTATGCTATTTCTAGCTGATAGTGTTGACGCAGCTGATTTTTAAAGCTTTTTACGACTGCCAGACACTCTTTAAATAGATCACGTTCAAGGGCAGTTAGCGTCATCGGATTGACCTGCCGTGCGTGTTTGTCATCGGTTGACAGAGCCACCGACAAACGCTGCGCCATAAAGAACTCTAAAGCCTCTAGTAATGTACTGGCGCGCTCTTGGCTCAAAACATCAGCCTGTACCAAGGCTTTTAAGCGGTCTTTGCTACTAGGGACATCGAGCACATCGTATTCTATTGCCAAGGCACGGATACCGTGAACCAGTGGAAAGATACCTGCTTTTTTTAGATCAATATCTGCTGATACTGATTTACCGCCTATCAAAGGGACAAACTTTTGCCACCACTGATTGACATCACCAAACTGCAGTGCCGCACGTGCAAACTGACGTACAAACATTGGATCGGCTTGTCTATGAGCAAGTTTTAAATGCTGACGCACCTGTGTGAGCAGGGTCTCATCACCGCAGACGTATTCTCCATCTAGTATGGCAGACAAGTAAATAGCATGCATCGGGTCAGTGTTTCTAAACCATAAGCCAATTTGTGCGGTAAACGGTTTGAGGGGTTGCCGCCACATGGGGTTAGTCATCATGATATTGCCATCGCACAGCGGATAACCGAGTGTTGCTAAGTGGGTATTGAACGTCTCGGCAAACTGCGCCAAATCAGGATGCGTATAGTCATCACGAATGATGAGTGCATTGTCTTGATCGGTACGCATGATTTGCTCACCGCGACCTTCTGAACCCATGACGATGAGGCAAGTGTTGCGTATGACCTCATCAGGTACGATCAGTTGCCACAGCTTGGTAAATACTTGTGCATTTAAGGTCTGCACCATACGGCTGATATTACCGATTTTTACGCCGTTTTGATGCTGAGCACGAATATAGCGCCCGATGAGTTCGACTGCCGTATCTAGGCTCGATAGATCGGTTGCTTGCTCGATTTGAATGCTGATGAGCTGTGAATGATGGCCAATATGAGCCAGCATATCGCTTTGCCCCAGTACACCAATAACACTACCATTACTATCAATTACTGGCAGTCTATGAATGCGGTAACGGGTCATGGTGAGTAGTGCGTCACCAATTTCGTCAGTGGCTTTGATGGTACGTAGTTTAAAATTAGTATAGCGCTGGCAAAGGGTTTTGGCGGGATCTTGTCTGTCACTGATAGCACGGCAAATATCGGTATCAGTGAGAATGCCTAGCACGAGCGGCATTTCGTCTTCTGTTCCTGATATATTTTCTATATGTTCAAGCGGTCGTACCAGCACGTGCTTTAGCCCAGCTTGGGTCATGATACGCGCAGCGTCATATAAGCTGCTATTGGCATCGACGATATGTACGGGTAATAGATGAACCTCTCTCACCGGTTGTAGCATAATTTGCTGTACTTCTTGTTGATTGGTATAGCTGGCAGGATCTTGTGCTTTATGGTTGCTACGGCGCTGCTGCAAGGCTTTTAGTCGTTCTGGTAATTTGTCTGATAGCATTTGTCGTACCAGATGATTTTGTGCGCTGATCTTATCGACGGTGGTGCCATTAACTTGTAGCAGTAAGGTCTCTTCGTTGGCTCGAAATTGATACAATTGTATAGGCGTGTCTGTAGTTTTTTGTAGGCTACTTTCGATGAGCGACTCGGGCAAACGCCGGCTATCAAACCAATCGTTGTTGTTCGGATCATCAGAATGATTACTCCCTAGATAGGAGGCAACAAACTCACCACCCAGTGATTGCTCAATCTGCCCTTTAATGACCACATACAGATATTGCATCTCTTCTACCAACAAGGCTTCATTTTTGGTAAGGTAGCGGATTTGGGTATTTTTTCTGATACTTTGACGCTCAGCTAGGCTCAGTACATCAAAGGGTGGCTGGGTAAAATCAAGATGGGGCATGGCATCATCCTTGATGGCATATTCTGCAATAGAGCTTTTACTATAGCACTATTACTGCAAAACCCTTAATGCAAAAAGCCTCTAACAACCCTATTCATATTAAGGTTGTTAGAGACTGTTGTACTATCTAAAAGTCCAGCTTTCTAAGTAGCTGTCTATGCTCCTAGTAATTTGCGAATACGGTGTATCGCTTCGCGGCTCTCCTCGACACTAGCAACGAGCGCAACACGCACAAACCCTTGTCCAGGATTGTTACCATCGACCTCGCGCGATAGATAGCGTCCTGCCAACGCATGAATATTAGCCTGTTCATATAGGGCTTTGACAAACACTTCATCGTCACCACCGAACTGCTCAGGTACTTTTATCCAAAAATAAAAGCCAGCATCTGGCATCCGTAGCTCTAGTAGCTGACCCAGCTCAGACATCCATAGCGCAAACTTTTCTTGATACAGGGCGCGGTTGTGTGCCACATGCTTCTCGTCTTGCCATGCTGCAATAGAGGCGAGCTGATGCGGTATCGGCATTGCACAGCCTTGATAGGTACGATACTGCAAATACGCCTGCAAGATCTTGGCATCACCTGCCACGAAGCCAGAGCGTAGACCAGGTAAATTTGAGCGCTTAGATAAAGAATGAAAGACAACGCAGTTTTTGAAGTCACGTCGACCGAGCGCTGCGCAAGCCTGCAATAGTCCGATAGGAGCGGTGTCAAAATACAGCTCGCTATAGCATTCATCACTAGCAATGATAAAACCGTATTGATCCGATAGGCGAATAAGGTACTCCCAATCCTCCATAGTCATAACCGAGCCGGTTGGGTTATTCGGACTACAAACAAATAGAAGCTGCGTATGTGCCCATACCTCTTGTGGTACAGCGCGATAGTCACCTTTAAAATCATTGTCCAATGTACAGGGGACAAAGTAAGGTGTCGCTTGTGCCAGTATGGCTGCGCCCTCGTATATTTGATAGAACGGGTTGGGCATGACAACGGTCGGTGACATTGCAGGTTCACCTGTATCTTGATCGACAACGGCCTGTACAAAGCTAAATATCGCTTCACGAGTCCCCATTACAGGCAGTACTTGAGTATTGGCATCGACATGATTAAGAAAAAACCGCTTCTCTAACCAATGTGCAATCGTCTGACGCAACTCAAACATACCGTTCGTGGTCGGATAACGACTTATTTTGTCCAGGTTTTCTCTTAGTACGTCCAGCACAAACGCAGGCGGCTTATGTTTTGGCTCGCCAATACCCAGTTTGATTTCACTGTAACCGTTAGCGGGCTTGCTATCAGCCAACAACGTTGCCATCTTTGCAAATGGATAAGGGTGCAGATTCTCTAAGTTGTGATTCATATGTTTGGTAACTATAATAGACAATTAATAATAAAGTTATAAAGAAAGTTTACATAAGAGCAGTGTAGCACTTCTCTTATTTTTTGTCTTTTTTGTTCTTATACCGCGCGTGCGAATTCATGATGTCTGATGCTTAGGGCTGCTTCTATGACAGCCTATATTACAATACCCAATCCATCAAATCGCTTTACGGTTAATATCTTATAACAATATAGAAGATGGCTACCAGCATAAGAGGTAGATCATTTTGAGGATGATTTGATATGTCTAGTGTGCTAAATAACGATGATCTCATCGCTAAAGATATCAAGAATAAAAATCTTAATACCGACTTAAAGTCTGCCGATTTATACCAGTTACTAAAAGAGCGTGAACAGTGCTGGTGGCAAGTCAAAGAACAACTGATTGAACGTCAAGAAAAAAAAGTGTTTTGGTTTGGCGAAAACAGCCTGATCATGTGGCTAGTGTGGCAACTGGTCGGTTATGTGGTCGTAGCCATGGCACTGATGCTGCTCAATAATATGCTAAATATATCGCTAACCTCATGGCAATATATTTCGTTGTTTGTACTACAGAGCATACTCTATATCAGTGCTTTTGCTGCCAAAGGTCGCTTAGAAAATAAACTACAACGCAAAATAGATAAAGATGAGCTCATGAGCGAAGAGATGCTCAACGAGATGGTTATTTTGGCAGAAGACAGCCTTTATCCTGACGTGCATGCCAAAGCACCTATCTCTTTAGCGCAGTTAGATGACTACCTCAAAGGACAGTTTCATTTAGCAAGTTTGCAGTGTTTGCTACAAAAAGAAATCAGCGCAGGACGTCTAATAATGACTCAAACAGCGCTTGAATTAGGCGTACTGCCACCTGATCTTGCTGACGCTGAACTGCATGAACATGCAGATAATATAATATATAAGAGCACGCTATAAAGCGTGCCCTTAATTTTATCTGCTATGACGTCAGCCATATCAGTCATGCCAGTTAGTGGTTGACCGACTAATAGCCATTATCCATGGTAGTTATATGTCCAGTAGCGGTAACGCTAGTAGCTATAGACCACGTTATCTTCTCTTTTGGTTGTTAGACTGGCTAATAATGCTGACTTTAACGCTTCAAGCCTATCGGCAGATAGTGGTTTATCGTTTTGGTCACTGATATAAAACATATCTTCTGCACGCTCACCTAGGGTAGTAATACGCGCCGCATGAACTTCGATTTGCTCCTGCAAAAACATCTGTCCAACTCGAGTCAATAGTCCTGGCTGGTCTAGTGTCTCAAGACTCATGATGTGTTGGTTCGATGCTTCGTTGAATTCAAAGCTAATAACTGTCTCAACCTCAAAATGTCGCAGCTGACGCGGCATACGTTTGTTTGCCAGCTTCAGAACGGTAGGATCTTTAAATGCATCAATCAAGCGCTGTTTGAGCTCCTGCTGACTGTCTTGGTCTACCAACAGTGTGCCACTAGGATCTAGTAATACATAAGAGTCCAATGCAAAATCGCGGGTTGCGGTGATAATACGGGCATCTAATACATCGAGATTCATCTGATCAAAAACAGCCATGGTAACGGCAAACAGATTAATCTGATCTTGGGTATAGACGAAGACCTGTACGGCGTCAAGCGCCAGCTCACGATGCTCACGCAACACCACCAATGGCGGACTATCCGCATTAGAAGCAAGACCAATCGGTGGATGGTTCAAGATAGCTTCAGTGTGCCACAAAATATCCTCTGCAATCTCTCGCAAGAAGTACTCATCGCCCAGATCATCCCATAAACGCAACACTTCATCGCGGTTCATATGCTGATTGTTGACGTTGTCTAGCATCGTTAGCGCTTGTGTGCGTGTGGCGCTAATCATGTCTTGGCGGTTGGTCGGCGCATCGATATCAGCGCGCAAAATGCGCCGAGTCTGTGAGTACAGTTGTTTCATGAGTGTCGCCCGCCAGCTGTTCCACAGCTGTGGATTGGTCGCGTTCATATCTGCCACTGTCAGTACATACAGATGGTTTAGGTGAGTGACGTTGCCAATAAGATCTGAAAAGATGGTCACAACTTCAGGGTCTGAGATGTCTTTTTTCTGGGCGGTGATCGACATTAACAAATGATAGCGAGTCAGCCAACCCACCAAGTTAGCATCTGCCAGACTCATCCCATGCGACAAACAAAACTCAATCGATTCAGTTTGACCAAGCTCACTATGATCGCCGCCGCGACCTTTGGCAATATCATGGAACATCGCCGCGAGTACCAATATCTCTTTGCGTTCGATACGCTGAAAGATCGCACTGACCAGCGGAAAATCCTCAGAGAACATTGGATCGGTAAAGCGATGCAAAATTCGAATCAAAAATAAAGTATGTGCATCTACCGTATAACGATGGAACAAGTCATATTGCATGAGACCTGTGACTTGAGCAAAAGCAGGAATATAGTTGCCTAATACCCCATAACGATTCATGGTACGCAGACGATGGAACAGATAGTTTTGTTCTTTTAAGTTAGATAAGAACAGCGCCTTATGAGCGGGGTTGTCTCGATAAACTTGATCAATACCTCGGGCGGCAATTTTTAGAGCACGTAACGTATGGGTGCGAACCTTGTCGATACCATGCTGACCCATCAATAAAAACATCTCTAGAATAGACTCAGGATGCTGGGCGAAAACGCGATGATGCGCTATAGCGATTTGATTACCAATACGGTTAAATCTAGCATTGATTGGCTGCTTTTTTGGACGTTCATCATCAGGCAGCTGAGGTTCTATGATGGTCTCATAATAATGACTGGTGAGCATCTCAGACAGCGTGGATATCTGCATAGCACAGCGATAATAGTCGCGCATAAAGCGTTCGACGGCAGCATTGGGTTGATCGTCTGGTTGGGTCTCGTAACCCATCAGCTGCGCAATCTCACGCTGATAATCAAACAACAACTTATTTTCGTTGCGACCTGTCAATACATGTAAGTAGTGACGTATCTGCCATAAATAGCCTTCTGCAAAATTAAGCTCATCAAACTCTTTTTCAGTCAAAAAGTTCTGCTGTACCAAATCATAGAGCTTACTTACTCGAAAGTAGCGCTTGGTGACCCAGCCAATAATATGAATATCACGTAGACCGCCGGGCGCTGTTTTGATATTTGGCTCAAGGTTATACTCGGTAGAGTTGTGCTGTAGATAGCGCGCTTTAGTTTCTTCCATTTTTGCGTCAAAAAAAGCGCGAGGAGACCATTGTTTATTCACAATTTGGATCGGCATATCTTGCAACGATTCGTTGCCGATAAGCAGTCGGGCTTCTAGCTGGGCACTAGCGATAGTATGATCAAGCGCGGCTTCTAGAGCATCACTGACACTACGTACAGAAAGCGCAGGCTCTAACCTAATATCCCACAGCAACGCAACTAGCTTATCGATCTTGCTACTGGCATCAGCGTCTATTTCGTCAGGAGATAGTAGCAAAATATCAATATCTGAATATAGAGATAACTCACCGCGTCCATAGCCACCAGTCGCAAAAAACGCCAAATCAGTTTTGTCTAGCTCAAACCACTTGAACAAAGCGACGAGTAAACTATCGATAGCGCAAGCACGTGCACCAACCAACTGACGGATATTGGTGCCACGTTCGAGTTCGCGACTGATATCCTCGTTGACTTGTGCTAACCATTCAGGAATCCCAAGCAGTGGTTTGTCGGTAGCGTTAGCTAGTAGTGGGAGAGGCGTGAGATCAATAGAAGCGCCATCGCAATTAAACATGAGCGTTATCCAATTAAGAGTTTATAAGTCAATCTATCAAGCTAATCTATGAAGTTGGCATGTCTGGTCAATCAACACACTGCTTGCTGGCAAAAGCCATCAATAAAAAGGGTTAGGTCATTAGAGTATAAAGATAAAAACCCTGTCAGCACAATACTCAATATCGCTTAGCTAAAGATGTCCTAACTATAGACCAAAAAATGAGCCAAAAAAAAGACCGCCTAGGCGATCTTTTATTGTCTTACTGTGTCAAAAAGCTTAAATCTTCTTCAGGGCGAGTCGTAAAGACTTCACAGCCATTGTCTGTCACGACCATAGTGTGCTCCCACTGAGCAGATAGCTTACGATCTTTGGTAATGGCGGTCCATTCATCTGGCAAGATTTTAGTCTGCCATGTCCCTTGATTGATCATAGGCTCAATGGTAAAGGTCATACCGGTTTTTAGCTCAAAACCAGTGCCTTTTTTGCCATAATGCATGACCTGCGGCTCATGATGGAACTCATTACTGATACCGTGACCACAGAACTCACGCACGATACTAAAGCGCTCAGGTTCTACCACTGCTTGAATTGCAGCGCCAACATCGCCTAAACGCGCGCCATTTTTGACCACACTCATACCAGCATATAGGGCGTCTTGTGCCACTTTGCAAATACGCTGCGCCATGATAGAGCCGTTACCAACGATCCACATTTTTGAAGTGTCGCCATAATAGCCATCTTTAATAACAGTCACATCAATGTTAATGATGTCACCGTCTTTTAGTAACTTGCTTTCAGTTGGAATACCGTGGCAGACCACGTGATTGACTGAAGTACAAATGGATTTTGGAAATCCATTATAGTTAAGCGGTGCAGGGATAGCCTGCTGTACATTAACAATATAGTCATGAGCGATTTGGTTCAATGCCTCGGTACTGACGCCAACTTTGACGTGCTCATCAAGCATCACCAGAACATCACTAGCGAGTTTGCCAGCCACGCGCATTTTTTCTATGGCATCAGCCGACTGGATAAGGTTTTTTTTAGTCATCATCATCTATCTTATAATTATGGGTTTCATGTGAACTAATTATACCATAAATGGAAGAACGTCAGTTCTAGGTTAAATGATAGTCAACCTATCATTATGATTGATAATAATTGCTTTACAGCCTATAAAAACTGAACATGACCCCGTAGTCACATTAATATATTCATATTCTGATAATTTAGTTGAATCTTACAGAAGATATCAGTAATGTAACTTTGCCTGCTAAAGGGATTAGCAGCAATCTTTATCGCTTTTGTGCGGTACAGATAACTAAAATCAACGATAACAAGGATGTTGTTATGACACTCTCTTCATACGTTCGTGCCGCCATCACACCAAAAGCTTTTTTGCCAATACTGGGTTCAATCGGTACTGGTGTCTTATTAATGACACTACAAACCACATCAGCCCAAGCAGCAGGTCAGTACTATAATTGTGCCAATGCCAATGGTTGTAAGCTGGTTGACAGTAGGTACTTCACATCTAGCTATACCAAAACCAAATACCCAGTCGTTATGGCTCATGGACTTGGCGGGTTCACCCAGTTATTTGGGGTTATCGATTACTTCAACGGCATCCCTACAGAGTTGATGAAGGGTGGCTCAGAGGTATATACCACCAAGACGTCAGCCGTCAATAACAGTGAGATTCGCGGAGAGCAGCTGCTACAACAAGTCAAAACTATCGCCGCTATTTCAGGCGATCCTAAAGTCAATTTGTTTGGGCATAGTCAAGGCGGTATAGATATTCGTTATGTCGCTGGCGTCGCACCAAAGTACGTCGCATCAGTTACAGCAGTGTCGAGCCCAGAGCAAGGATCAAAAACAGCCGATTTTGTCAAAAACGTCCTCGAACCAAATAACAATACTGGTACGCCATCGAACATCACCACAGAGTTAGTATCAGGCGTCTTTAATTTGATTGGTGGTTTTGCAGATGTTGGTTCAGGTATCAGTTTTAAAGAGATACAAGAGCAAGATGGCTGGCAAGCACTCATGGCGTTATCAACTGACGGTGCTGCACGCTTTAATGCCAAATTCCCTGCAGCCATGCCAAGAAACTATTGTGGTCAGCCTACCAGTACTGCGGTCAATGGGATCAAATACTACTCATTTAGCGGTGTTGGACAAATCACAAGCGTACTTGATCCTAGCGATTATCTATTGGCCGCGACAGGTGTACCGTTTGCAGGTGAGTCTAATGATGGGTTGGTATCTGCCTGTTCGAGTCGTCTTGGTTATGTGATTCGTGATAATTATAGAATGAACCATTTGGATTCAGCTGATCAGGTGCTAGGTCTGACAGCATGGGGTGATTCTGAACCAAAATCTATCTACCGTACTCAGGTCAATCGTCTCAAAAACGCTAACCTTTAAGAGCGTAAGGTTTTAAAACGCAGGATTTTAAAAACGCAAGATTTTAAAAACATAAGCCCTAAAGCTGACTAGTAAAAAGAACCCTCATTTATGTCGAATAATCGCCGCCCAGCCTATTTACCCATCGCTATAATCGCCGCGGTCATCATAGCGCTAACTGCGGTGGTGATTATGTGGTTCAAGCCTGATAATAACCAGACAAGCTCAGCTCAAACGATGGCATCTGTTGATGATAGTGAATATAACGAGTCAATCTCAACTGAGTTGGCTACTGGACAAGTTATGGAAGCAACACTCCCCCAAAACCAGTCTGCATTTGTCACTGGATTAGAGCGTCTGCCACGATCACTAAAGGGCACACAAATCGATGGCGAAATCATCATTGATGAAAACAAGAAATTGGTCGTTACAGAAGGGCTGCGGCGTTTATTCGATTATTTTTTATCCGCACTTGGTGAGGAGGACGAAACAGTTATCATCGCACGTGTTGAGAGTTATATCCGTCACCACACGCCAGAACCTGCTGCCAGCCAAGCAGTTGCTATATTTAACAAGTATGTCGCGTATCTAAAGGCACTGCCAGAGATAGAAAAGCGTTACGGTAATCTACAGCTACAAGCGACCAAAAGTGGCGAGCTGGACTTGAATGCAGTCGCTCAACAACAGCAAGACGTGGCCAGCTTACGTCAGCAATATTTTGACAAAGCGACCATTACGGCGTTCTTCGGTGCTGCAGATGATTATGATGACTATAGTGTAGAAATGGTCAGAATCAATCAAAACCAGCAAATGAGCGACGCTCAAAAGCAAGCCGCTAGGCAAGACTATGTCAGTCGCTTGCCCGATAATGCCACCAAAACCAATATCCAGCAGCAAGCCAATCTTGGTGAGCTGATGGCTCGTACCGAACAAATGAAAGCGCGCGGTGCAACACCCGAAGCCTTATACGATATGCGTCGAGAGCTCGTCGGCGCACCAGCGGCAGAGAGACTGGCACAAGTTGATCTAGAAGACGCCAACTTTGACCAGCGTTTCAACCAGTATGAGACGCAAAAACAGCGCTTATTAAGTCAAAGTGCAGATCAAAGCCAAGCAAAAATTCAGATAGAACAACTTGAGCAGCAGTTGTTTGACGATGCTGAACGCAAGCGTTTATCAGGGTATGCTGCCTTGCAAGAAATGAAGGCGCAGTAAGCTTATTTCATTAACATTAATTAACTTACAGCAATGTAAGAGATGGGTATGCTAAAAGTGTGAATAAGCTACGGTCTCTGGGAGAAGTACGGCCCAATATCTGTAGTTTAATACAATGATAGTTATACTTCACTTGAACCAACCATAACGGTATATTAAAACTATTTAGGAGCTCATATGAAAAACATGACCAAAGCATTGATGACAGGTATTGTAATGGTAACGGTACTCGTCGGTTGCCAATCTATGTCGAGCATGACAGCACCTGCTACTGACCAGCCAGAGATTACCGGTACAGATGTGATCTAAAATGATAACTGATATGCTGACTAAACCCTCTTTAGATGTTTCATTTGAGGCAGTAGGGAATGACAGCAATCACTAGTATCTAACAACAATATATGAAACACCTCACTATATAGTGGGGTGTTTTTGTATAAACACTCATCGAGCAAATCTGCTTTATCACTTGTTAGAATAGCATCCAGACGACTATAGGATTTAATCCATGAGTTTTAAATATAACACCCAGTTTATAATGACAGCCGATAATGAGTCAGGATAAACGTAGTTATTCTTTAATACAGGAAATAACACAATCAATCATAATAAAACTAAAATTTTGGCTAAGCTTATTGGGGCTTATAACAAGAGTTTTCGGTTCAATATGTAAGGAGAAGAAATGAATAACCTGATGAAAGTAATGATAGTCGCTACTTTTGCCACTGGGGCGCTTGCTGCTGGTTGCCAGACAACTGCTAATCTGCCTGCGCCAAGCAGTCAGGCAGTTACCAACGATGCCTTACAAGCTTACGCTTGGCAGCTGGTTGACGCCAAAGAGAGCAATGGTGAGCAAGTATCGCAACTGTTCTTTGATCCAGCAAAACCTCTGACCTTAAGTTTTATGAACGATGAGGGCAGAGACTACGTAGCATTCATGAATACCTGCAACAATATGAGTGCAGGCTATAGCGTTATAAACGGTGATGTGCAGCTCAAAAACGGTATCAGCACTTTGATGGCGTGTCCTGAGCCGCAAGCCAGCTTTGATACCGCGGCATTAGCCACAGTACAAGGTAAGTATAGCCTCAGTAAAAATGCCAACAATGTGCCTATTTTGACTATTAAAAATGATGATCAAGTAGCTCACTTCAAAGCGGTCTCAAAATAGGCCTGCCATTTGTTGAGATGAGCACGTATTAAGCGTAAACAGACCAATAGACAAACAGACGAGTTAAACTTCGTAGAGCCCCACTAACTAGTGGGGCTTTTTTTATCCAAAGTTTGAGCCAGTTTAGGCTACACTAGAGTAATGCTCCTGCAATAAACTTAATTTTTAAAAAAGCAGCTACGGATTTAAATATCAGAGCAGTGATGCTTAATTTTAGCTATTTACCGTGCTTTTTCCCTCAGACGTTATTGGATACTACATTATGCTCAAAATCCACATGTCAGAACTCAAGTTGCCAAAAGTGACAGTGAGAGGTGTCACTACGCTCGCTATCGTTGCGGCGCTGACAGGCTGTCAGACATTGCCTGATATTCAAACCAAAAAACCGATCAGTACCGTCGACAGCAATCCGCTGACTGCGCGTATGCCTACCATTGATCGTCAAGGGTATATTGCTTACGTAGAGGAGCAAGGGCTTGGAGCGGCTAAAGTATCGACACTCTATAGTATCCGTCCTGATGGTAGTGATCGTCAGCTCATTGATCAGTTGCGCGGCTATATCTATGCACCAGCATGGTCAGCCGATGGGCAATTACTTGCTTATAGCAAACAAGCTGCACGTGAACATCCCAAGATCTATATATATGATCGTCGTAGCAAGACGCGCAATCTAGTCGTCAATGCTGAAGGCAGTAACATGTCAGCGTCATTCTCACCGGATGGTCAGCATTTACTCTACAGCTCGACCGTCGGCGGCAATGCTGATATCTATGAGATGCAACTGAGCGATGGCAAGACGCGTCAGCTAACAACCTTGCCGAGTACTGAGGTTCAGCCAAGTTATGCAGCAGATGGCAAGAGCTTTGTATATACCAGTGATAAAGTCCGGGCTGGACGCCCACGTATCTATCGCTACAACTTTGCAACCAGTAGTGCCACGCCTGTACCGACCAGCGGTTATGTCGCCAGTCCACAGCTCAGCTCAGACGGTCAACGGATGGCTTACCTTAATGGCCGTAAAGCCGCTGTTATGACGCTGACAACTGGACAAGTATCCAATCTGGCAGAAACTGGACTTGATGAACCTGCTCGTCTGTCTCCTTCTGGAAACTATGCGGTTTATCCTACACGCTACTCAAAAATCAGTGGGCAAATCGGCGGTAAGAATGGGGGAGATCTGGTGATTCATTCGCTCTCAGGGAATACAAGCTACGCCATTAATAGTCAAGATGGTGGCGTCGTGCGCTCACCGATATGGGGACGTTAGTAACAATTCCTATATATTATGTAATGAAATGTATATATAATTATGAATAAGAAAATATAAGTTGATTCTGAAGGGTTTAAACAAATAGCGTCAGGTCGGTTAAGCGTTATCCGCATCGTACTAAGCGCTGCACTGAACGATTAGCGTATCAGACTAGGTGGGTAAAGGGAGAGCAGGTGTCATGCAAGAAGCGTTTTTAGTATTTGTTACTAAGATCAGTTTGTATCCCACGATTATTTTTACTGGGCTTGTGATGTTTGTCACCTTGTATTGGGTTGTGTCTTTGCTTGGCATGGCAGATATGGACACTGTCGATCTGGTTGATGTAAGTGGTGAGTCAGGCAGCGATACTGATATCGCCAACTTGTCATCGACTGGTTTTTTCACAGGTCTCATGCTCAAATTTGGTCTTTATGGTGTTCCGTTGATCATCATACTCAGTCTCGTTAGCTTGATAGGGTGGCTACTCAGCTACTTATATACCAGCTTTTTACATCAGTATCTTGATTCGGGTGCGCTGTATTATTTATTCGGTACAGGGGCACTTGTCTTTGTCTTGGTTGTATCGATGTGGTTGACAGGCATTATTATTTCCCCTATCCGCAAAAATATAGCCAAAATTCCCAAACGTAATTCGTCTAGTAACGTGGGTAGAGTCGCTGTAGTGCGTACGCTCAGTGTGACGGACAAACATGGCGAGGCGACACTCAATGATGGCGGTGCTGGACTGATACTCAAGATTCGATCAGACATGAACGACCATCAACTAAAACAAGGCGATAAAGTCGTGCTGGTAGAGTATTTAGATAGCACCAACACCTACCGAGTGACTCCTGTTGAAGACAAATAAAGCTCATCAATGATATTGCTCAGTGGATGATGGCTCAATAACATAAAAAATAAGTATTTAGTAAATATAGCAAGAGTTTTAAATTCGCTTGGAATGTTTTAATTAAAGGAATGAATATGGACATACTCATTATCGTCGGCGTGGTTGTGGTGCTGGCGTTTGTTTTTATGATGGTCGCACTTTTGATGCTCAAAGCCTTTTACTTCAAGGTTGAGCAGGGCAAAGCACTCATTATCAACGGTGTGAGTAAAATAGCCGTACGCTTTGATGGCGGCTTTGTGTGGCCAGTAATCAACAAAAAAGAGCTGATGAGAATCTCGCTCATCACGCTAGAGGTTGATAGACGTGGTAAAGAAGGTTTGATTTGTGCGGATAATATGCGTGCTGATATCACAGTCGCATTCTATCTACGTGTCAATGAAACCGAAGAGGATGTACTCAAAGTCGCCAAGTCCGTCGGTGTTGAGAGAGCCTCCGATAAAGTCGCGGTCAATGAGCTGTTTAACGCTAAGTTTTCAGAAGCACTAAAAACCGTCGGTAAGCAGATTGATTTTGTCAAACTGTTCGAAAACCGCAGCGAGTTCCGCGACAGTATTGTCCAAGAAATCGGTAACGATCTCAATGGTTATGTCCTAGAGGATGTGGCGATTGATTATCTGGAACAAACACCAAAAGTATCACTAGACTCAAGCAACATCCTAGATGCTGAAGGTATCAAGAAGATCACTCAGCTAACAGCGTTCCAAAACGTCATTACCAATGAGCTTGAGCGTGACGAAGAGCTGGCCGTTAAGAAAAAGAATGTCGAAACCCGAGAAGCGATGCTAGAGTTGGAGCGTCAACAAGCCGATGCCGAAGCCAAGCAAAAGCGTGAAATCTCATCAGTGATTGCCCGTGAAACGGCCGAAACTCGCAAGATTGAAGAAGAAGAGCGCAAAAAATCAGAAACTGCCATCATTATGGTGGAGCAAGATTTGGCGATTCAGCGTGAAAATCAGCAACGTGAAATCGAAGTGGCGGGTCAAAATCGCCTGCGTGCCGTAGTCATTGAAGAAGAAAAAGTCACGCGTGCTCGCGATTTAGAAATTGTCTCGCGTGAGCGCGAAGTAGACTTGCAGCGTATCGAAGCCGAGCGCGCGATTGAGCTTGAGAAAAAAGAAATCGCCAACGTCATTCGTGAGCGCATCGCGGTGGACAAAACTGTGGCGCAAGAAGAAGAGCGTATCAAAGAAGTTCGCGAAGTCAGCGAAGCGGATCGCTCTAAGCAAACGCGCGTACTGGCTGCCGAAGCAGATGCTGAAGAGCTCAAAGTGCGTCAGGTGAAAAAAGCCGAAGCAGAAGAGCTGTCTGCCAAGCATAAAGCTGTCGAAATTACCACGCTTGCCAATGCAAATCTGGAAGCCTCTGCAAAAGATGCGGACGCCAAAATCAAGATGGCAGAAGGTATCAAAGCAGAAGAGTCAGCGCATGGCTTTGCTGAAGCGGCGATTCAAGAAGCCAAATCAGTGTCGCTTGAAAAAGAAGGCATTGCAAGAGCCAATGTTATCAAAGCGACGGGACAGGCTCAGGCTCAAACAGACCGCGAAAAAGGCATGGCTGAAGCCGAAGTTATCGCGGCTCGCGGTGCCTCTAAAGCAAAAGCGGAGCGTGACATCGGTATGGTCGATGCAGAGATTGTTGCTGCTCGCGGTGAATCTAATGCTAAAGCCGAGCGTGATGTCGGCATGGCCAATGCTGAGGTTATCGCTGCTCGCGGCGAGTCAAATGCCAAGGCAGAACGTGACGTTGGACTGGCAAAAGCCGAAGTCACTCGCGCGCACTTCCAAGCCGAAGCAGATGGTCTGGTAGAGAAATTCAATGCCATGGGTAGCATGAGTAAGGAAGCGCGTGAGCACGAAGAGTTCCGCATGGGTCTTGAGACCGCGCTACAAGAAGCGATGGCATCAATTGATGCAGGTAAAGAGATTGCCAAAGAAAACGCCGAAGTATTGGCAGTGGCGCTCCAAAAAGCCAAAATCGATATCGTTGGCGGTGAAGCGCACTTCTTTGACAACTTTGCCAAATCATTGTCGATCGGTAAAGCCATTGATGGTTTAGCGGGTAAGTCAGACACGTTAAGCGGTATTATCAATGGGGTCATGGCCAACCAAGCGATGAAAGCCAATCAGTCAAATGATGACAAAACTGCTTAAACGATGTGCGATTGGTATGAATATTAGTCGTTATAAACGCTCTGTTATCTAGATAGCAGAGCGCTTTAACCAACTCATTTTCAACGCTTACGCTGAAAATGAGTTGGCTAATCTAAACAAACCCATATTGACCGTTCTTTTAGATTAGCCACGTGCTTCTTTACTTTTAATACTGTTTTATCTCAAATAGCTTCTTATTTCCTGATTGCCAGACAATTCTCTTATTATGTAAAAACAGAAACGGACGAGCAACGATGGCGGACACGCAATACCCAACCAATTCAGATAGTAAAAGCGATCCTAATGCGAATCAAGCAACCCAAACCGATCAGGCAGTAGCCTCTGGTAATGCGTATGAGCTCATCAAAAAACGCTTAACAGAGCAGGGCAGTCGTCTAGAGCAACAAACCGCCAAATTAAATGCTGCGCGTCTGACAGAGTTCGGCAGCACCCAAATGCAGGTCATTGCCCGCACGCGTATCCGTACCGAACACAACTGTGTAGCGCAGGATATGGTGCAAGTCGGCGATTATTTGCTATTTGGCTATAACGTGTTTATGGGGCTAAAGCGCGCCAGTAATATTAAAGATGTGCTGTCGCTATATCGCTTGATAGATCCTGCCAACAAAGGCAATAGCGATGAGAGTCCGCAGAGCCGTAGTGGTGATAGTGCGGAGCAGGAGTATCAGCTCGAAGAGGTCGATTTAACAGGGACGTTTTTAGATCAAGATGCCTTTGTCCAAGACTTCAATGAACTCTATCGTTATTACAAGCAAACACGCCTGATTCAACTGACTGTTAAAGACAGCAAGTTGCTATTGGCGTTTCAGATCGGTGAGCGTATCACCGATATTCGAGTGTTTCGTTTTGCGTTAGACTTTAGCCAAGGCACACCAGAGGCTGCCCAAGTCGCCTACGTGGACAATCGCGGCGAGCGTGATATTGAGTTGCCGCCTGCCTATGACTTTGATTGGATCGAGACCACGCGCGATCAGATGGTCAATGGTAAGTATCCACACATGAATATCTTGGACACGATATTTGTGGAAACGGTCGGCGGTGATTTGACCATCAAGATTGAAGACAATACGCAGTCAGGGCAGGGCATCTATAGCGAGCCCGTCAATGATCGCACCCAGTCGCTGACCGATGCTGAGATTGCCTATGCCAAAGTCGGTAGCTTAATTCTCCTCAAAATATTGCCTTATCGTGAGGACAGTTATCGTTATTTTGTTTATAACACCTTAACCGAAGCGGTGCTGCGTTTGGATGCGATTGGTCAGTCCTGCGTACAGTTGCCCGAAGATCACGGCATTATATTTCCGGGTGGCTATTATCTACAGACGGGCGAGTATAAGCTGTTCGATGCCAACAGTGTCGGTGCCAAAAATTTAAAGTTTAAGCGCAAAATTATCTCGACGAATGGCGAAGATGTTCTATTCTTATTTTACGATAGAGAGCTGGGTATCACGGGGCTGTTTCCTTATAACCTGATCAAAAAACAACTGGCGAATCCGATCTATTGCAATGGTATGGCGTTGGCAGACAATGGCCGTTTGGTGCTGTTTAGTGACCAAAGTGAGCCGTCGCGCATTCATCCGATGCAGATATGGCACACCCCTTATGCCTCGCCTGAATATGTGAGCGAGTTGCCTGAAAGCACCAGCTTCTACGGTAAAATCGGTAACAAAGAGCTGGTGCGCGGCATCTCTGACCTTTATAGCATTACGCGTCTTATTGACAATCAAAGCGTGTCACAAAAGCTCTATGAAGAGTTGTCGGACAATACCAGTCGGCTCTTTGATAGCTACTACTGGCTGTCTGAGCCTGAGCTGAGCGACGTCGCTAGTAGTATTAAAGAAGTAACAGCGACCGCTGAGCTGGTCATTGATGAGTTTGCCAAAGTCCAAAGTATCCAAAAACAAACTCAAACCGCGCTTGCCGATGCCGAATCTCAGCAAAATGAGATTTTGCGGCAGATACGGGTCACGACGTTTGAGTCTGCAAGCGACTATGTCGATCAGCTATCGGCATTAAGACGACAAAAGGGTCGCTTGGTTAGCCTAGAGGATTTGCGTTATTTAGACAGCGATAAATTAGAAGCACTGCAAGCGCAGCTAGAAGAAGCGGAAAGCAATCTTGCCGAAAAAACCGTACTGTTTTTAAGCGGTGACAAAGCGCTATCAAGCTACGAAGGGATATTGGTCGATGTCAGTGAGCGCTTAAACACGGCGGAGACCAATGCCGAGCTAAAGCCAGTTCTCGATAAAATTGACGAGACCGCGCAAGGGTTAGACTTGTTGACCGAGCTGCTCGGCACGTTGGATGTTGCCGACGCCACGGTACGCACGCAAATCATCGATGACATCTCGACCATTTATGCCAGTCTGAATCAAAGTAAAGCCAAGCTCAATCATAAACGTAAAAACTTAGGATCGGCTGAAGCGGTCGCGCAATTTGGCGCGCAGTTTAAGCTGTTCGGTCAATCGATTGCCAATGCTTTATCGATTGCTAATACCCCTGAGAAATCAGATGAGCAAATGGCAAAGCTGCTCGTGCAGTTAGAGGAATTAGAAAGCCAGTTCGCCGATCCAGAGACCAATAGCGGCGATCAGTTTTTAGCCGATATCATCAGTAAACGTGAAGAGATTTACGAGACCTTTGAAAACCATAAGCAGCAACTGCTCGATGCCCGCAATCGCAAAGCACAAAACCTAGGCGATGGGGCGCTGCGGATGCTTGAGAGTATCAAAAAACGTACGCAAAGCACAGGCGTCACGGGCTTTACCGAAGAAGAAGCGCTCAATACGTACTTTGCCTCCGATGGTCTGGTACAAAAAGTCCGTAACATCGCAAAAGAGCTACAAGCGATGGGCTTTAGCGTCAAAGCCGATGACATTGATGCGCGCCTAAAAGCCATTCAAATCGAAAGCTATAAGAGTCTAAAAGACAAATCGGACTTGTTTGAAGATGGCGGTCAAATCATTAAGCTGGGTAAGCATCGCTTTTCGGTTAACACCCAACCATTGGATTTAACCTTACTCAGTCGTCAGCAGTCAGATGGCACGCGTGTGCTTAATTTGCATCTGACGGGGACCGACTATTACGAAGCGCTTAATAACACTGAGCTGAATGCCTTGCGTCCGTATTGGGAGATGAATATTGCCTCCGAGTCCGACAAGGTATACCGCGCCGAGTACTTGGCGTATAGCATCATCGAGAGCGCTAAAAATAGCCAAGACGGCCTAACCGAGACCTGTCTCTACCAAGCATATGACGAAACCGTCATTACTTTGGACGTCAACGGTGATATCGATAATGACAGTCCGCTGGCAAAGCTGGTCAAAGCCTACGCGACTCCGCGTTATCAGCTCGGTTATGACAAGGGCATTCATGACCATGATGCCACGCTGCTGTTGATGCAAATACTGCCGACGTTACGTGAGGCCGGGCTACTTATTTATACCCCACAAGTCCGCGCACTGGCGCAATTATTTTATTGGCAATTAAGTATCGTACAAGCGCTGGGTTTAGATAGCCTACGTCAATTTGGATATGACGATTGGCTGAACGAGTCAGTACTGACACGCGCAAATAACTGGACGGATAGAGCGGCTACCGCTGAGCAGTTGCGCCGTGCACTCGGTAGTGATACTGCCAAATCCTTACTGGTCGAGGATATGAGTCAAGTGATGCACCGTTTTGTCGCGGCCTATCGTGACGAACGTATTGGCAATAGTAATAGTGCTAAGCAGCCGTCAGATGCCGCATTGGAGTCAGAGTCATATTCAACTATCAGCGACATTCATAACACTAATGTTTTTAAGCCAAGCTATGTGCAGCTGGCGAGTGAGTATTTGGTCAGCGTCATGGGGCAGTCAGCGGAGCCAAATGCCGCCGCATATAACACAATGAACTGGCAGACCAGTAGGCAGGCCGAGCAGTTGTGCGAGCAGCTTAGCCAAACGCTGAGTAGCTCACCCGTCAGCCCGCAAAATAATGCCAGTTTTGCGCAGTTACAGTCCTCAATCGGTAAGCTCGGCTTCCAACCTAAGTCAGCCTATGAGCTATTAGCCACATGGTTTCATGCCTTACTTGATAAAACCTATGGTGGTACTGAGTCGGCTAACGCAACAGCTGATGGCACGGATGAGGCAGGCGAGACACTCAGTGAAGTGCAGCTTGCTGAACATCAAGAAAAAGAGGCACTACGCAAACAGCAACTAGAGAGTGGTCGTCATTATGTGCCAGAAGCCATTGCTGTACTACTCACTCAACTAAATGATGCGCAGCGTGAAGCCTTGGTGCAACGATTGATTGATTCAGGCGCGAGTTTTGATAAAGGCGGCGCAAATAAAGGCACAGCTAATGCCGCTTCCACCTTATCGTTCTCCTTACCTTCAACGTCATCATCAACGTCGCTGACCAGTATCAATAATCCGCTCAATCAAGTGCAAAGCTTTGCGCGTCACACGGGTAAGGTGTCACTTGAAATACAAGTGAATAATCTACTGGGTGAGCATACACGTATTCATCAGCAAACCCTAACCTTTGCCGTTGATGACTTTTTAAACCGTTTGCATCACCATGATACCCAAGTGATTCCTGACTATCGACGCTATCTGGCGATGCGCTCAGAGATATTGCACACGTCAAAAGAAACCTTGCGACTGGACGAGTTTATGCCGCGTCCCTTGTCCTCATTCGTGCGTAACCGTCTGATTAACGAGAGCTACCTGCCACTCATCGGCGATAACCTTGCCAAGCAGATGGGCACGGTGGGCGAGGATAAGCGGACTGACTTGATGGGTATACTCATGATGATATCGCCACCAGGGTATGGTAAGACGACCTTGATGGAGTATGTGGCCAATCGTCTCGGCCTTATTTTTATGAAGATTAACTGTCCGTCACTCGGCCATGATGTGACCTCATTAGACCCCGAAAAAGCCCCCAATGCCACGGCAAGAGAAGAGCTGAATAAAATCAACTTAGCCTTTGAGATGGGCAATAATGTCATGCTGTATCTCGATGATATTCAGCATACGCACGCGGAGTTTTTGCAAAAGTTTATCTCACTCGGCGATGGCACGCGCCGTATCGATGGCGTCTGGCAAGGCAAGACCAAAACTTATGACATGCGCGGCAAAAAGTTCTGTGTGGTCATGGCGGGTAACCCGTATACCGAAAGTGGCGAGGCCTTTAAAGTACCTGATATGCTTGCCAACCGTGCCGATATCTACAATTTAGGCGACATCATGAGCGGCATGGAAGACATCTTTGCCCTCAGTTATATCGAAAACTCCCTGACCTCTAATAGTGTCCTCGCACCACTAGCAAACCGCGATTTAAGCGATGTGCATCGCCTGATTAAAATGGCTAAAACGGACAATGCCAACCTTGCCCAAGCGCAAAGTAGCGATCTAACTTATCCGTATAGCACCTCAGAGATCAACGAGATCATTGCGATCTTGCGTCATATGTTTCGAGTGCAAGCAGTCATTCTGGACGTCAATCAAGCCTACATTGCCTCCGCTTCGCAAGATGATAAATATCGCGTTGAGCCGATATTTAAGCTGCAAGGCAGCTATCGTAATATGAATAAGATGACCGAAAAGCTGTCGGCGGTCATGAATGAAAATGAGCTAAACCAGCTAATCGATGATCACTATTTGGGCGAGTCGCAGCTACTCACCCAAGGCGCAGAGAGCAATCTACTGAAGCTTGGTGAGATGCGCGGCGTGCTGACAGAGGATGAAAAGGCACGCTGGGCGCAAATCAAAGCCGACTTTTTGCGCAACAAAGCCATGGGCGGCGAGGATGGCGATATCGGCGCACGTATCGTCGCGCAGCTTGTCGATCTTGCTAGCGGCTTTAACGCTATCAGTAGCCAGTTCGATACTTACCTCAGTCAAAACGACCCTGAGCAACTGGCGCGTTTAAACGAGTCAGCAGAGCAAGCCAAACGAGACGCGCAGCTTGAATCACAAAAACGGCTCGCCGATAGCGTTATCACAGGTTTTGTAGATAACGCCAAAGTCGTCAGCGAGAGCATCGATAGTGGCTTTGAGAAGAGCATCAATCAGCTCACGCAAATCTATAAGCACGACCACAATGCTGAAAAGACAGAAAGCGAGTACCTCAAGCAAAATCACGACATGCAAAAAGCGCTAATGGCGCAACTGGTCAGCGCGGTTGAACAGCTGGCGCAGCAAATGGCTCAAAGTCTATCGACTAGTACTGACGATCAAGCTTTGAGCAGTGATCTCACTAAGCAAACTGCGCTGATGGCCAATGCGCTCAAGCAAGCATTAGAGCCATTGACCACGCGCATGGACGAGAAAATCGCTCTCGATACCAGCACGGATCAAACGGGCAAACTTATCGTCAATAGCCTAAACCGTCTTAATAAAATCTTTGATAATTATGAGTAGTTAACTCATTAAAAAAGTGAGGTAGGGTGGTGTTAGGCTTGTCGAATTCTCGTAGAGAATGCAGACAAGACGTAACCCACCGTTTTTATATATTCTGCAACGAAAAATTCTATTTAAAAGTTTGTGGCGCGTAGGGTGCGCCCCGCGCACCATGAACAAAAACTAGCTTATAAATTTATTCATAATTATCGTTAAAACTAAATAAGATTACGGGAAAATTATGGCGCATAAAAAGAAGAACGTCCGCAAAAAAGAATGTCCGGTCTGCGAGCGCGAATTTAGCTGGACTAAAAAGCTAGATAAAAACTGGGAGAGTATGGTGTACTGCTCAGATCAATGTCGAAGAGTGAAGACGTATGAAAATGTCAGTCATCAGAAGTAAGAGAGCTGTAATGACGGTAATTTAGAATATACGGTCGTAGTAGGCTGGCGCTTTTAGCCCGGCTTTATACGAGATAAGGATAACCATGGCACATAAAAAACAAAACCTACCGCAAAAAATATGCCCCGTCTGCCAGCGACCTTTCACATGGCGTAAGAAATGGGAGAAGGATTGGGACAGTGTAATTTATTGTTCTGAGCGCTGTCGGCGGGGGAAGAGTAAAGCGGATTGAGTTACTACAAAGTATTAAGGTAAATTATGAGCAAGCATTATGAACATTCAAGCTTCCGAGAAAAGCTTATTGAACATTTATTTGTTGGTGAAATGCTTAAACTTTCGTGGCAAAAAGATGACTGTCAATTGGAGGTCATGAAACCTGAAGTCGATAACGCAGGTTGCGATGTTGTCCTTGAAGACAATAATATTATTCGACATATTCAATTAAAGGCTTCAAAATTTGGTGCTAAGACACCAAGTCAAAAAGTAAATGTTCGCTTAGCTAATAAACCCTCGGGATGTATTGTTTGGATAGAATTCGATGAACATACTTTAGAATTGTGTTCGTTTTATTTTTTTGGGTCTGAAGCTGGAAAGCCATTAACTGGATTAGAAAACGCTAGAGTCGCAAAGCATACTAAAGGTAATGCGGAGGGAGTGAAGGCTGAGCGACCTAACATACGGAAAATCAATAAAGGACAATTTACTAAATACGATAGTATAGAAGCTTTGTATGATATTTTGTTTGTTCCAGAAACTTTTAATTGAATAGCTTATTTCTTTTCATGATACTCAAAAAGAGAAAATTCATTGCTTTGAATAATGTCATCTAATGAGTAATATTTTTCTATATTAACTATAGGAGTATTTTCCAAAACCTCTTTCAGAGGCTTTGGGTTTATCCAACTGTTATCCCATAAACTTTTTTGAGAATTGAGGATTGTACATAATTCTTCATCAAGCTTAATATCATTTCTTGAGTCTCTAATCATTCTTTTAAACCATATTTGCATGAAGCCAGTATTAGGCAATTGTTCAAACTTTTTGAAAATAGCGTCAACAATATAGTTTTTTCTATCCTTATCTGAGACTAAATTCAATAGTTTGCTAATTATTGCAAAACTTATAGGATAAGTATTAGGGTTTTTATAACAGATATCCGTAACTATACTTACTAGTGATAGTATAGAGTTCGGGTGAACATATTTTTTATTTATTTTATAGTAATATTTTCTTAATTCTTTTTTTAATGACCCAGAATCAGGATATTTTTTTGAATGCTCTCTTATCGCTAATATCAATTGTTGTGCGTTTTTATTTAAAATAGTAGTATTTAGCCAATCGATCTTGTCAGCCTTTATAGCTGTTGTGATAACGTCGTTTGACTCTTTAGTCTTTGCGCTATTAAGCCTCATACCGACTTCAAGTAATTCCTTTGAAAGAATTTTCAATAAAGTTGAACCTTCGTCTGGATTATTTACGAATATACGATAGTCATCTCTGTACCTAATAATTCTATAGTCAGAAATACCTTCTATTTCTATCTTTTTCGAAAGCTGTTCATCTATATAGCCTAATAGTATTTCTGCAATAAAATCCATCAAGGTTGAGCCTTGAGGAATACCATTAGTTTGACCTTGTTGCATCATTTGTATAATTGTATCAACCTGATTCCCTAATAGTTCTTTATCGTGCATATTTTTTTTTGCTACATTTTTACCTTCCACAGCCCAGGCTAATGAGTGTGTGTAAATTGAACTATAACAATCAGCAATATCAGTATCATATAAATAGTCATACTCTAAGGCTAGCTCAATTGAACGTTGCTCAACGTTCTGCCACCAGTTACTAACCTGTTCAGCTTTATCCGATTCTTCTGTTAAGGACAAAACTGGAATACTTAGGCATTGTATTTGCCTATTCTTTTTAAAAGTACTGAATCTATTTACGATATTACTCCAATTATCTCTTTGGGTTAGAGTATAAACTAGATGAATATATAATAAGGGATGAATTACTTGAAATTCTCTCCAAGATAAATTCCCATCTTTGTTAGCGTATATATGATAGTTAACGTCACTTAGTTCTTTGACTTTTTTAGTATTTGTATAAGATTTAAGAGGCTTTTCTTGCAAATAATAGTCATAATAAATCTTGCTTGTCTCATCCAAAATATTTTGAAAGGTATAGTAGGGAGGTAAATCAATATTGCAATAAGATTCACTTTTAAGAAAAAATTGCCGAGCATCATAACCATTGAGAATGAGTACAGATTGGTGTTTAGACTTATCCTTCACAAGTTGGAGCTCCTAAAATTTAACCACTTCAAACTCATAGCCAGCCTCAAAAAACTCAACCATAGATATAAATTGGCTTTACATAATTTTTATATCATACTTTACTTCAAGCTATTGCCATATTTAAGAAGTTAACTCTTAATGACGATAGTTGATTTAAATACTTGAAAATACAGTAATGTTTATTTTATATCAATGAGAGCGTGATTGGCTACCTAAGCAACCAATCCCGCAGCAAATATTCATTTAAAAAGTTCTAGCTAAAACCATCCCTACAAATTCGGATTTAACCACTTCTCAGCAGTCTTCATATCCCAGTCTTTACGCTCGGCATAGCTCTCTAACTGGTCACGACTGATCTTACCGACGTTGAAGTACTCACTATCAGGATGCGAGTAATAGAATCCGCTGACAGATGACGCAGGCCACATCGCATAGCTTTCGGTCAAGGTCGTACCGATTGCCTCGACCGTACCGAGCCAATCAAACAATTTGCCTTTTTCGGTATGTTCAGGGCAAGCAGGGTAGCCAGGGGCAGGGCGTATACCGACGTATTTTTCTTTAATCATTTCCTCATTGGTGAGTGACTCAGTCGGCTGATAGCCCCAATATTCTTTACGGATTAGCTCATGCAGATGCTCGGCAAAGGCTTCTGCTAGGCGGTCAGACAGCGCTTGTACCATAATGGCGTTATAGTCGTCGCCTGCTGCTTTGTACTTTTCAGCCAATGCTTCTGTACCCACGATAGAGACGGTAAAGCCGCCCAAGTGATCGGTATGCGTCTCTGATGGCGAGATAAAGTCCGCCAAGCTTAGGTTTGGCTTACCGCTTGCTTTGTCGCTTTGCTGACGTAAGTGCTCGAACTGATACGTTGGTTTGCCGCCATCAGCAGGCGCATCGTCATAGACGGTGACGGTGTCGGCCCCAGTACGGCGAGCGGGCATGAGTTTGAACACGCCTTTAGCGACGATGGATTTTTCCTCAATCATTTTTTGTAGCAGCTCTTCAGCGTTTTCAAACAGATCATGAGCCGCTTCGCCTACTACATCATCTTGTAGGATTTTCGGGTATTTACCCGTCAGGCCCCAAGAGATAAAGAATGGTGTCCAGTCGATATAGGGCAATAGGTTAGTGATTGGATAGTCATCCAATATCACTTGTCCTAACGTATTTGGCACCGGTGGCACGTAGTTTTCCCAATCATATTGAAAGCCAATCTTGACCGATTCGGCATAGGTGACTTTGGCGGCTTTGGGTTGACGCTTGGCAAGGCGTTCACGTACTTTGATATATTCTGCGCGGGTTTCATCGATGAGAGCAGTACGGTGCTCTTTTGATAGCAGTTTGGTCACCACGCCGACTGAGCGCGAGGCGTCCGAGACATAGATGACCGCATCGTTTTGATACTGCGGTTCGACCTTGACGGCCGTATGCGCTTTCGATGTTGTTGCGCCGCCGATCATCAATGGTAGGGTCATGCCGCGCTCTTGCATTTGCTTGGCAACATAGACCATCTCATCGAGACTTGGGGTAATCAGCCCTGACAGACCGATGATATCGACTTTTTCTCTGATAGCGGTATCGAGGATGGTTTCGCACGGTACCATCACGCCCAGATCGACGATATCATAGCCGTTACAGCCAAGTACCACGCCGACGATGTTTTTGCCGATATCATGCACATCGCCTTTGACGGTTGCCATCAGGATTTTACCTTTGACTTCGCCTTCGACTTTTTCCGCTTCGATGTACGGGTTTAGCCATGCGACGGATTGCTTCATCACGCGAGCAGATTTCACGACTTGCGGCAGGAACATTTTGCCCGCACCGAATAGGTCACCGACGATATTCATACCGTCCATCAGTGGCCCTTCGATAACTTCGAGCGGTTTGGGATATTTCTCCCATGCTTCTTTGGTGTCTTCTTCGATAAAGGTGGTCACCCCTTTGACGAGGGCATATGCGATACGCTCTTCTACCGTACCCTCACGCCAGCTCATATCGACGGTGCTGTCTTTTTTCTTGCCGCCATCTTGGTAATTTTCAGCGACAGTCATTAGGCGCTCGGTCGCATCTTGCCCCGTTTCACCTTGATTGCGGTTGAGCATGACGTCTTCGATCGCATCACGCGCCTCAATCGGAATATCATCATACAGCTCAAGCATGGCTGGATTAACGATACCCATGGTCAGGCCATTTTTGATCGCGTGAAATAGGAACACAGAGTTAATCGCTTCACGGATGGGGTTACCACGGAAACTAAACGACACGTTGGACACCCCGCCCGAAACCATCGCATTTGGTAGGTTTTCTGTAATCCAACGTGTGGCATTGATAAAGTCAGCGCCATAGTTATTATGCTCAGTGATACCCGTTGCAACGGCAAAGATATTCGGGTCAAAGATGATGTCCTCAGAAGGGAAACCCACCTCGTTGACCAGTACATCATAGCTGCGTTTAGATATTTCAATCTTACGCTCGTAGGTGTCAGCTTGTCCGTCTTCATCGAACGCCATGACGATAACAGCGGCACCATAACGCATACACAATTTGGCGCGCTCAACGAACTCAGCATGACCTTCTTTTAGCGAGATGGAGTTGACGACAGATTTGCCTTGCGTACGTTTGAGGCCTTCTTCGATGATGTCCCATTTGGATGAGTCAATCATTAGCGGTACACGGCTGATATCTGGTTCGCCTGAGACGAGGTTGACGAAGTGAATCATTGCCTGCTTGGAGTCGAGCATGCCTTCGTCCATATTGATATCGACGATTTGCGCGCCGCCCTCAACCTGATCACGCGCGACATCGAGCGCCTCAAGATAGGCCTCGGTTTTAATCAAACGTAGGAATTTTTTGGAGCCTGTGACGTTGGTACGCTCACCGACATTGACGAATAAGCTATCAGCATTGATGGTAAAAGGCTCTAGCCCCGATAAGCGGCAGGCAGGCGCAATCTCTGGAATGACACGCGGCGCATAGTTTGCCACGACTTTAGCGATTTGACGGATATGCTCAGGCGTCGTACCACAGCAGCCACCCACGATGTTTAAGATACCCGCTTTAGCAAACCCTTCGAGTAGGGCAGCCGTTTCTTCAGCGGTTTCGTCATACTCACCAAACTCATTGGGCAGACCAGCGTTTGGATGCGCAGAGACAAAGGTATCAGCGATGTTTGACAATGTCTGAATATGTGGGCGCAGCGCATCAGCACCAAGCGCACAGTTAAAGCCAACGGATAGTGGCTTGGCATGGCGAATCGAGTTGTAGAATGCTTCCGCCGTTTGACCAGATAGCGTACGACCTGAGGCATCGGTGATCGTACCTGAGATCATGATTGGTAGCTCAAAGCCAATATCTTCAAACACACCTGTGATCGCAAATATCGCCGCTTTGGCATTTAGCGTATCAAAGATTGTCTCAATCAAAATAAGATCGACGCCACCTTCTATCAGGCATAAAGTTGCTTCACGGTAATTAAGCACCAATTCATCAAAAGTAATATTACGAAACGCAGGGTCGTTGACATCAGGCGATAGCGAGCACGTACGTGAGGTCGGACCGACCACACCAGCGACAAAACGCGGTTTCTCAGGCGTCTTGGCGGTAAACTCATCAGCCGCTGCGCGCGCAATCTTGGCTGCTGTTTTGTTCAGCTCAGGCACCAAGTACTGCATGTCATAGTCAGCCATCGACAGGCGCGTACCGTTAAAGGTATTGGTCTCGATGATATCCGCACCAGCCAACAAATGATCATGGTGAATGTCTTTAATCATGTGCGGCTGAGTCAACACCAGCAGATCATTATTGCCGCGTACGTCTTGGTTGATATCAGCGAAGCGCTCACCACGATAGTCAGACTCTTCTAGCTTGTAGGTCTGAATCTGCGTACCCATCGCGCCATCTAGCAGCAGAATTCGTGACGTCATTTGCTCGATAATACGGGCGCGTGCCGTCAGCTGCTGCTCTTTATAAGGAAAAACAGCAGGCGGTGTCAGAATAAAGTCATCAACAGATGACGAGCTAGAAGTAATGTCAGAGTGAGAAGAAGTCTGTGAGGTCATCGTTTGAGTCATAGTAGCGCTGCTTATATCGTCAATATTATAAAAGGAAGGAATAACAAATAAATATAGTAAAAAATCTAATAAAGAGGGGTAGGCAAATTCGCATTATTCTAGCATGAAACATATCCCCCACGTGGATACTGCCTATTCTACTTTTGCCATAGACAAGCAGTTTGGCTGCGACACTGCTTACAGCATGATATCGATTCTATGTCGTATAGAAAATAAGAACAAATGAATATCATTTCGCTTAGAGATTACATAAAGCTTTGGTTTTACAAATGAAAGTCAACGGTTGTTCTTACAAGTGCGACAGAGTTTACACCTGTACTACAAAAAGTTGCGTAAAGCCAGGTTGATAGGCGTCTTATAAATGTTAATTTGATTTCAGAAAGATAAGGCCTTCGTAAGTTTTGCTTATAAGTAAAAATCACTGCTTAAGTAGCTCAGACAGATATTCTCGTATCAATATGAGGTAGTAGTTCAAGTTACTATATAAAACAAGCAGCTTGTATAAGAAGCGAATGTGACCTGTAAAACTATAGCTAATAAATACTCAATCATTAAGGATAATGTTATGAAATTAACCAAACTTGCTACTATCGGTACGCTAGCCATTTCTGTTGCTGGCCTAAGTGCCTGTAACAACATGATGCCAGCGCAAAGCGCAGACATGAAAGCACCAATGCACAGCCAAAATATGGCAAAAATGAACGTCGTACAGGTTGCTCAGGGTAACTCTGATTTTTCAGTATTGGTAGAAGCGGTACAAGCAGCAGGTCTAACAGGCATGCTATCTGATCCTAACGCACACTATACTGTATTTGCACCAACTAACGCTGCATTCATGCAAGCATTGCAAGAAACAGGCATGACCAAAGCGCAGTTGTTTGCCAATAAGCCATTGTTAACTAAAGTTTTGGGCTACCACGTAGTCAGCAGCGACATGGCGATGTATGCCAAAGACGTCAAGCCAGGTAATGTCATGACTGCAAGCAAAGATACATTGATGGTTACCAACCAAGGTAAACTGATGGATGAAAACGGTCGTACTGCCAATATCGTAAAAACAGACATCGCAGCCACTAATGGTGTTGTACATGTTATCGATAGAGTACTACTACCTAAATAAGACCAGTAAAAACACTCAAATTTTATAGTAAGGCTTGAGTAGTAGACAGCTATTATTTGATGAATTTATCATCGAATAATAGCTGTTTTAAGATTTAGGAAAGAACTGACAACGATTATTTAACCAGTATGACATATGTATCTTGTAAGTATTGATGTTCAAAAACGTGTTCGTATTTCAAATATCACAATAACCAATATACAAGTTGATAATGCTGTATACGTGATTGATACAGTGCCACTACTTAAGTAAGTATCAATTAAAAATTAAACCGTTAGAATTGTAGTTATTGATATAGCGGACATAACATTATGACTGATTGGTTGGTCATATTTACAATATATCAGTCACTGTTATATTTATTGAAAACAATCCATTGTTAAATAAATGACGCACCCAATTATATAAAAGGAAATACCCATGTTAAAGAAGAACCTATTATCTATCGCAGTCGTAACAGCAGCCATGTCACTAGCAGCCTGTAACGATACTGAAACCGTTGCTGAGCCAGTTGAGCCTGAAGTTACCACTGAAGAGGTGGCTATGGAGCCTGTTGTAGAGACTGATCCGATGGTTGAAGCAGAGCCAATGGCAGACGATATGGATATGGAAGCGACGCAAACCATCGCAGAGCTAGCAGCAGGTAACGAAAACCTAACTATCCTAACAGCCGCGCTACAAGCAGCTGGTCTTGACAGCATGCTAATGGAAGACACTAAGTACACTGTATTTGCACCAACTGATGATGCGTTTGCTCCTGTACTAGAAAAACTAGGTGTGACCAAAGAAGAGTTGTTGGCCAATACAGACCTATTAAAAACAGTACTTCCTTACCATGTCGTAGCAATGGAAGTTCAAGCTGCTGATATCCCTTATGGTACTGATATTGAAACCGCGAATGGCAACACAATCTCTATCAGCGAAGATAACGTGATTACCGATGCTACTGGTGGTACAGCTAACATCACTGGTACAGACATCATGGCGACAAACGGCGTAGTACATACTATCGATGCAGTGTTGATGCCTGAGTAAACTATTCTATAACGTAGGTTAGTCTTATGATTCACATTTGATAACGTTGAACCATAGAACTGATTTTACAGAGAAAGCCTAGCCATAGTGCTAGGCTTTTTTGTACTTATAAGATAAGGAACCTGTAGGATAAGGAAATAGTCGTCACGTCTCAAACAACTAAAGCGCAATCTGATAATAAACAAGCTACGAAAGTGCTTTGAGTGTTCAGATAATAAGAGCATATATCAGAAAAATACTTGGCGTTGCAGTTATCTTGGAAAAGATAAGCAATTTTGCTGATATAAATACAGAAGAGTAGGCTACTCGTTGGGCTACTGCAAGCAATTACTGTTAAGAAGCATTTTTACAGACAAGGCTACTATCAGAGTAAAGTTTGCATACGGTTAAGGTTTAAACTTATCTAAACCTACTGCAATAGTCGTCACAACGGTATGTACGAAAATAAGACAACAAAAAAGCCCGAGACCATTGCCTCGGGCTTTTTATTAGAGTGAGCAGTACCTACTCTAAAACATACTATGCGTATTATCTACGTATATGTTATTTGCGTAGTGGATCTGCATTCATTCTTTTTTGCTCTTCTAGATGACGCTCTTCCCAATAAGGTGCGTTTTTGATACCGAATTTAGCAGGATCAAAACTATAGCGTTTTACGCCAGCTTTACGCTGTGCTTCGTAGTCTTTAAGCATGGTAAGGGTTGGACGTGCCACAATGAAGATAACCAAAATACCAACAATGTTGAGCCAAGCCATAAGACCAACACCGATATCACCAATTGCCCAGATGTAACCAGCTGAGTTTAGACCACCATAAGCAACCATCGCCATGATCAAGATCTTAACCAAGAATAGACCCGTTTTGTGCGCACCGCGACCGATGAAGCGAGTCAAGTAAGTGACGTTTACTTCAGCGATGTAGTAATAAGCTAGGATAGTTGTAAAGGCAAAGAAGAATACAGCGACAGCGATAAAGGTATCACCGAATGAGCCGTATACTGATTCCATTGCCATCTGCGTAAAGGCAGGCGCGTTGATTTCAGTAGTCGCTGCAACGTTTTGAACGATGAACTGACCATCAGGTAGCGTACCTTGGATGTTGTATGTACCCATCGTTAGGATCATAAAGGCAGTAGCAGAACATACTAACAATGTATCAACATATACTGAGAATGCCTGAACCAGACCCTGCTGTGATGGATGCTCAACTTCAGCAGCAGCAGCAGCGTGAGGACCTGTACCTTGACCCGCTTCGTTAGAGTAGATACCACGTTTTACGCCCCAACCAATCGCTGCACCAAAGCCTGCTTGTGCAGTGAACGCATCACCAACAATCATACCAAATACTTGTGGGATCATGCTGAAGTTAGCGAACATGATGATCAACGCTAGAACGATATAGCCAAGTGCCATGAAAGGTACGGCGTACTCGGTAAAGGTTGCAATACGCTTAATACCACCAAAGATGATGATACCTAGTACGACTAAGATAATAGCTAGTGCCACTAGACGCATAGAGCCGACTTCTAGGCCACCAACGTTCATGATCGTACCTTCGCCCATTACCTGTGCAAACGCACTGATAACACCGTTCGCCTGTACACCAGGTAGGAACATACCACAAGCTAAGATAGAAGAGATTGCGAAGAGGATGCCGTACCACTTTTGACCAAGGGCACGCTCAAAGTAATAAGCAGGGCCACCGCGATATTCGCCAGTTACCACATCTTTTTCTTTATAAATCTGTGCAAGGGTAGACTCGACGTAGGCAGTAGATGCGCCTAAGAAGGCCACAACCCACATCCAGAATACAGCACCTGGGCCACCGAAGCCGATAGCAGCAGCTACCCCAGCGATGTTACCCATACCCACACGTCCTGCGAGGGAAACGGCTAGTGCCTGAAATGATGAAATACCTTGTGCACTAGATTTACCAGTGAATAGGAGTTTGATCATTTCACCGAATAGACGCACCTGAACGAAGCGCGTCATGATGGAATAGAATAGACCAGCACCCAAACACAGATAGATCAGTGCTGGGCTCCAGATAATTCCATTTACTAAGTTAACTAAACCTTCCATATATATATTCCTAGTACTGTCTTGAGGTGGCTCTGTATGCTAGGAGTAAATTAACTGGTTAACTTACTTATCTAAGTTAAGCAGTTAAATTATCTGCATTGACTCATATCTTTATTAGTTAAGTCTCATACGTGCTTAGCCACCAAAAATGGACTGTAGTTGTCTGTATTTATCCGCTTGGCTTATCGACAATAAAACCATGTGCAGAGTACTTATCGTCGATAGCATTAATATCAGCTGCGTTTGTAAATGTTATACAGCATCAATTCGTGCGGTGTCCTATCATCACGCTATGAATGAGATGAGTCATCAGTTAACCCGCGGATAAAACAGGCGGTTATATAATTAAATACTCGTCATGATGATGGTATTCAATTTGCTATGAGCCATTACGATTGACTACACTGCTGATATGGCGAATTGATAGCATTAGAAGAGGTTTGGTGGCTGGTTGACGTTTTTATGTCTCAGCTACCTACTCGCTAATACGTATCAAACTATAAGTCCACTACCAAATGTATTCAAACCGTACGGCTACGTAACTGCAATTTGCCATATTTTTATGCTAATTACTAGAAATTTCTTTGTAGAGAGCAGATATATTCAAATTTTATTTGACAGATACATTAGCAAGTTTTGGCTTAGATATAAATAATTGTTTGTATATATACAACTTTTTGTCTATTTGAACCAGTTCACTAACCTATCAATCTACGTACAGTCGCAAAATCAGATAACTGGTGACGTACGTGGTTGTGTTTTGGTAACGGTCAATTGTAAAAGCTTTGCGATAGCGCCATTATTATCATGACATCCTGTAAGCTATCGACATTGTTAGCGGATTACCAATATATAGAAGCTATCGATATATGGAAGTTATCGATGTGGCTGCCAATAAGATCGTCGATAAGAATAACGAGTTTTGCTCATATCGTACTTTGACTGTTTATAAGCAATCGCCTTATACAAAATACAAAACATATATGACTACTCGATGATTATTAGGATATATACGCAAAAATTATTAAAAATGGGTTATTAGATATTTGTTATTTATCATTATTAGGAGAATCAACAATGACGCGCAAATCAATTATGAAGCCGATGTTGCTAGCAGCACTATTGACAACCTCTACGGTCGGTCTAAGCGGTTGTGGTTATAACAACTTACAGGCGCAAGATGAACAAGTAACAGCGTCGTGGTCAGAAGTGGTCAACCAATATCAGCGTCGCAGTGATTTGGTGCCAAACTTAGTCAAGGTTGTACAGCAGTATGCTGAGCAAGAGCAAGAGGTCTTCACCCAAGTAGCTGAAGCTCGCTCACGTGCTGGCGGTATTACTGTGACACCTGAAGTACTGAACGATCCAGAAGCAATGGAGCGTTACGCTGCGGCGCAAGAGCAAATGACTGGGGCGCTGTCACGTTTAATGGCAGTATCTGAGCGATATCCTGAACTAAAATCAGATGCGTTGTTCCAAGATCTGCAGGCGCAGTTAGAGGGTACAGAAAACCGCATTGCTGTATCTCGTAATCGCTACATCCAAGAAGTGCAAGGTTACAATACAACGGTGCGCCAGTTCCCAACCAATATCACGGCAAAAGTATTTGGCATGGATACCAAGCCAAACTTTAGTGTTGCTAATGAGGAAGCTATCTCGACTGCACCCAGTGTCGATTTTGGAGATTCTGCAGCAGAGTAGTACTGGTCAAAAATATACAAAATAGAGCGGTGTATGCCGCTCTATTTATTTAGCTGATGACGTAATGACGCCTAGCTAATGTCTATCAATCTGTAAAAATGTCATTTGAGGTGGTATAGATTAGATGAATAATTCAAAAGCAATCTTATCAGCGCTATTGTTCACACTGAGCATCGGTGGAACATCGGTGTTACATGCTGCGCCAGGTGATGATGTTGGCAGTGCTGCTGCGACAGATAATAGCTCAAATCTACAAAACCGTAGTGTCGAAGAGTTGGTGGCCGTTGCTAAAGCAGGCGAGTCTAACGAAGCAATCAATGATGCTGTATTAAATAATGATGCCATTAACGGTGCGGTCTTAGGTAATGATGCGATCAATTCAAGCGCGGCGAATGATGAGGCAACAGCTGAGGCACAAGCTCAACCACCAGTAACTTCAAGCGCCCAGAGCGTCGATGCCGATAAACTCATACTCAATGAGCCAGTTGTCGATCAGGCCAATATCCTAAACCCACAAGAAAAACAGCGCTTAGAGGCGCAGCTGAGAAATATCTATCAGCAAGGGCTGGCTCAAGCAGCAGTTGTTATCGTACCGACAACCAATGGCTTACCTATATTTGATTATGCTTTGCAGATTGCAGAGAAATGGGAGCTGGGTGATGACGCTATCGATGATGGCTTGCTCATCGTCGTCGCAGTCAACGATCGTGATATGTATATCCTAACTGGTTATGGACTGGAGGGTGTGCTCCCAGACGCGGCAGTCAACCGTATTATTAGAGAAGATATCACACCACTATTTAAACAGAACAACTATGGTGGTGGGATACTGGCAGGTGTGGATGCGCTCAAAACACGTCTGAGCGCTGATCCTGAAGTGCTGGCACGTGCTGATGCACAAGCTGCAGAGCGTAGCGCTCAGCAAAGTTCAGAGGAGATGCCATCTCCTATTTTCTTATTTATCATGGCGATGATATTTGGTAGCTTTATCACCAATATCCTGGGCCGAGTATTTGGCTCGATTGTCACGGCAGGTGGATTTTTTGCTGGTTCGTTGGCATTAGGCGGCGGCTTTTTTATGACGCTGATCATGGCGATATTTATATGGATGTTCTTGATTTCGCGTGGCGGCGGTGGTGGTAAAGGCGGCGGCGGTAAAGGTGGACGCAGAGGTGGTATGATTTTCTTGCCTGGTATGGGCGGTGGAAGTGGCGGTGGTTTTGGTGGCGGCGGCTTCGGCGGTGGCGGCGGTGGTTTCGGCGGCGGCGGTGCAGGTGGATCGTGGTAAGTATTCCACACACTCAAACAAAATAAACTCTACATAACCATCGAAAATGACGTACTTGAGGAAATAATATAATGGTAGAAGACAACGCTTCAAACCCCAGTTTTGCCCGCTGGTGGCGTCAAGTTTTGTTCGTCCCTTTATTACATAGTAAGTGGCTGACAACAGAATCCAAGGCACGCCTAACAGATGCTGTGACACGAGCCGAGCGTGGGCATCGTGGTGAGGTGTTCTTAATCGTAGAAAACCATCTGCCTATCCAAGAGGCCTATCGCATGAACTGCCGTGAGCGTGCGATTGATTTGTTTAGCGAATATCGCGTCTGGGATACCGAAGAAAACACAGGTGTCTTGATCTATGTCAATATATGCGAGCGTAAACTAGAGATTGTTGCAGACCGAGGTATCAGCGCCCATGTGAGTCCAACGGTATGGAATGCAATGTGTGAAAAGGCGGTATCTGGTATTGCTACCCAAAAGGCAGAAGAGAGCTTAGCTGAGTTGCTAGATGAAGTGGGGCAGGTGCTACGTCAATATTATCATTTAGAGCATGATCCAGAGGGTAATGAGCTGTCTGATACAGTAGTATTTTTAAAGTAGTTTGCGCCTTGGACGGTTTTACTAAGAGGGCTACTTTTATAAGTAGCTTATCTATACGATCAAAGGGTTTTGTTTTAGGCGATATGATTTTAGTGTTAAAACAACTCTTCTGGGACAGATGACGCCTTATATATACAGTTTGATTATCCTACTGTGCAATCATTCACTAGGGCTCGTCTTGATAAAACCATTATTGGAATACTATGATTGAATTAATAAAGAAACTACCAAAAGCTGAGCTACACCTACATATTGAAGGGTCATTGGAGCCTGAGCTAATGTTCAGACTGGCCAAAAAGAACAATGTAGAGATACCTTATAAAGATATCGAAGATGTACGCAGCGCTTATAATTTCACCAATTTGCAAACCTTTTTGGATATCTACTATGCGGGTGCAAACGTCCTGCTCACCAAAGATGATTTCTATGATTTGACGTGGGAATATATTCTTAGATGTGTCGAAGACAATGTCATCCACACAGAGATATTCTTTGATCCGCAGACGCATACTGAACGCGGCGTACCTTTTGAAGCGGTCATTACAGGTATCAAAGACGCATTGGCAGACGCTAAAGAAAAGTATGGCATCACTTCTTGCATCATCATGTGTTTCTTGCGTCATTTATCGCAAGAAGAAGCGTTTGAAACATTAGAGCAAGCACTGAATTATAAAGACGACATCATCGGTGTTGGCCTGGATTCATCAGAATTGGGTAACCCGCCATCGAAATTCAAAGAAGTCTTCCAAAAAGCCAAAGAAGAAGGCTTCAAGTTGGTCGCTCATGCAGGCGAAGAAGCAGATTTTTCATATATCTACGAAGCACTTGATCTGCTAAATATCAACAGAATCGATCATGGTGTACAGTCTATAAAGAGCCCAGAGTTGATGCAAAGGCTCAAAGATGAGCAAATGCCATTGACCGTTTGCCCGAATTCAAATATCGAGCTAAAAGTCTTTGAGACTTATAAAGAGCACAATATCAAAGAGCTTTTAGATTACGGTCTAAATATCAGCGTTAACTCAGATGATCCAGCGTATTTCAAAGGCTACGTGAATCAAAACTTTATCAATCTATATGAAAATCTACCGATTACGGAAGACGATGTTATTACTTTGGTAAAAAACTCGTTTAAATCGGCATTTATCAGTGACGAGTTAAAAGAAGCTTACTTGGCGAGAGTTGATCTTGCATTGAAATAAGCTACAACGAGCTTGTTTTTAACAGTGAAGGCTTAACGGTTTCTATAAATCGTTAAGCCTTTTTTATTGTCTATCATTTAGTAACACCTATAAATAGTAGTGTTTATAAAGTCGTAATCTCTTCTATAAGCAGCGGGAGTATTACTCCAGCCTTTTCTGATAGAGTGATATCGACGATAGTATTTGGTGTTGGGTCAGGGTTTATCTCGATAACTTGCGCGCCATTCTGTTTGGCTAATTGTGCCAATCCAGCAGCAGGATAAACCAAGCTTGAGGTACCGATACTGATAAATACTTCGCAATTAGCCGCAGCTTCTTCGGCAGTCTGCCATGCCTGTACAGGTAGAGCTTCGCCAAACCAAACAATATCTGGTCTGATGTAACCGTCGCAATGCGGACAGCTAAGCAGTGATTCATCAAAGCTCATGGTACCTTGATTGTCGTATGCCGCTCTCGATTGATCTTGATAGGGTATCTCACACTGACCACAGCGGTTGCGCCACAGATGACCATGCAGATGAGTCACTGCGCTACCAGCTTGCTCGTGCAAATCATCGACATTTTGGGTGATGAGTGTCACCTGCTGATCGGAGGTTTGCGCATGATACTGCCACTGAGCCAACGCATGATGGGCTGGATTTGGCGCTTTGTCTGCGACCATTTGCCGACGCCACTGATACCATGACCACACCAACTTTGGATCACGAGTAAACGCTTCAGGGGTTGCTAAGTCTTCGACACCATAGTTTTCCCACAGTCCTGTTTGCTTATCTCGAAACGTTGGGATACCGCTTTCTGCTGAGATGCCAGCCCCAGTCAAGATACAGATACGTGATTGTGCTGCCAACAGTTTTGCTGCACGTTTTACTTCTGCTATTAACGCTGGTGATAATTCTGCTAACATGAGCCAACCCTTGCTAATAATGGATATTTTTTCTTATGATAGACGGAATTTGGTGGCTTGTCATACTGTTTGCGGTCATTGCAATCTTATGGTTTATTGCAAAGTCCCGCGGAGTAAAGACAAGCAAAAAGAGTGGTAACCAGTCAAAAACAACAACATCTAATGATGCCTTGCACAAGACATCCGCATTATTAAAGCAGTATTTCCCTGATTACAACGTTGCCCGCAAGGTGAATCATTTGCTGATTAGCAAACAAGGCAGAAAAGTCGCAATGATTACGATCGATAAGAAGATAGCCGCAAGTCAGCGCCGTCTAGGAGATGTGCCAGTGATCAATTATCACCGTGTACCCAGCCGTGCTCAACTGACTGCCAGTTTGCAAGAGACAGAGTAGGCTTGCATAAGGTATATGGACACAGAAACGCCAGCACTTAGAAGTATTACCTTGCTAGGTACTTATCTGTAGCGGATAGTGGATGTCATGCTAAGGAAAGGTGAAATATAATGATTGGTGCGCTCGGCGGGAATCGAACCCACGACCCTCGGCTTCGGAGACCGATACTCTATCCAACTGAGCTACGAGCGCATATGATAACGGTATGCCAGAGTGTCACGCTTAGATCAGCATGATAACCAGCATAAAGTGCCTGTAAATAAAGACCGCTTAGTCTAACAAATAAAATGCATAAAGCCAATGAATGACAGCTGTGATTGAGGTTTTTTGAGAAAAAACAGTCAAGTCATTAAACAAGCATGGCAATTTACCTGCCTTTTCCCTTATAATGTTGGGGAGAATTCATATTTATAATCACCGATTACAAGTGCGCTGGCACGCGGGATGGCTGTCTGCTATTGAGGACTTAGAGGTCATCAAAGGAGGACAGACAGAATGTCCGAGCCGTCTCAGCCCTTGTATACGTAATAAGAGAACGTGACGAATGAGAAAAGTAGTTATGTTATCGGCAGCTGCCATTCTAGGAATCGCTAGTATCGCGGTGAGCCAAGCTGAAGATATTGTAGACACCCCTGTATCTGTGTCTGATGTAGCAGAAGGACAAGATGCTGTAGAAGAGGCGCCGCAAACGTTAGGTGGTGAGCCTATAGCTGCTGCAGATACCACAGATGGCGCTGCGACTACGGACGAAGCTGCACTAGCAGACGGCGCAGAGACGGCAGCAGCAGATGGCGAAGAAACCGCCGCTGTAGCACCTGCCGCTGACGAAGAGCCGATCCCGCAAGATACGCCACAAGTCCAAAAACTGATCGCGCTGTACCCGAATCTAATTGCTCGTATTCAGCCTGTTGCCAATGTCTGTTTTGAAGATGATGAAGTTTGTGATGTAACAGCACGTGCTGCTGGTCCATCAGCGGGTGATGGTCCTCGTGATGGTAAAGCTGTCTATAACGCGGTATGTCAGACTTGTCACACAGCAGGTTTGCTGGGTTCACCTATCTTTGGTGATGCTGGTGCGTGGGGACCACGTATAGCAAAGGGTAAAGAAACCTTATACACTCATGCTATCAACGGTTTTAATGCGATGCCTGCCAAAGGTGGCGCGGACATTCCTGACGAAGAAGTCCAAAACGCTGTAGATTATATGGTTGCAGAAGCCAGCTAATTCTTATTAACTATCTCTCAAAGCTTTTAGGATGGTTATCTATAAAGCGCCTATTTCAGCAATGAGGTAGGCGCTTTTTCATGATGAGTATTATTAATACGGTACTTCGAATATAAAGCAGTTGAAATTCATCATTGGTAGCCTCATTTTATGAGATTGTACCGTCTCTTCTAGGTAGTAGAGTGTGTTGAACATTCTCATACTCTTGCGTTTCTATATGGCTTTTGCCTATATGACAGTCGAATGTTCAACACAGCCTATTATTCTAAAATGGCACTTTATATACACCGATAACAAATAAAGAGGTCTTCATGTCTGATGTACCAGCACTTTCTATCCAAGGCTTATCCAAGACCTACGATAACGGCTTTTCGGCTCTAAAAGGAGTCGATCTAATGGTACCACAAGGTGGGTTTTTTGCGCTGCTCGGCCCAAATGGCGCAGGTAAATCTACGATGATTGGTATTATTAGCTCACTGTTCAAGCCAACCACAGGCAGCGTGCATATCTTTGGGACCGATCTCCTAGAAAACCCTTCGATTGCTAAGCAATACCTTGGCGTAGTACCGCAAGAGTTCAACTTTAACATGTTCGAAAAAGTCGAAGATATCTTGATTACTCAAGCGGGTTACTTCGGTATCCCTGCCAAAGAAGCCAAACCACGGGCGAAAAGGCTACTTACCGCACTTGGGCTGTGGGATAAGCGCGACAGTAAATCACGTGAGCTGTCCGGCGGTATGAAGCGCCGTCTGATGATTGCACGAGCATTGATTCATAAACCAAAGCTATTGATTCTTGATGAACCAACGGCGGGTGTTGATATCGAGCTGCGCCGTTCCATGTGGGAGTTTATGCAGCAGATTAACATCGAAGAAAACACCACGATTATTTTGACGACTCATTATTTAGAGGAAGCGGAGCAGCTATGTAAACGCATTGCTATCTTGGATCATGGTGAGATTCGTATTAATACGGAAATGAAAGACTTGTTGGCACAGCTGTCAGTAGAGACGTTTGTTTTTGATTTGGACACGCCGCTTACTGAGCAATTGGCTTTGACTGGGGTGACGGACATATTACAACCGGACGAGCAAACACTAGAAGTCACATTGACAGAAGGCGAGTCATTGAATGGTGTCTTTGATCAGTTGTCTGATAAAGGCATTAAGGTAGGAAGTATGCGTAATAAAGCCAACCGATTAGAAGAGTTATTTATGCGCTTGGTAGACAAAAATATTGAAAGTGCAGACAGTATGAAGGAGGCGGGATTATGAGTCAGGAATTAACCGATCATAATAAAACCATGTCATTGAGCAAAAAGTGGATTGCGTTTCGTACGATATGGTTCAAAGAAGTACGCCGCATTTTGCGTATTTGGCCACAAACGTTACTACCGCCAGTGATCACGATGAGTCTGTACTTTGTCATCTTTGGTAAGATGATTGGCTCGCGTGTGGGTGAGATGGGTGGCGTACCATACATGCAGTTTATCGTACCTGGTTTGATCATGATGTCGATCATTACCAACAGTTACTCGAACGTGGTGTCGAGCTTTTTTAGTGCCAAGTTCACATCTAGTATTGAAGAGTTATTGGTATCGCCTGTATCCAAACATGCCATTTTGATGGGTTATATCAGCGGTGGTATCTTTCGCGGACTGGCTATTGGGGTCATTGTTTCGATAGTGGCGTTATTCTTTACCGATCTTGGTATCGAGCACTTATTTGTAACGGTGTTTACGGTGCTTGGCACGTCGATTTTGTTCTCACTAGGCGGTTTTATTAATGCAGTATTTGCGCGCTCATTTGACGATATCTCTATCATACCGAGTTTTGTATTGACCCCATTGACCTATCTTGGTGGTGTATTTTATTCGATGGAGAATCTATCACCTTTTTGGCAAAATGTCTCGCTACTGAATCCTATCGTGTACATGGTCAACTCATTCCGCTACGGGATTCTTGGCTATTCTGATGTCAATGTCTGGTATTCGATGGCAGCGATTTTTGTATTCTGTGCGATATTCTATACGATTGCTTATCGCTTACTAAGCAACGGTTCGCGCGTGCGCTTGTAGTATGTATGATGCAAAAGGGTAGTACAGATACTATCCACTGAATGTATTAGTTATAGCAAGTTTTTAACAGTTCAATATTAGGAAGACAGATGAGTATCCACGGTATCTTGGGTGAGCAAACCACAGACTATCCTACTGAGTATAGTCCAGAGACGCTATATCCTATTGCACGTAGTATGGGACGTGATGCGATTGGCTGGCAGGATGATAAATTAACGGTTGGTGTGGATTGGTGGCAGGCGTTTGAGATGTCTTGGTTAAATACACAAGGAATTTCACAAGTGGCGATTGCACGCTTTGGTATCCCTGCCAGCTCGCCCTTTATCGTAGAGTCAAAGTCGCTTAAGTTGTATTTGAATAGTATTAACTTTACTGAGTTTACCAGTTGGCATGATGTACAGACGTTGATTGCCAAAGATTTGTCAGCCTGTCTGCAAGCTGACGTACAGGTAGAGCTATTTGGCTTGAATGACGACTTAAATGACAAAGCCACAGGATTGCTGATTGCTCAGCCTGAAGGGATTTGTATTGATGATGCTCTCGCGAATAGTAGTGAAAAAGTAACGTTAACTGAGCATCCTGATGCGTCATTACTGAGTACTAACGAAGTAGAGGCGAGCGGTGAAAGCATGGCAAGTGATGGTACGCAGCCGTATACTTTTTATTCCAATCTACTGCGTAGTAATTGTCCAGTGACCAATCAGCCAGACTGGGGCACTTTGGCGGTGTCCATAACGACTGACAAGACTTTTAATAATGCTAATATGCTGCGTTATATATTGAGCTTTCGTCAACACAATGGTTTTCATGAGCAGTGTGTTGAGCAGATATTTGCTGACCTGAGTCAGCACTATCAGCCAAGCGAGTTGATGGTTCGCGCATGGTATACGCGCCGCGGCGGTATCGATATCAATCCTTGCCGTGTAAGCGATATTGATCTATTACCTAAGCCTAGTCGTTTGATTCGTCAGTAGCGCTGGCATTACTAGTGCTAGAGTACGAACCACGCTAAGCCAACAAAAAAGCGCCTATCTCATAAGATAGGCGCTTTTTTTATCGTTCTTATTGATACTGCTATTTGCCGGTTACTTTTGCCATGACTTCTTCGCGACTTAGCATCTGTTTTTCAGCTTCGCGGCGGTTGACGTACTCGTACTTGTCTTCAGCAAGGTTACGATCTGAGACGACAATACGGTGCGGAATACCAATCAACTCAAGATCAGCAAACTTGACGCCTGGACGCTCGTTACGATCGTCGAGCAGCACATTGATACCTTGAGATTTCAGCTCTTCGTACAATGCCGTTGCCGTTTGCATAACGGTTTCTTCTTTTGACTTCATCGGTATGATAGCAACTTCGAAAGGTGCGATTGAGTCATCAACCGTTGGCGTTTTTGGCCACATAATGCCATTGTCATCGTTGTTCTGCTCGATTGCAGCAGCAATGATACGGCTGACACCAATACCGTAGCAACCCATCATAAGAGTTACAGGTTTGCCATCTTCACCAGAAACCGTACAATTCATCGCTTGTGAGTACTTATCACCCAATTGGAAGATATGACCCACTTCGATACCGCGTTTGATTTTTAGGCTACCTTTACCATCAGGAGAAGGGTCACCTTCTTGCACATTGCGTACATCAACGACACGCGTGATGCTGGCGTCACGTTCCCAGTTCATGCCGATAGTGTGCTTATTGATTTCATTGGCACCGCAAACAAAATCTGACAATGCTGCTGCTGAGCGATCAACGAATACTGGCATATCTAAATTGACGCCGATATAGCCTTTATGCAGACCCGCTGCCTTTAGTTCTTCATCAGAAGCGAGCGTTAGTGGAACGTTGGCTTCTTCGATCTTTTCAGCTTTGATCGTATTGAGCTGATGATCGCCGCGCAATACGACAGCGATTAGCTGTGGCTCATCGTTTTCGGTATGACCGTGTACGATTAATGTTTTGACTGTGCTTTCTAATGGGATGTCTAAGTGTTCAGCGACCATCTTACAAGTGGTCATCTTTTCTGTTAGTACGTCTTCGCGCTCCATGCTAGGTGTCTGACGCTCAGCGGTGCTGACAGATTCAGCCAGCTCAACGTTGGCTGCATAATCAGAAGAGTCTGAGAAAGCAATATCATCTTCGCCGCTGTCTGCCAATACGTGAAACTCATGGGAAGCAAACCCGCCAATAGAGCCTGTATCTGCTTGTACCGCACGGAAATCTAAACCCAGACGGGTGAAGATACGGGTATAAGCGTCATACATGTCATCATAAGTTTTCGCCAATGAGGTTTGATCCACATGAAATGAATAAGCATCTTTCATGGTGAACTCGCGTGCACGCATCACACCGAAGCGCGGACGAATCTCATCACGGAATTTGTTTTGAATCTGAAAGAAACTTATAGGCAGTTGCTTGTAGCTACGCAGCTCACCTTGTGCGAGGTTGGTGATGACTTCTTCATGCGTTGGACCCAGCACAAAGTCGCGATCATGACGGTCTTTGAAACGCAGTAGCTCAGGACCATAATCATCAAAACGTCCAGTCGTCTGCCAAAGCTCAGCTGGCTGAGTCATTGGCATCAGTACTTCTTGCGCCCCAATATTTTGCATCTCTTCACGAACAATACGTTCGACCTTTTGCAAGATGCGCAAACCCATAGGCAACCAAATATATAACCCAGAAGCGATCTTACGGATAAGACCAGCACGCACCATCAATTGGCTTGAGGCGATGTCAGCATCACTTGGGGTTTCTTTTAGTGTAGCAAATAAAAATTGACTGGCTTTCATAAATAAAGCGTAACCTTATCAACGATAAAAAAATAAGAAATAGTAGGATGTTGAGCGTATGGCTAATCGTTTCGTTGCCGCCGCAAGCTTACCTTTATTACTTAGCAATAATCTAGGGTATTTCCTAGTTACTGATATGCTCATGTAAAAGCACATTAGTAAAAACCACTCTTGTAATAGAGCGGCAAATTTAGACTGATATATCACGATGTCGAAATGCAAAGTAGTCATGATAAATACTCAGGTCAAAACCCGAGAAGCACACTTATGCTGACATTTTATACATACAGTCTGACTATGTTAGGTAAAGTTAGCCTAAGACGCAATGACTTTTTGTCTTTTCAGACCGAACGCTACGCAAAGGCTCTGATAACAGCCAAATAATTAAGTTATCCCTATGATTTTATGGCAAACCGTAAGACACTTTGTAGACAGCTCCGCCAGATATTATGTAGAGGATTGGTAGTCGTTACTTGAATTTACTGCACAATAGTCGCATTTATACCGTGAGCACTTGCTTTGGCTCTACAGCACCATTGGTCTTATAAGAACGATGCAATACTATAAAGGGAACCTCTATGAACAGTCCTGATACCAATCATACCAATGGCACCGATCAATCAGTCAAGAAACCTATTGCTACGATGTCTTGGGTGATACTACTCATTGGCTTGGCTGCAATCGTTTTCGCTATTTATAGTGCACAAAACGTGACAGAAGAAGAGCCAATAGAGACCATCACACGAGAGGGCGTGGTGACACAAATTCAGCAGCTCAACCGCTTACATACCGTTGCGTTTAGTGTGGATACCGTGATTACCAGTGAGCGACCAGGCAGCTGGATGAAGCTGTGGCAAGATGAACAAAAAGCATTGTTTATCGCTCATGGGCGCGTAGAGGCAGGGGTTGATCTGAGCGCGCTAACACCTGAGATGGTACAAGTGGTACAGCCTGCTCCAGCTGATACGAATGAAGAGCAAGCCGCTGATCCTAACTCATCAGCTGCCACTATGCCACAAATCAATATCACTTTACCGCCTACAGAGATATTTTCGGTATATTTGGATGATATAGAGATTTATGACTGGCAGACCGGTGCTTTTGGCATGATGCAAGTCGATCCTAAGATATTAGATGAAGCGCAGCGTATGGCAAAAGCAGAGGTGCTAGAGCGTGCTTGTAGAGGCGACGTGATGAATATGGCGCTGCAAAATGCCCAAACGCAATTGCAGCAACTATTTACATTGACAGGTGCTATTGTGACGGTGACCACGCAGGGTGCAGTCGCCTGTCAGTTGCCCGCAACTACGAATGGCTAGTCTGTTGGTTGTTTTCTTAAACTTAAGCTTCTTTCTTGAATTCAGCGATGGCCAGTTTTCGGACTGATTTGTGTTCGACCATTGGCGCAGGGTAATCAACATCGGCAAACTCCCCATTTTTTGACAGTGCTTTACGCATCTTGTCTTCACTATGCAAGGTGCTCGCGGGGATATTTTTTAGTTCCGGTAGCCATGTTTTGATGAACAATGCTTTTTTGTCATGCGTACTGCCTTGGCTAAAAGGATTCATAATACGGAAGTAGGGCGCTGAGTCGGTACCTGTTGACGCGCTCCACTGCCAGCCGCCATTATTGGACGCAAAGTCACCATCGATGAGCTGCTGCATAAAGTAGCGCTCACCTAAGCGCCAATCAATCAATAAGTCCTTGGTCAAAAACATCGCTGTGACCATACGCAATCGGTTGTGCATAAATCCAGTCGCATTTAAGCAGCGCATTGCCGCATCAACAAGTGGCACACCGGTCATGCCGGTATACCATGATTTAAAATCATCTTCATCGTATGACCAACTGACTTTGGTATCGGTGTCTTCTTTGTACGCTTTATGATGAATCAGGTTTGGCTTGGCGACCAGCACATGACGATAAAAGTCGCGCCACGCAAGCTCACTTATCCAGCGGTTGATGTCTTCATTGTCGCCATCATTGCCGTGTAGTTTTTCTTGGGCTTTGCTTGCTTGTAGATAGCAGAATCTAGGACTGACGGTGCCTATAGTGAGGTAAGCCGATAGCTGACTGGTAGCATGCAGGTGTGGCACATCACGGCTGACATCATAGTCATTGATATCATCAGCGACAAATGCCTCTACACGCTGGCAAGCAGCAGATTCGCTTGCAGGATAGGCGTCTCTGGTGGCTGCTAACTGGGCTTCCATATCGATATGGTCTAATGAAACTTCTTTCTCTAGCGTCTTTTGATAATCACTGAGCATTTTTTCACTGAGTGTTTCGATATCATCGATTGTGGTCGCTATATGTTTCGACAATTTTAGATTGAGCTTATTATCACAGTCGACCGCGGATGCGTCATGCATTTGGATGGTGCTCACGTCCAAGGTATATCGCCATTTCTTATAAAACGGCGTAAAGACTTTATACATACTGTCACCGTCATTGGTCGTAATGCTCAGCGGTGGCAAAATACATTGATCATGCCAGCGGACGAACTCGATATCGTCTTTTGCAAGCTGGTCGCTTATTTGCTCATCACGATTGATCTCATTACCCTCATACTCATGATTGGCCATAACGCAGCTGATATCGTTGTCATTGCATAAGCTTGTTAGAGCCTCTATACAGTCAGAGAAACTAGGACAGAGCTGTACGATCAAGGTAATATTGAGTTTTGATTGCAAGTCCTTTGCTAGATTAGGCAAGGTGCGGATAATATGATCGACTTGGACAAGAGAAGTGTCATGCTCTTGCCACTGCTCAGGTGTCAAAAAAAACACAGCAGATACTGATGCATTGTCCTCATTAGCGCGTTCGCACAGCGCTGCCAATGCGGTATTATCATGAAGGCGTAGGTCCCGACGAAACCACATTAAGTAATGCAACGGACTATCGCTACTGCTACTGTCGCTATTCTTATTATTGCTACCACTGTTGTTAGTAGTCTTAGACATCAAAGTATCCCTATATTAATCAATCGCAATCATAAACAAAACTGGTGATAAAAGTATGCTAGGATAAGTTTTTGGATGCAATGGCTTTGCCGTTTGAGTAACAAATCATCATCATATCTAACGATTTACCTTTAGCTCAAACCTATCTGACACCGTTATAATCAGTGTCATGCTTAGGAACATAAAGTCTCAAAAGATAAGCAGTTCTAAAGAAATCATCAGTCTTAAGAAAGAAAAAGTACCAAAAATCAAAGGTCACGACATGCACGTTAAGTTTTGCGGGTTTACTCAGCTTAGTGATATACAGACCGCGGCACAGTTAGGTGCTGATGCGGTCGGTTTGGTGTTTTATCCACCAAGTCCGCGCGCAGTCACACTGACGCAAGCGCAGACACTCGCTGCTGCCGTGCCTGCTTTTGTGAGCGTTGTGGCGTTAGTGGTCAACATGCCTACAGATGAGTTGATCGAACTGGCAAATACTGTACCTTTTGATATTATTCAGTTCCATGGTGATGAGACGCCTGAACAATGCGCGCAGCTGGCAAGTGTGGTCAATAAGCGCTGGATCAAGGCACTGCGTATCAATGCAGAACAAGACACGCCCGATAGCGTTCGTGCGCAGATCGCCCAATTTGCAACCGCAGGTGCCAGTAGTATTTTGTTGGATGCTTATCATCAAGCGGCATACGGCGGTACAGGGCAGCGCTTTGACTGGAGTCTTATTCCACAAGACAGCACGCTGCCAGTTGTATTGGCTGGTGGTCTCGATGCGCAGAACGTGGCAGAAACCTCTAATCTACCTATCTATGGCGTCGATGTCAGTGGCGGTATCGAGAGTGACAAGGGCAAAAAAGACGCTGCCAAAATGCGTGCCTTTATGAAAGCAGTCAAGCGTGACCGATGGCAAAACGAAACGGTCACTGACGTCGCTTAAGTTTTTTATGATAGGTGATTTTCTATATATAATAGGCTTATCTGATCGTTATTCCGATCTTTCTGTTTGAATCTTATTTTTCCCTTTATATTTATTCTAAAAAATACCACTTATTACAGTAGGAATTATCATGAGTCATGTCGCTAATAAAGATTTATCTGATACAGCACAGTCTGTAAACACCTTTACCAATCCTGAAAATGTACAGGACTTTAACCAGTATCCAGACGTACGTGGACACTTTGGCGTACATGGTGGCCGTTTTGTCTCTGAGACGCTAATGGCTGCCTTAGAGGAGCTAGAGACCCTCTATACCAAAGTAAAAGCAGATCCAGCGTTTTGGGAAGAGTATCACAATGATTTGGTCAATTATGTCGGCCGTCCAACACCGCTATATCATGCCAAGCGTTTGAGCGATGAGATTGGCGGTGCGCAAATTTACTTTAAGCGTGAGGATCTCAACCATACAGGTGCGCATAAAGTAAACAACACGATCGGTCAGGCATTGCTTGCCAAAATGTGCGGCAAAAAACGTATCATCGCCGAAACTGGTGCAGGACAGCATGGTGTCGCAACGGCAACGATTGCAGCACGCTTAGGACTAGAATGTATCGTCTATATGGGTGCTGACGATGTTGAGCGTCAAAAGATGAACGTCTATCGTATGCGTTTGCTTGGTGCGACAGTTGTGCCTGTGACATCTGGCTCACGTACGCTCAAAGATGCAATGAACGAAGCCATGCGTGACTGGGTAACCAACGTCGATAGCACCTACTATATTATCGGTACGGTGGCAGGGCCGCATCCTTATCCGCTATTGGTTCGTGATTTCCAAGCGATTATTGGTAAAGAAGCCCGTATCCAGCATTTAGAAAAAACCGGCAAGCTTCCTGATGCATTGGTCGCTTGTGTCGGTGGTGGCTCAAACGCTATTGGTCTGTTCTTTGATTTCCTAAACGACACCGATGTCAAAATGTATGGCGTCGAAGCCACGGGCGATGGTATCGAATCAGGTCGCCATTCTGCGCCATTGGCGGCAGGTCGTATCGGTGTACTGCATGGCAACCGTACCTACCTTATGGCAGACGATGATGGTCAGATTCAAGAGACACATTCTATCTCAGCGGGTCTTGACTATCCTGGTGTTGGCCCAGAGCATAGCTTCTTGAAAGACATGAAACGCGTTGAGTATGTCGGCTGTACTGATAAAGAAGCGCTAGAAGGTTTCCATGAAGCCACGCGCAAAGAAGGCATCATTCCTGCGCTTGAGACTGCTCATGCCGTCGCTTATGCATTAAAACTGGCTAAAACCATGACACCTGATCAGACGATCGTCGTTAATATGTCAGGTCGCGGTGACAAAGATTTGCATTCAGTAATGAAGGCAGAAGGGATTGAGATGTAGTAGCGACTAATGGTATTAGTTACTAGCCGCTCCCTCATAAGAAAAATAGCTTAGCATCCTTTGTCTGATAGATACTGTTAGATAAAGGGTCAAATAAGCCAGTTGATAATAATTAAGAGATCACTATGACCCGAATTGAAAGTACCTTTGAAACCTTAAAATCACAAAATAAAAAAGCCCTGATTCCTTATGTGATGGCAGGCGATCCTAATCCTGCAATTACTGTCGGTCTACTGCATGACTTGGTCAAGCACGGTGCAGACATGATCGAAGTTGGCTTACCGTTCTCTGACCCAATGGCAGATGGTCCAACCGTTGCGCTGGCTGGCGAGCGTGCATTAGCTGCCGGTACCAGTACCCGTGATGCGCTCAAGATGGTAGCAGAGTTCCGTCAAACCGATACGCAAACGCCGATTATCCTAATGGGTTATCTCAACCCTGTGGAGATCATCGGCTATGACAACTTTGTGGCGCTATGCGAGCAGTCAGGCGTTGATGGTTTATTAATGGTAGATTTGCCACCAGCCGAGGCGGGCAGCTTCACTCAGCATCTAACTGACCATGCGATGAATGAGATTTTCTTACTATCGCCAACGACATTACCTGAGCGTCGTGAGCAAGTATTGACCCATTGCGGCGGTTATATCTATTATGTGTCGCTAAAAGGCGTGACGGGTTCAGCTACCCTAGATACAGATGACGTTGCCACGCAAGTTCAAGCGATCAAAGCAGAGACAGACCTACCAGTATGCGTCGGTTTCGGTATCCGTGATGGTGCCTCTGCAAAAGCAATCGGTACTCATGCCGATGGTGTCATCGTGGGTAGTGCGCTGGTACAGAACTTTGCAGATATTGATGCCAATGATACTGCGGCAGTTGCCAATGCCCAGCAGAAAATCATGGAAAAAATGGATGAGCTACGTAGTGCGCTGGACAGTTTAAGTGCTTAGTAGCTATTGCTTTAGTATTACTGTTATTTAAAGAGATAGTTATTTGAAACGGCAAAGTCAAATCGCAGCTATTGTCTTTATAAAGACTTTACTCAAATGCTCTACGTAAAGGCAATACTAAATGACTTTACTAAATAATGACTTTGCTAAATTTAGTTTACGAGTGTAAACTAACATGATTATTATATGGCGTCTGATAGCAGTGTATTGTGAGTGATTATCCTCATAATTGCATCGTCTATCAACAAGCATACCGCCAGAGTACCGACATATTAGCTTAACATCTGATATGTCGCATAACTGCTCATGTTATGACTGGGTTTGACGCTTTGTTTAGACGACCATTACACTCTCAATGACAAGCCAATGAGCAAACTTGTCAACAAGCCTTTTATGATGGCAAATAATATGACTGATACAATAACAAAATCTGAAAACAATACTGCTAACGCTGAGCCAAATAACACAGGCAAGCAGTCATGGTTCAACCGTCCTATCCCAGGTATTAAGCAGCAACTGACTGCACCACTGACGGCGGTAGAGACTGAGCCATCAACTAAGTGCAGTAACTGTCACTCGATGATTACTAATACAGCGCTAATTTTTAATTGCTATGTGTGCCCGCATTGTGATCATCATCTACCAATGAGCGCTCGTGAGCGCTTGAATTGGTTACTTGACCAAGTAGATGGCGAGACTGGCCAAGAGTTCACGGCAAAAGACCCGTTGAGCTTTGTGGACAGTAAGCCGTATCCTGCACGTATGAGTGAAGCACAAGAAAAGACGGGTGAGTCTGAAGCGCTAGTTGCTATGTATGGCAAACTGCGTAATCTTGATATCGTCGCTTGTGCCTTTGATTTTCGCTTTATGGGTGGCTCGATGGGATCAGTCGTTGGTGATCGTTTTGTCCAAGCTGCCGAAAAGGCGCTAGAGCAAAAGATACCTTTGGTTTGTTTTGCAGCCTCGGGCGGTGCGCGTATGCAAGAGGGTCTGTTGTCATTGATGCAAATGGCACGCACGGCAGCGGCGATTGAACGCTTAAAAATCGCTGGTATTCCATATATTGTGGTATTGACGAATCCTGTCTACGGCGGTGTCACGGCGTCGCTTGCGATGCTGGGTGATATCCATTTAGCAGAACCAAAAGCCATGATCGGCTTTGCTGGTAAGCGTGTGATTGAGCAGACCGTTCGTGAGACATTAGAAGAGCCATTTCAGCGCGCTGAGTTCTTGCTAGAGCACGGTGTGGTAGATGAAGTGGTGCATCGTCATCAACTGATTGATACGATCTATCGTTTGCTCGCAAAACTATGCCGCGTACCGAACGTAGATGCTCAGTAGCATGAATGGCTTGGTAGTCTGAGCCATTTATTGAGTGCATAACCGCATAGCTGCGTGCTACTATCTACAGCATATGCAAGACCCCTAATAGCATTTATCGTCATTGCACGGTAAATGCTATTTTTGGTTTTAGCCAACACATATAGTTTATCTCTTATCAAATTTTATATAGGTTTTATTCATGTCTGATTTTTCAGCGTCTAATCTTAGTAGCCCTAATGACAAAGTTGGCTTGGCTAGCTTGACCGAATGGCTAAACTATATGCAGCAAATACATGTGTCTGCGATAGATATGGGACTGTCACGCGTACTGCCTGTCGCCAAAGCGCTAGGCGTAGTACAGTCAGCCAAAGATGATGCTTATGTATTCACTGTAGCAGGCACCAATGGTAAAGGCTCTACGACCGCTGTCATCGCTGAAATGTGTAAAGCCGCAGGTTATAAGACAGCGCTATACCAGTCACCGCATCTGAGCGTCTTTAACGAGCGCGTGCGTATCAATGGCGAAATGGTCAGCGACGAGACACTGATTCACGCATTTAGCAAGGTAGAGTCAGCTCGATTAGCGTGTGACTTGACCTTGTCGTTTTTTGAGATGACAACGCTTGCAGCATTGCTGATATTCGCTGAGGCTGACTGTGATGTTTGGGTGTTAGAGGTGGGGCTCGGCGGCAGGCTTGATGTCGTCAACATCATAGATCCGGATATGGCGGTGATTACCAATATTGGTATTGATCATGTCGACTGGCTAGGTGACAATGTCGAGGATATCGGACGCGAAAAAGCAGGTATCTTACGACAAGGCATTCCTCTTATTTATGGGGCTACTGCAATACCGTCTAGCGTGCAACATGCTATTGACGAGAAACAGGCAACTTACTATCAGATTGGACAAGATTTCAGCTACCGCGATATTGACTCAACGACTTGGCAATACAGCAATGCGGCTGTCACCCTACAATTACCTTGTCCTGCACTATCCCTGACAAATACGGCCAATGCCCTATCGGCAGTGATCGCAAGCCCGCTAGAGGTTGATATCAGCGCTATTGAGCACGCGCTACATATGGTCAAACTGGCTGGGCGCTTCGACTATCGTGAGAGTCATGGTCGACATTGGTTGTTTGATGTGGCGCACAATGAGCAAGGCGTTGAGTTTTTAATCGCGCAGTTGCTACCATTTTGGCAGCAACATGTGGCAAAACACAGCAGCCAAACTGATAAAGGTATGCCAAAGATAAACATGCTGTTCTCTATGTTGGGTGATAAAGACATCGATATGGTGGTGCAGCGTCTGACTCAAGCAGGTCTACCAATTAGTGATTGGTATCTGGCTGAGATTGACTATCCACGTGCTGCGAGCACTGAGCAGCTAGAGAGTGTGTTGGCTAAGTATATTGATAGCGACAACATTCATGAGTGCGATGGTTTGCACGCCGCGACTCATGCAGTGGTAGAGGCCAGCCAACCGCAAGACCTCATTGTAGTATGTGGCTCGTTTCATACCATTGGCGAGGCATTAAGTGCACTTACCATATGATAATTTAAGTTAAAATAACGCCGGTTTAATGTTAATCTTAGTCGTAGCCTGATAGCAGACAGCACAAAAAATATGCTTTATAATCAAAATGATTTGTAAGACTGGTAGGCGATAGTCGGCATAGATCTTGAACACTAGTGGCATTAACTGGCGGCAAGCGATACTGTCTTGTATCAATAGTACTATTGATACAAGACAGTCAGGGCACCGCTCAATCAACCTTATCACCAACTAAGAGACGTAAACGGATGAACTTTTCGAGACAAGCCTTATTGGGCATTGGGATGATTCTAGGCGGTAGCGTGATGCTATACGCCATGGTGCAGCAGATCGGTGAGAGCAATCAGCCAGAGCCTGCAACCGCGATGATAGAAAAGCCAAGTGTTGAAGAGGAGGCGCCGCAGCCGCTAACAACGGATATTGAGACAGAAAAACGCATCCTTGCGCAAAAGCAAAAAGAACGTGCTGCGCGTGTCGCAGAGCAAGAAAGGCGTGCAAAAGAGTTTTTGACTGAGCAAGAAGTTGCTGAAGCAGAAGCACTGGCCAAAGCCCGTGCCGAGAGTCAGCAGTATGTGCAGAACATTGCTGCGACGAGTGAGCAGACCGATGATTCAGCAGATGCAACCAACACGCAAAGTAATGCGACAAGCAAAGAAGTACAAGACGCTGATAAATTGATCAAAGCTGCGGACGATGCAGTAAAAGAAGCACAGGCGAAAAAGCAGCAAGAGGCTCAAGAGCAAGCCGCAGCCAAAAAACTGGCAGAGAGTAAAAAAGAAGCGGAGGCCAAGAGACAGGCTGAAGCTAAAAAGCAAGCTGAGGTGCAAGCAGCCGCTGAAAAAAAGCGGGAAGCAGCCGAAGCGGCTAAAAACGAACCACCAAAATCATCCTCTGATTATCAAGTAAAAAAAGGTGATGGACTGATTAAACTGGCAAGGCAGTACAATATGCCTGTCGAAGTATTGGCTCAGGCAAATAATATCTCACCATCGACCTCACTACAGTTGGGTCAAGAAATCACTATACCATCTCGTAGCCAAGTACAACGTCTAGAGCGTGAAGCGGTAGCAGCTGAGCAAGCGCGTGAGAAGAAGCGCGAACAAGAGGAAGCGCTTGCGAAGAAATCTGCCGATGCCAAACGTGACGCCCAGCAAAAACTTAGCGAAGCGCGTAAAGAAGTAAAAGAGACCGATGCAAAAGGTAGCTTTGGAGTACAAGTGGCATTAGCAGATAACCAAGCCAAAGCAGATCAATTAGCAAAAAAATTCCAATCTGCAGGCTATCAAGTAAAGACCAGTCCTACCAGTCGTGGCGTACGTGTTGTCGTCGGTCCTGAGCGCGGCAAAGTTGCTGCATTGGCACTAAAAGACAAGATCAATAGCGATCCGAATGTCAACACGACGAGTGCTTGGGTACTATACTGGCGTTAAGCCATAGACTAAAAGGCGTAGCGATGCAGTTGTGTTTGGATAAATGAAACACGCGCTATGATACTGAGCTAATATGTGCTGGTCTAATATCTACTGATTTATCAAAACACGACATCTACTGTCGTGTTTTTTGTTTTATTGTTTGCCGATTGAGATAAGCTTGGGTACGATGAGCACCATTTTATTATTTGTTTTTGTATAACTTGTCAGCCTATATAGGTTGCCGCGTTGTGATTGGTCAGTCATTGATGCCTTTTGATGCAAATAACTGACAGATCATATTCATATTGTATAAGGTAAAACCATGTCATTTGGCGTTATATTTTTAATATTAGCCGTTGGGTTTTTAGGGCTGATTACGTTACCGAAACTGTCAGCCAGACGACGTCCAGTCGTTGAGCCTGACCCAAAGCCTGTGCGCGGCGACGAGCTGGCTATCTGGCCATTTGCACCGATGCCGATCATGACAGATACCGAGGTCATATTTTTTAATAAATTAAAAAATGCACTGCCTGAGTATCATATATTTGTGCAGGTTCAGCTGTCACGAATCATTGAAGCCAATAGTGATGAGACATCTGAGCGCAGCTTTTGGTTCAATCGTATCTGTCGTCAGAGTGTTGATTATGTGATTGTAGATATTGATGCTCAGACCACGCTGCTTGCTATTGAGCTGGATGACTGGACTCACAATAGTAAAGCGCGCCAAAAAGCCGATGACAAAAAAGACAAAGCCCTTGCGAGTGCAGGTATCGCTATTGTCCGTTTTCACGCTGAGCGTATGCCGAGTGCCGATATGCTGAGATATGAGCTGATGCAAGTCATCGAGAGTTATTGAGCCGTTCATTAGATAGATTTGACGCTTGAAACAATGTTGTTATTTAAGCCATACCGTCCAAACCATGTTCCTTATTACAGTACTGTTTGAGCTATTAGCCTTTAACCTACCTAAGCTAACTAAGTTGGTTTATCGATTTAATCTAGGTTTATTCTGATTCTGAGTTTAGCTGTCTTGGGTAAATAACGATAGGTCTATCACCCTCAAAGTACAAGCCTGTCTTAGGTAGCTCGCTATCTGACCAGCCTAGCTGCTGCTGACGGTTATTGTAAAAGCTGCGCTGAGTAAACCACTCAATATAATGCGCAGCTCGCAATGCAGTGGTGTCAATCGTAGCAAGACCTGCCTTGTCCCTCTTGTCACACCATTCATGTATCGGAAAGCTGGGTGTAAGCCACAAAGGCCACTCATAATCGCCAAGGTTAGTGGTATTAATCGGCAAAAAGAATCGGCCCTTAATGACCCCATAGCGCTTATCGATTTTGACCTGCCCTTGATCTTCAGTATCTACCCACACCGCTCGAAACTGCTTAGTCTGCATGTGCGTCATCTTACGCTGTAGATTATCATTGGAGTTGATCCCCACCCAGTTCTCAGGTTCAAACGGCGCAGACCCCATAAAGAATTTAATCGCCAGTTCCCAATGTTCGACCAGCTGTTCTGCATGATTGTACAAAATCAAATCAAGCTCACCGACCGTCTGCTTACCATTATACAGCTGCACATTATTCGCTAGTGTCTCATATGGATGCAGGTTACGCGCATAGCCATCCTCTAACCAAAATGACAGTAACCCTTCAAAATGAAAGCCCAAGCGATTGGGACTAGGACGCTTGAGTAAATAGCGAGTCAGTTCTTGGTAGGCGGTAGTGGTGTCTAACTCTGTGAGTATATTCTCATACGCCTCAAACTGCGTCTGCCAAAATTGTGCGCTATGCACAGCAACCGTATGTGTACTCTGATGCGGTGTAAAGTCTAGCCACTGGGTCAAAACATTGGGACACGCCAGCACATAAGCCAAATCACGTACATAAGGTCGGTGGTATGCTTCCCAAGGGGCGTTATCTATAAGATGGTTAGATGTGGGCTGATTGACAGGCTGTGACATAAGATAAACCAGTGTAAGGGGTAGCATTTACCCTAACGGCTCGCTCTATAAAAGTCTGTAGGATACGAGTATCGGTTAGGGTAGTGCTCAGTTTGTTGGCGCTAAAATATGATATTAATGTAATGGATGTGAATGTTGATATCAGGCGGTGACAGCAGGTAGGGTAAAAGGATGCTGAGTAATGTTTTGAGTATTGGCAGCAGCCATTTTGGAGGTTTGTTAAATTGGGTTTTAGGCGGTTTCTGTGAGTTCTGTTTTGGGTGGTCCATTATCTAGCTCCATATTTACCGTAACTTGATTACTGCGGCTTATGGTTGCTAGTTTATGAAGTAAGGTTGTCCGATAGTTCTAGTTAGAAAAACAAGCGTTCTAACTAGATAGTAATTAGAATTACATACTATTTTCATGTGCAAGTTTTAGCCAGTTTGCGATAACGTCTTTACTAACTGTATTGCCTTGTTTTTCAATGGCTGCCATTATTTTACCATTACTATCGGGAGTTTCCTAAAAACTGTGTAACTGCTTATAATCCATTAACAGGAGAATAAGCAATGACGACTCAATCTGACATTAAAAAACTAGCCGAGCAAATGGCTGGTAGCATGAACAGCTTCGATGACAT
>NZ_JAMYEB010000010.1:0-110181 GCF_033790785.1 Psychrobacter sp. PP-21 | reverse complement strand
AACCTGTTGTTGAGCCTGAACCTGTTGTTGAGCCTGAACCTGTTGTTGAGCCTGAACCTGTTGTTGAGCCTGAACCTGTTGTTGAGCCTGAACCTGTTGTTGAGCCTGAACCTGTTGTTGAGCCTGAACCTGTTGTTGAGCCTGATGCAAATAATTCTCAGTTACTATTACCATCTGATGAAGACCCGCGCACTTTGTTACGCTGTACGTCCCAAGAACTGACGGGGGAGTGGAACTCGGAAAAATGGGATTACTGGCTGCAGACTGCTCGTGAAGCAGAAGTATTAGCTCAAGATGAGTTAGCACTTGCTCGTCAAGGCACAATGACAGGTCAATGTAATGGCAATGCAACGTTCTTGACTAGTGTGGACAGCAAGCATTTACAAGCGACTTTTCAGCAACTGGCTGCAAAGTTGCAACAGCAATTCACACAGGCACAGATTGATTTAAAAATCGATAATAGCATCATGCAAAGTGATGATAAAACACCAGAGCGTCGTCAACAAAAACGCTTAGAGCAAGCAAAAACGGTTGCTGAGACAAAATTGCTGAACACACCAGTGATGCAGTATTTGACGGAGCGGGGCGAGGGCAAAATGGGCAAGGTCCAACTGTATTAAGTTCTAAAAAACGGTTATTAAAACCATTTCAAATATGAATATGTTTTAAATACGGTTTTATATAAGATATCAAGGTGATGATACGCTATCGCCTTGATATTTTTGTTTTTACCGCAGCACAAATGGGCGCTCTTATATAAGAGAAAATATTTAGTAACGATAAGATAAATCAAAAGTCGTTATAATGATTAAGTTATATTAAAAACTGAAATGAAGTTTAGGTGAGAATATGTTGGATAATTTACGCGGTATGGCTGTGTTCGCCAGTGTGGTCGGACATGGTTCTTTTAGTGGCTCAGCTCGTGAGCTTGGTATTACCACCAGTGCAGTCAGTCAGCAGATTCGTTCACTAGAGAATGAGCTAGGTGTTGTCCTATTACACCGCTCAACTCGTAAGCTAAGCTTAACAGAAGCTGGTGAGAGCTTTTATGAGTCTGCAAAAGATGTGGTCAGTGCTGCTGAACAAGGTCGAATTAAAGTTAATCAGTTGCGTGATGAGCTCGCAGGTAGTTTACGTATATCGACGACGCCTGAGCTTGGTGTAAACCATATATTACCAGCGCTATCCACATGGATGGCGGCGCATGATGATCTTAGTGTCACCTATCTGGCAGATAATCATTATATCGATATGATTGATGAGCGTATCGATATTGCGATTCGTATGAGTCCATCGATCAATGATGCAAGCCTAAGTAGTCATCCGCTCACCGATGTACGTCAGTTGCTCGTAGCGTCGCCTCAATATCTACGTCACCACCCTAAGCTCAATACACCAAAAGACTTGGCCGACCATCAACTGATATCTATTGAAATCATGAAAGAGGCCAATCAGGTTGATATGATTCAAACAGAGACTGGTAAGAAAACACGTATCAAAATGAACTCGCGTATTTATACCAATAACGTCTTTATGGCCACGACTCTGGCAAAAGAAGGTCATGGCTTGATTAGAATGATGGAAATGGACATCAAAAAAGAGCTTGAGAGTGGAGAGCTAGTAGAAGTGTTAACTGGCTATCAACTGCCAAGCTTTGTTCTCTATGCGGTCACTCTAAACCGTGACCAACAACCTGCCAAAATCACTCGTTGTCTAGAAGTGTTAAAAAAATATTTCCATGCACATTAGAGCGGTTTGTTTTAGACAGTCGTATTATCAAATAAATAGCTAGAAAAAAGCCTATAGATAATGATATCTATAGGCTTTTTTGATTATATATATTCAAGCAGTTCTTAGAATGAGGGTCTTAGTAGGTCAATCAAGCGCTCAGCAACTTGTGTGCTCTCATCACGGCTCATATTAAGTGGTGGTAGCAAACGGACGACATGACCCCCCGTTACATTGAGGATTAGGTTTTGCTCATCACGCGCACGATCTACCAACTGGCTACAGTCCATATCTTCTGGTAGCGCAATACCAATCATCATACCAGCGCCGCGGCTACTCACACCATGTTGTCCTAATGCATTAACGAGGCTTTCACGAATGAACAAACCTTCAGTCACTGCATTTTCCATAATGTCACTATTGGTGAGTACATCGTACACGCTATGTACCACACGACTGGCTAAAGGTGTGCCACCGTAAGTAGAGCCATGGCTGCCTGCACCAAACAAACCATTAGCACGGCCTCGTACCATACAAGCGCCGACTGGAAAGCCATTACCTAAGCCTTTAGCAGTCGTCAATACATCAGGACGAGCACTGCTATGCTGATAAGCAAAATATTTACCAGTACGGCCATTACCTGTTTGTACTTCATCGAGCATAAATAGCCAGTTGTGAGCATCACACTCTGCCTGTAACTCTTCTAAATAAGTGAAACCATTTGCCGCAGTATTTAGACCACCTTCACCTTGGATTGGCTCTACAAAAATGGCGCAAATATCCTGATGATCCAAAGCTGCCTGCTTAACTGCAGCAATATCACCAAATGGCACACGGATAAAGTCTTCATCTAGCGTATAAAACCCTTCACGAGCCTTTGGGTTGGCAGTAGCTGATAGCGATAGTAATGTACGACCATGGAATGACTGCTCCATCACGATCACTTTTGGACGCGTAAAGCCTTGCTGATGCGCATACAGGCGTGCAATTTTTAGTGCAGCTTCGTTCGCTTCAGCACCGCTATTGGCAAAAAACACACTGTCCATTTGGGCGGCCGTACATAACGCCTCTCCCGCACGCTCTTGCCAGTCAATACCGAACAAGTTACTGGTATGAATCAAAGTAGACGCCTGCTGCTCAATCGCCTCTGTCACTTGTGGATGGCAGTGCCCGAGTCCGCATACCGCGATACCAGTTAGAGCATCTAGGTATGGCGTATCATCTTTGGTATAGAGCCAACTACCTGCACCACGTGTAAAACTAATAGGTTGACGGTTGTAAGTAGGCATGAGGTAGGTAGCAGACATGTAAGACATCCTTGGTATAGTAAATTGAGTAAAATAGGGGGTTATAATTCGTCAGAGAAGGGCGTGGTTTCTGCAGGTAGCGTATAGTCTTCATTTGCCCAAGCCCCTAAGTCGATTAGCTTACAGCGACTACTACAAAATGGCTTGTATTTATTGTCTTGCCAGGCAGTCTGTGTGCCGCAGCGTGGGCAAGGGTAGGTTTTGGGCGTAGCATGGAAATTAGAGTCAGTCATAATAAAAGTGGGAGCATCCTTAATGTTATTAGTATCATTTACGCGCAGCCTTCTATCATCGTCTACATTAGGATGCATTTTGAAGGACTGGTCATCACTATATTACTATTAAATTAGATTGGCTATATAATAGCATGGGGCCGAATAATGACAAAAGACAAATGCTTTAAGGATAATAAATGACAGACAATACTGAGCTCACTCATCAGCAAGCGCGAGCGTTTCAACCACAGAGACTCTCAGCACCGCGTGACTTTGTGATACCTAAAATCATCAACGAAAATTTGAGTGAAAAACCGCTGATACTAGAGATCGGAGCAGGGAAGGGCAAGCACGCGCTAAGCTTTGCAGCGCAGAATCCTGACAAGCATTTAATAGCGATTGAGCGCACCCGTAATAAATTTGAAGCTTTCTCAAAACAGACTACGCTACAGGCCTTATCAAACCTAGATGCGATTCATGCAGATGCTATTGCTTGGACCGTACATGCTATAAAGCCCAATAGCCTGTGCAAGATTTTTATTCTTTATCCTAACCCCGAACAGCAGAACCCCAATCAACAATGGCTAAATATGCCTTTCTTTGAATTTCTATTGTCTCGCTTGCAGGTAAATGGTGAGGTAGTAGTGGTCACCAATATTGAAGCATATATGGACAACGCAGAGTTTCAGGCAACTAAGGTATGGTGTCTTCCAAATTCTCGTTATCAAGTCCCTGCAGATAGTCAGCGTACTCACTTTGAAGTGAAGTATTTGGCACGGCAAGAAGTGTGCTGGGAGTTGAATATCCGTAAGCCTAAATGGTATAAAACCAGATTTGATGATTGGCAAGCGACATCATTGTATGAAGGAAAATGACCTAAGTAACAGAAGAATGCTAGACATTAGATCGAATAAAAAATAGCCTAAGCAAAAAAAAGAAAATTAATAAACTGCTCCTAAAGAGCAGTCCAAGAAATCTCGAACTTAAAGACTAGAATTAACGACTATAGGTAGGGTTTAACCAAATTATTAGAATTGGTATAAGCGTCAAGAACTGTCAAAAGAGTATATGCGCCAATGAATTTGCGACTAATGAACATAAACTCTTTTGGCGGAAGATTGAATTCGAAGGATTGCATTGCGCGAGTGGCTTTGGTGGATAAGCGTGAGTGCAGTTTACTGTTAGCCCAGATATAGCATTTTTGCTCATTCAGGCACTCGCTAGGGATATCTTTATTATTGTCAGGATCACTGAAAGGCTCTGTCGCCAGTAAAAATAGCGAGGCAATATCAGAGCGTACTTTGTCACTCATACTGTCGAAAAAGTCGTATCCTGTCATCGCAAGCATCATTGATTGATGATCGTGACGGTATCCTGCTCGTAGCAGTCCGCGGGCTATGGTCAGTAAATGATTATCGAATTGGCGGATAGCGCCAAAATCTAATAAAACAAGCTTATCGATGTCGTCGCCTTCGCTGACGCGCACTAAATAATTGCCAAAGTTAGGATCTGTCTGCATCTCACCCCATACAAAAATCTCTTGCATCATGATTTCGATAGCAGCTTGACCGATTGCACTGCGGCGCTCATGAGGTAGTAACTGTAATTCATCAGAGACCACGGTGATACCTGGCTCATAAGACATACAAAGTAAGCGCTTTTTAGAGTAGGTACGGTTGATCTTCGGAACGATATAGCGCGGGTCGTCACTTAAACGATCATAAAAGCGCTCTGTCGTTGCGGCCTCTGCTTCGTAATCAACCTCATGATGGAGTAGGTCACGTATTTCCTCAAACCAAGCATCAAGTGCACGTGTTTGTGGAACAATATTACTGACTCTGAGTAACTGTTTAAAAAGAGCAAGATCAGAGTTGATAGCATCAGCCACGCCTGGATATTGAATCTTTAGTACCATTTGTTCGCCTGTCGCCAGTACGGTAGCGCGATGAACTTGAGCAAGAGACGCTGTTCCAATAGGAATAGGGTCGACATCAAGCTCGCTTAGTTTTTCACCCAATAATTTATGCAATGTTTTTTCAATCGTAGGCCACGTCAACGTTGCGGTATCATCATTGAGCGTTTGTAAGGCACGTGTAATCTCTGGCGGCAGTATGTGCTCGCCATAGATTGCTAGCATTTGACCGATTTTGACGACTGAACCTTTTAACTTGCCAAGCTCTGATGCCAGATAATTTGCCTGAGCTTCCATAAACGCTTGGTTACGTGCTGTGCGTGCTTCTTTATTTAAAAACATGCCAGACACGCTATTGCCCGCCCAACGACGACCAATATTCAAGGAGGTTTTGGCAATCGACATTCGGCGATCAAACCCTGAGGTTTTTAGACTATCAATTGATTGCTTGTTGCTAGAAGGTTTAGACGTATCATTTGCCATAAATATAATCATTCATCCAGTTGCTATTGATTTGCGGGTTCGATACCCACAATACAAGGGAGATGTGATGCACGGGTATAAAATTGTACCATATAAAGCACATTGGGTTTATGAGCGTAGGCTGGCTGTTGATAGTTACTTTGTAAGCCGTGAGATGGTACGAGTATTATTACTGAGCGTTATACGGCGTACCAAAAATAAGACCTAGCATAAAGCTAGGTCGAATAATGCTGTAAAGTATACGCACCAATTTTGAAACGACAACGCAAGATGAGCGTTTAATGGCTCTTGATGGGTATAAGCTCGTTACGCATTTTCACGAGTGATGGCATGATGACCAATATCACGGCGATATTGTGCACCGTCAAAGCTAATGGCAGCAGTGACTGCTAGTGCTGCTTGCTGGGCTTCAGAGATATTGCTTGCTAAGGCAGTAATACATAATACACGACCACCATTAGTGACAATCTCATTTTCATGATTATCAGAAAACGCTGTACCTGCATGGAATACTTTGACAGCATTGCTGTTTGTCGAATCTAGTTCTGGCAAGCCTGCGATGACATCGCCCTTCGATGAGGTTTCAGGATAACCTTTTGAGGCAACAACGATACCTAAAGCAGGACGCTCATCCCATTTTGCTTCGCTAGGTAGTTGACCTGATAAGCCTTGCGCGACCAAATCTACCATCGATGATTGCAGACGCATCAAGATAGGCTGCGTCTCTGGATCACCAAAACGGCAGTTGAATTCGATCACATATGGGTCGCCTGCTTGGTCAATCATAAGACCTGCATATAAAAATCCAGTATAGGGATGTCCTGCGTCTTTCATTGCATCAACAACTGGCTGAATGACGCGCTCAATAACTTTATTATGCACATCTGCGGTCACGACAGGCGCAGGGGAATACGCACCCATCCCGCCTGTATTCGGACCTGTGTCACCTTCAAAAGCACGCTTGTGATCTTGGCTGGTTGCCATGGGTAAGATATTTTCCCCATCGACCATACAAATAAAGCTGGCTTCTTCGCCTTGCAAGAACTGCTCGATCACCACACGGCTACCAGCATCCCCAAATTTGTTGTCCGCGAGCATATCATCGATTGCTTCGTGCGCTTGCTCGATGGTCTCAGCCACGATGACGCCTTTACCAGCGGCAAGTCCATCCGCTTTGATCACGATGGGTGCGCCTTGCTCATCGACATAGGCTTTAGCCGCAGTAGCCTCTGTAAACCCTTGATAAGCGGCTGTTGGGATATGGTTCTGCTCCATAAACTCTTTGGCAAAGGTTTTAGAACCTTCTAGTTGCGCGCAGTAAGCAGTAGGGCCCCATGCCTTAATACCAGCCTCGCGGCAGGCATCAACGATACCTGTAACCAAAGGTGCTTCTGGTCCAACAATAACCATATCAATACTATTATTTTGACAAAATTCGATGACAGCGGCATGCTCACTCGCATCAGCGTTCGCAGACGCTAAGACGACGTTTTGGCATTTAGGTTCAAGTGCACTGCCTGCATTGCCTGGAGCGACATAGACATTTTCGACATTGTCATCTTTTGCACACTGCCATGCCAGTGCGTGTTCGCGACCACCTGAGCCAATCACCAAAATATTCATCATACCGTTTGCCCTTAGCATTAAGTTAATAATGAGCTAGTCGTACGCTCGTAAATATGTCGACATATTCTAACAAAAAAACAGTCTTGATTACTATGAGTATCCACGTGCCAGCATTTAATCTTGAATATTACTGGCTGCGTCATCATTGTCTCATTAGCAAAGGTTATCGACATATCACTGATTCATGAAATGATGTTGTACGCTTTAGCTAACGCCGCAGGTGCGTTAAACTTCACTGTAATAGTAGGATTACATCCTGATTGCTACATATTTATAAAAATAAGAACGAAAAAGGAGAAAATCTGTAGAAGTTATAAAATAATAAGTCACGTGACTGGACACACTGCCATTATATTGCAATTTTTGACAACGATTCTGTGAAAAGAAATGTGCAATAAAAGCAGTTGATACGGATTGATAAACATAAATAAAGAGACAAACCAAATCTATAAAAAGGACGAAGGACAATGCCAAACTCCCTCAGTATCGCAAAAGAGCGCATTAGCCAGATAAGCGATATTGCTACCGGCTATGTACAAAAAGACAAATCACTATTTGATCATTTTATTCATAGCTACTATCAGCCGCTGCATAAAGAGACTGCAGAGGCGATTAGCAATGCTGACTTGGCGGGCATGGCGCTACATCATTTTACGTTGCTCAAAGCCTATGATTGCAGCAAGCCGCAGCTAGCCGTATTTAACCCATTGGCGGAAGAGCAACACTTTCATAGCTCACACACGGTGATCCAAATCGTCGCATATGATAGACCGTTTTTAGTCGATACCATCTTGATGAGCCTTGAGGCTGAAGGCATCGATGTGCACCGCACGTACAACATCATCGTGAGTGTTAAGCGTGATGATGACGGTCAGATTACCTATGTTGAAGGCGCACATGAAAGTGCAACCTCTCATTTGTCATTGATTCACTGTGAAATCGCTTATCAAGATAATGAAGACTTGGATGCTCTACAGCAAATGCTGCTGTCTAAAATCGATACGCTTGATACGGTCGTTGGTGACTGGAAACAAATGCGTGCTCAGCTCAATGACATCAAAGCTGAGTTGTCTAACAAACCATTACCAGAAGTGTTTTATTCACAGCAAGAAATTCAAGCGTTCTTGGATTGGATATTAGATGACCACTTTATATTCTTAGGTTATCGCGAATATCGCTTAGAAGGTGGTCACGAAATCGAAGTAAGCGAACCGACCAATTTAGATCTGTTTGCCATTGGCAATAGTGGACTTGGTCTGTTACGCGGCTCTGAACAAGACAAGTTGTCAGAGAGCTTTAGTCAACTACCTAAAGGGTTAAAGCAGTTATTGACTGAACCGCGCGTATTGATGCTGTCCAAATCAAGTCGTGTATCACCGATCCATCGCTCGGTATATATGGACTTTTTGGGTATCCATAAATTTGATGATAATGGTAAGTTGGTTGGTGAGTATCGCTTTATCGGTTTGCTCACGTCACAAGCGTATCAGCTGACGGTTCAGCAAATTCCGCTATTGCGCGAAAAAGCCAATAAGATTATGGCTATGGCAGACTTGCCACGTGATGGTCATGCTCATCATAAGATGATGCATGTAATCAATACCTTGCCGCGCGATGACTTGTTCCAAGCCAGCGTTGAAGAGCTATATCCAATTGTCTCTGGTATCAGCCAATTACAAGATAAGAAAAGCCTACGTCTATTTAGCCGTATCGATCATTACCAGCGCTTTGTGTCGTGCCTAGTCTATATCCCGCGTGATAAGTTCAACACGGAGCTACGCATTAAGGTACAGAACGTCCTAAAAGATGCCTACAACGGCATGTCGTCAGGGTTTACGACTGAATTTAATGAATCTGCGCATGCCCGCGTACATGTCCATGTGCGTACTGTGCCCGGTCAGGTAAATGACGTCAACATTGCAACGCTTGAAGCCAAACTATCAGCACTCATGCAGTCATGGGATGATAACTACCAAAAAATGCTACTCGATAATGTCGGTGAGCAACAAGCCAATGCCTTGAGTCGTCGCTTTTTAGATTATATTCCCGCGGCATACCAAGAGCGTTTTGATGCGCGTACTGCCGTCGAGGATACCAAGCGTTTGGCTGGATTGACTACAGAGAACCCGATGCTGTGGCATTTATACCAGTCGACAGGCGATGCACGTAATCAGCTCCACCTAAAACTGTATGGTCGCGAGCAACCTGTTATTTTGTCAAAAGTATTACCGATACTCGAAAACTTCGGTGTGTCAGTCATCTCAGCACAGACATATGAGTTTGATTTGCCAGAGCAGCCTATCTGGATGCAAGAGTACGAGTTGACCCTTGAGCATGTCGATACCGTCAATATGCAAGTCGTACGTGGTCAGTTCGAAGACAGCCTAAAACAAATCTGGGCAGGACGTGTTGAGAGTGATTCATTCAATGAGCTTGTACTAACTACTAAGCTTGATACGTATGATGTGGTGGTGCTGCGTGCACTGTCGCGCTACATGTTACAAGCACGCGCGCCGTTCTCTAGTACCTATATCCAGCAAACGGTAGTCAAAAACAGTGATATCAGCGTAGCGTTAGGTAGTTTATTCGATGCGCGTATGAATCCTAAGCATAGTGAAGACGATCGCCAAGCAAAAGCTACGCAAATCCAAGAGCAAATAACCGCTGCACTTGTAGATGTGGATAGCCTAGATGAAGATCGTATCTTGCGTTGGTACTTAGACCTGATTAACGCGATGGTACGTACCAACTTCTATCAGACGGATAGTGAAGGTCAGCGCAAAGATCGTTTGTCGTTTAAGTTCTTGGCCGCAGATATTCCAAATCTGCCAAAGCCAAAACCAATGTTTGAGATATTTGTCTACTCTCCGCGTGTCGAAGCCGTGCATTTGCGTGGCGGAAAAGTCGCCCGTGGTGGTCTGCGCTGGTCAGATCGTATGGAAGATTTCCGTACCGAAGTACTGGGTCTGGTCAAAGCACAAATGGTCAAAAACGCAGTGATCGTGCCTGTTGGCTCTAAAGGTGGCTTTATCGTCAAGACCAAAAGCATGGCCGACGGTCGTGAGGCGTTCCAAGCCGAAGGTATCGCCTGCTATCAGACATTCTTGCGTGGTATGCTCGATGTCACAGACAATATCGTTGATGGTACGATTGTCCCGCCAGCCAACACGGTACGCCATGATGAGGACGATCCATACTTAGTTGTTGCTGCGGACAAAGGCACTGCGACATTCTCTGATATCGCCAATGCGCTAGCAGCAGAGTACAACTTCTGGCTTGATGATGCTTTTGCATCAGGTGGGTCAGTAGGGTATGACCATAAAGCGATGGGGATCACGGCGCGTGGTGGTTGGGAGTCAGTCAAACGTCATTTCCGTATGCAAGGCAAAGATATTCAAAACCGTGATGATTTCACTGTGGTCGGTATTGGTGATATGAGCGGGGATGTATTTGGCAATGGCATGCTGCTATCAACGCATACTAAGCTGGTTGCTGCCTTTAACCATCTGCATATTTTTATTGATCCCAATCCAGATACTGCAGCCTCATATGCTGAGCGCGCACGCTTGTTTGAGTTGCCACGCTCATCATGGGAAGATTATGAAGCCTCATTGATCAGCCAAGGCGGCGGTATCTTCTCTCGCCAAGATAAAACCATCGTGATCAGTCCTGAGATGAAGTCTCTCTTTGAAATCAGTGCTGATACGCTAACCCCCAATGAGCTGATCAGTGCTTTACTCAAAGCGCCAGTCGACTTGCTATGGAATGGTGGTATTGGAACGTATGCAAAAAGTGTGAATGAGACGCATGCGGACGTTGGCGATCGTGCCAATGATGTGCTGCGTGTGAATGGTAGTGAGCTTGGCGCCGCAGTCATTGGCGAAGGTGGTAACTTAGGTTTCACCCAGCAAGCACGCATTGAGTATGCCCAAAACGGTGGTCGTGTCTATACCGATGCGATTGACAATTCAGGCGGTGTTAACTGCTCGGATCATGAAGTCAATATTAAGATCCTACTGGGTAAAGTGGTTGAGCAAGGTGATATGACGCTCAAACAGCGTAATGAGCTACTTGAGAGTATGACGGATACCGTAGCAGAACTTGTATTACGTCAGAACTACTTGCAGCCACAAGCGATTGAACTGAGTCACATCAGAGCCGCTGCTAATTTAAGTGATCATCAGCGCTTTATTCAGATGCTAGAGGGTGAAGGGCGTCTGGATCGTGCGATTGAGTATCTACCATCAGACGAAGAGATTGCAAAACGTCAAAAAGCAGATACAGGACTAACCAATCCTGAGCTAGCAGTCGTCTTGGCATATGGCAAAATGTGGGTGTATGACAGCCTGTTATTGTCCGATCTTCCAGATGATCCATACTTCATTAACGAGCTACGTAAGTACTTTCCAGATGAGCTTGCCTCACGTTTCTTTGATGAGATGACGGAACACCGCTTGCATCGTGAGATCATCAGTACTTACTTGACCAATAGCGTGGTCAACCGCTTAGGTATTGAGGCGCTATTCCGTCTATTTGAAGAAACTGATCAATCGTTGGCAACCATCGTCCGAGGTTATGTGATCAGCCGCGATGTATTCAATGTATCGCGCGCTTGGAAGGCACTAGAAGCGTTAGACAATCAGGTTGATGCAACACTGCTGTTGAATCTTGAGCTGCGTTTGCGTGATTCATTAGAGCGCGGTGTGGTCTGGTTTATCAATGCCTTTGGGCAAAATCTGCAAGTCGCTGATATGATTAGCCGCTTTAGTGACAGTGTTGAAAAACTGACCAAACCAAGTGGCTTTATCGAGCAGCAATTTGCACAATATCTGCAAGAAGATACCAAGCATTTAATGAAAAAAGAGCTGTCTGATAACGATGCTACGCTATTTGCAATGCTACCGTATCATGTCGATGCCCTTGACGCTGCATTGCTTGCTGAGCAATATGAGCGTCCTGTCGATGAGATCGCAACTTTGTATTTCGAAGCTTATCAAGTATTGCAGTTAGATTGGATGATGGACAATATTGCCAATTTACCACAGCAAGACTACTGGGATCGCCGTGCACGTCATGCATTAGTTAATGAGTTGTCACGCAGCTTGCGCCTACTGATGGATGCAATACTATCAAAACCAGATGCCAAGCAGGCCTTTAGTGAGTGGAGAGCACGACACGTTGACCAACTGGCAGCGGTCACCACAGAAATGCAAAAGCTTGACGATATGTATAGTGACGATGCAGACGCTCAAATTGGTCTCTCAACACTATCCGTACTGATGAGTGAGCTGAGTGGCCTAGTAACTAAATAAGTAGTCACTAAGTAACGAGTAGCTGAATGATTAGCCACTAAACACAAAATAGCCGTATGTTCAAAAAAACCACCGAGCGCAATGTTCGGTGGTTTTTTATTTTTGCCTTATGAGACGCGTGCAATAACAAAACGTTAGCTCGCGATTCGCTGACAGCCTTGTCCTGTTATCTGACTGAATCCACCTGAGAGCTTTTCTACTTTGATTTGGGTCAAAATACGATCTTTTAATGCCTGCACATGGGATATCACGCCAATTAATTTTCCTTCTTGCTGCAAATTAGTCAGCGTATCCAGCGCAATATCTAAAGACTCTCCATCCAATGTCCCAAAGCCTTCATCCAAAAATAGCGAGTCCACGCGAATGTTTTGACTGGCCATCTGTGATAGTCCGAGTGCTAGAGCAAGACTAATAATAAAGCCTTCACCGCCTGAGAGGTTTTTGGTGCTACGAATCTCACCGCCTTGATAGTTGTCAATGACATTGAGCTCAAGTGGGCTGTCATCATCACGCGCCAGCAGATAGCGGTCACTCATTTTTTGCAGCTGAGTATTGGCATGATTAACCATGAGGTCAAAGGTCAAACCCTGTGCAAAGGTGCGATACTTTTTGCCATCGGATGAGCCAATCAATTTGTGTAGTTGTTGCCACACTTGCAGCTTATCCTTTTGAGCATTGATGGCCTCTATCTGTGCCTGTTGGGTGCTTTTCTTATCCTCATTGTCTTTTAGTCGCTGACTAATAGCGCCAATCGATTCTATACGTTTATTAGACGCTTCTTGTGCTTGAGTGTGCTGTTGAGTGAGTGTCTCTTTGTCGTCTGTTGTCAGCGGGTTAGCTTGCTTATCTTCCAATGCTTTCTCTGTTTCTTTTAATAGAGACTGCGCTTGCTTTAGCGCATAATCAATACGTTCTTGCTGCTGCTTGAGCGTATGACGTTCATCAATGGGCAGGCGCGCATTCGCAAAATCCGTTTCATCGATGAAATTGGAGGCGGCAAGTATTGATTTAAAAGCGTCCTCTTGAGTATTGAGCGCACCTATTACGGTGGTCACTTGCTCAGTCACGTGAGATTGTTTGTTAAGCAACTGTTTAAGCTCAAGCTCAGAGTTATCGAGCTGCCGCTGTGCAGAGGTTTGCTCAATCTGAGACTGTTCTAACGCCTCACGCAAACGCTTTTCTTCTGCTTCAGGGTCTTTATCAGCAAAAACATCTTCTCTGGCTGTTTTTAGCTGTTCAAGCGTCTCTGTCTTTTCAGTCACGAGCTTAACCAGCTTATCAAGCTCCTGTTGGTTGTTATTCAACTGGGTTTGTTTGGTATCGATCTGTATGTTTAGACGACCTAATACTGTCGTCAGCGTTTGCTGTGTTTCTTTAGATTGATTGAATTCATTTTTTATGGTGAGTAGTGCCGCGTGCTGCTGACGCAAGGTATGGATATGTGCCTGATAATCTGCCTCATCCAATACGGTTTGATTATCGATACTCTCCATCAAGGGGGATAAAGTGGGCTGCGAGGCGCATATCTGCGTTAGTGCCTTTGACTGAAACGTGCCAGCAGTATATTTCGTTAACAACTGTACAATGTCATTCTTGAGAGTTACCAATTTGGAGAAGTTATCGTGAACCTCTTTGTTAATATTATCTATACTCGCGGACTTGATTTTGATATCCGTCTCAATCTCACCAATGTCGCTTGCCAGCTTGTGCTGCTGTTGTGCTAGCGCGCTTATGTCATCGCGTATGGTAGATAGATTCTCACCAAGTGTTTCGTAGTTGAACAGCGTGTCTTTAAGAGCAATTCTACGTTCAGCAAGTTGATGTTGAATACGATCTAATAGAGGTAGTATATTTACCTGTGGCTCACGTTGCTGCAATGGCAGTATCGTTGCCGCGATAAATGGCGAGTAGCTTCCATCAAGCACCAAACGGACTGACTGATTGGTATCAGCCGCTAGTTTTTGTGCTTGATCTTGTAGCAATTTTTTCTGATCTTGCTGCTGCTCAAGCTGCTGCTGTTTGGTCGCCTGACTGATACGATGCGCAGATAATCGGTTTTCCAAATTGGATATGGTAGTGTCTAAATCTGTTATATGCTGCTGAATCTGCTCCGCTTCGGTATCTGACACAACGTGGGGATGGTTTGTGTGATAAGGATGCTCAAGCGATCCACATAGGGGGCAGGGTTGACCGTCTTTTAAATCGGCAATGTGACTTTCTAGCGTGGCTACTTTTTGTAGTAGATACAGCTGTGCTTGTTTGTCTTGCCGCTTGTCTTTAGCAGCGTGGATAGCAGACACTGTATCATCAATGATGTTAGCCAATTCTACTAACTCGTTTTTTATCACTGGTAGCGTGATATCTATGTCTTTGGCTTGTGCGCTAATCTCATTAAGCTGATCTGCTTTTAGCCCCACTTGTTCAAGTTGACGACTGAGGTTATCGATCTGCTCTTGTTCATTCCGCATTTCAGATAAAGATTGTACTTCAGTTAAAGTGGTTTGCTCTTGTTGCAATGCTGTGGTCTTGGTTTGCAGCGATTGTTCTTCGATTACTTGTCTCTCTTGCTGTTCATGCAAGGTCTTAAGACGGCTTTGATACTGCTCTATATCGCTTTGCTGGCTGGTTTTGTTGATGTTTAGGTCAACATTATCTTGTAGCAATGACTTTAGATGTTTGCAATAACTCTCAAAATTAGCAATATCGCTGTCAATGTCGCTAAGCTCGTTATTATTTGTGAGATAACCTTCTACCTCTACTAACTGAGTTTGATTATGTTCAGCTGACTTTTTATGATCGTTTATTTCTTGACGCAAATGCTGAGTGCTCATAGATAAAGCGTGTTGTCTTTGTTCAGTCTCTTCTAAAGCGTACCTATTCTGCGCAATGTCTGTATCCAATTTACGCGCCTTTGCAATATCGGGCAGAGTATCCCGTAATACGTTGCTAGCCGTTTGCACTCGGACTTGTACGGACTCTAGACGAGTGGTGGCTTGTTTTTGATGGTCTTTTTGCTGCGGTAATGTCTGATTTATCTGCTGCTGCTCATCTTGCAAGCGTTTTAGGTTGTCGCGGCTATGAGTCAGCTGGCTAAACTGACTATCAAGCTCTAACGCCATATTGGCAGCAGTCAGACGCTTGGCATTAGGGATGAAATCTTGCTGCGCCTGCTGGGCACTATCAAGATTGCGTTGATAGCTACTCAGTTTTTCTTTTGCTTCTGCAACACTATCTAGCCATTTAATTTTTTCTGCCAAATTTTGAATGTCTTTCTGCTGCGTATTTTGAACACTTTGAGATGACTGCAATTCGGCTCTTAATTGACTTTCTTCGGCAGTATCTAAAAGCGCTAAGCCATCTAAACCGTATTGTAGCTTGTTGAGGATTTCTTCCTCAGTGCGTTTCTTATCATGGACATGTGCTGAGATAGTGGCATAAATATCAGTACCTGTAATTTTTTCTAAAATATCGGCGCGTTCATCGGCTTTTGCCTTCAAAAATGCTGAAAAACTGCCTTGAGCGAGCAATATGGAGCGAGTGAACTGCTGAAAATCCATCCGAGTCAGTTCAATGATTTTATTCTTAGTATGTTTTAGAGTGCTTTCTAGCAGCTCATCTTTTTTTGAAGGATCATCAACGTGTATCTTGGCGATTTCATGAGTTGCGTCTTGCAGATTGCCGTCCGCTTTGTTGTAAGCGCGGCGCTGTCCCCAGCGGCAACGGTACTGCTCACCATTCAAATCAATCACGACTTCAGCGAAGCATTCCGCTGTTTGCCGCGTCATGACTTCATTGCTACTTTTGCTAATACTATTAATTCTTGGTGTCTCACCATATAGCGCCAAACAAATCGCATCCAATATGGTGGTCTTGCCAGCGCCAGTCTGTCCCGTGATGGCAAAAATACCTTCATCAGTAAAGGCGGTGTCAGCAAAATCAATATGCCATTCGCCTTTGAGGGAGTTAAGGTTTTTGAGTCTGAGTTCGATTAGGCGCATGGATGTGTCTTATTATTAGTGATAGCAGCAGCTGCAAGAAATTTGAAAAAGTAAAACAAAAAGAGTAGAAATGTACTCATGATTTAAAACTCATGTCATTCTGCCTGTTTGTCCTCATGACGTAGATTATAGAGTATCTGACCATAGGCATCGCGCAACGAATCTTTTTGCGACTCAGCCACGCCATTTAGATTCAAGCAGCGCTCAAACACTTCCATCTCATTTAAATCCTGCAAGGTTTCGGAAGTCTGCTGCTGATTTAGTACTTTGTTATAAGTGCAGGTATTCTTAATTTTTAGCACCTCACATGGCAAGCCATCTACCATCGCTTGTACTTGCTCACGTAAGTCACTCACAATCTCGTCACCCGTATAAACCACCTCTAACCAAACAGATTCAGCTGGAGTGAGCGATTTTATCGTTTGTGAGATTATAGGCAGGTCACCAGATATCTGCGCCAGCTGTTGGAATTTTGGAATGGGCAGGGAAACTACTTGCATCTGATTGGCATCGTTTCGGTGCAGCATTTTATTGGTAGTGGTAGCCTTAGCAGGTATTGTTTGACTGCTTTGATCTTGCTGAGTAGAAGTGCCATTGGGAATCACTGTTTTTTCTGCTTCTGTATCTTCCATTGGCTCGTCAAAACCAAACAAATCGTCCATAAACAGCTCTACTTTGCTAACTACTTTTTTAGCTGTTTTTTCTATTGGCTTTTCAATTTTTGCGGTTTGGACAGGAGCGTCTGTGCTGGCAAGCTGAGGGAGAACGTTTAGACTTAAGCTGTCATTATCAAAAGATTCAGAATTGCCAAATTGTATAAGTAGTACTTGTTTTTGTTGCTTGGCCTCTCCAAAACCCATGGCGATAGGTGAACCTGAGTAACGAATACTCTCACGGCCACCAACGCGCTGCGGCACGTGCAGATGACCAAGGGCGACATAATCAAAACCCTCATCAAACATATCAGCAGAGATTTTGCCAAGTGAGCCAACATAGAGATCGCGCACGCCATCATCGTCGGTTGTCTTGCCGCCTGCTGCGAATAGATGACCTGTGGCAATGATAGGAATATGCCGTTGATGAGTTTTTATTAATTCTGCCTGCTGTTCTTTTGCAATACTTGCTACTGCATCATAGTGGGCGCGAATACCTTTGATAACATTGGCGTCTTTGCTATCCGCAGACTCGCCAGCGCTACTGCTACGTACATCACGGTCGCGCAGGTAGGGTACAGCGGCGATGATGCAATGAGGATTGTTATCATCATCACCTAAGACCAGTACTTCATCTTCTAAATCATCACAAGCTGTGCCTATCACATGGACATTCAAAAATTTGAGTACATTGCTTGGCGCATCCAAAAATGTTGGTGAGTCATGATTGCCTGCGACAATGACCACATGCTGACAGCAGGAGCGTGAGACCCTACCTAAAAACTCATAATATAGCGCTTGGGCTTTGTTGCTGGGCGTCATGGTATCAAAGATGTCACCTGCGACAATCAATATATCCACTTGCTGTGCGCTAATGGTGTCTTCTAGCCACTGTAAAAACGCCTCGAACTCTTCATAACGCAGACGACCATATAGGCGTCGACCCAAGTGCCAATCGGACGTGTGCAATATTTTTAAAGGTTTAGTAGAGGTATATTTAGAAGCAATAGATGGGGGCATAGTTTGGCTTATTATTAAACGTCAGAACAGGGGTTAGGTAGCTTTCATTCTAGCAAGAATCGTTGGGATTTTCTCTGTTGCCAAAATAAAACCCTGCCAATCATCTATTGGCAGGGTTTTATTTTTTTTCTGGAGCAAAACTTTTTGCTGATAAGCTTTACATAGTAGGGAAAGGCTAATCAATAATCAGTTGCTCGGGTCCATCCTCTTGCTGCATCGCGAGGTTTGCTACCATCGATAGTGCATGTGCTTGCTGGTCTATAGGCTGTTTAGTCGCTTCGCCTGTGACTCCTCCACGCAGCCAGTTCTTAGCCAAAGCCTCACTGTGTTGCTGATTTTGCAAGTTATACCAAGCCAAATCATGATGCAGACTAACCACATCTCCCATAATAAGTAGGGCAGGCGTGGGCAGCTGAGCGTCCTCTTGTTTGGCAACAATCGTGGCAAGCGTACCCGTCAGTACTTGCTGATTGGGCATGCTCGCATTAGAGACGATAGCAATGGGTGTATCAGCGCTACGACCAGCGTCAACCAAACCTTCGGTCAAACGTGCCAGCGAGTGCAAGCCCATATAAAACACGACGGTCTCATCAGTGTTTAAGAAATTTTTAAAATTACTATTGGGTGCGCCAGCCTTCAAGAACCCTGTCACAAAACGTACGGACTGTGAGTGATCGCGGTGGGTGAGGGGAATACCAGCGTAACTTGCCGCGGCATTGGCAGCGGTAATACCCGGTACAACTTGGTAGGGCACATTGTTTGCTCGTAAGCTTTCAATCTCCTCGCCACCGCGACCAAAGATAAAAGGATCACCGCCCTTTAAACGAACGACACGGCGACCTTCTTTGGCGCTATTAACCAACAACTCATTGATGCCAAGCTGTGCGACCGTATGGTTACTGCGTTTTTTACCGACAAATACTTTATCAGAATCACGACGGCAAAGATCCAGCACTTGTGGCGATACCAAGGCATCATAATAGACAATATCAGCCTGCTGCATCAAACGCAGCGCTTTAAACGTCAATAGCTCCGGATCACCAGGACCTGCACCAACGATATAGACTTCACCGACAGGAGGTGCTTTGTTATCTGAATCATCTGATAGCGTAGGCGTTGTATTTACTGGGGCATCAGAATGGTTTTTATGATGAATAGCAGCTGCGGTACTATCTAAATCAGCTTGCAACTGGGCAGTAGCTTCTGTTTCGTTACCAGCAAACATGAGCTGGCTGACCTGACCTTCAAACGCGCGTTCCCAAAACTGACGACGCCCAGTGAGTGTGGGTATTTTTGCTTTTACCTCACTGCGGAAGTCACCAGCCAGTTTGGCCAATTTACCATAGCCTTGCGGGATTAGGGTCTCAAGACGTGCCCGTAATAGCCGTGCCAATACTGGCGCTTTACCATTTGATGAGATACCAATCACAATAGGATTTCTATCGATAATGGCTGGAAAGATAAAGTCACATAAATGCGGGGTATCGACCACATTGACTGGAATGTTTAGCTCAGTCGCATCTGCATGAATCTCATGGTTCAGTGTTTCGTCGTCAGTCGCAGCAATGATGACCCGTGCACCTGACATATAAGCTTTATTATAATTCTCATAGATAAACTGGTGCTTATCATCAGTTAGCAAAGCTTGTAGCTCATGGCTGATATCAGGTGCAAGTATAGTGATACAGGCGCCTGCACGGCTGAGCAAATCCGCTTTACGCAGTGCCACTTCGCCGCCGCCCACTATGAGCACTTTACGGTCTTCTAATTTAAAAAATAGCGGGAAGGTGTTCATAATGTCACCATATATTTAATTGTTTATTATAAAAGGTAGAAAAGATATAAGGAATGTCGCCATTATGAGGTATCACAGGCACACTCTCACCTAGTGAATTGGCATTAGTATATTCGTTTTTGTCATGTTAATGATGGTTTTTTGTGAGAAAGGGAATAGATTTTATGAGATATGATAGGCGTACTAGAGGTTTAGAAGGGCATAATTTTATATTTTTTAATTCAGAACAATTATGAAGGCATCATAATGAGTCAAAACAATACGTTTAATAGACTAAAAAAATCAAGTACTGTCTTTTTCGGACTTATTTTAGGGTTGCTAGTTAGTTCAGATGTACTAGCAGAATGCGCGTTGGCTGAAGGTTATAAGTTACCAAATGGGGTTGTATTTGATGAACACTGTGAGTTTGATGGTGAACTCGCGCCCGTAATAAAAGGTAGTAAGTATGGATTCATCGATAAGCAAGGTGTGATAAAAATACCAACACAGTATGACTTTCCAATTGCTTTTGTAGAAGGTCTAGCAAGTGTTCATAAGGACAACTTATCCGGATACATTAATATGCAGGGTGAAGTTGTTATACCTCTCAAATACAGCCTTACTTATCCATTTGAAGATGGTTTAGCTGTGGTTGTGGTAGATAATAGAAGAGGAGTCATTGATAAACAGGGACAGATAATTATTCCGATAATGTACGATGATTTAATGGGTTTTAATGAGGGTTTATCTGCAGTTGAGAACGAAGGGAAGTATGGATACATTGATATTAATAATAAGTTAGTTATTCCTTATGAATATGATTCTACTATTTCCTTTACAGAAGGCCTAGCAGCGGTTGAAAAAAATGAAAAGTTCGGATTTATAGATAGGCTAAATAATATCGTGATACCCATTGAATATTATAGTGTGACTTGGTTTTCAGGTGGTTTAGCCGTCGTTAATAATGATGATAAGTTTATGATCATTAATAGGTCGAATCAAGTAGTCAAAGAGCTAGACTATGCAATGGTCTTCCCCTTCATTAACGGATTAGCACTTGTCTATGATAACGGTAAGCATGGATTTATTGACAAAAATGGTGATGTAGCAATTGAATTAGACTATGATGACATTCCATTTATTGATCCTTTTAAAGATGGTACCGCCTATGTCAAAAAAGATGGTGAATGGTTCTACATTAATAGACAAGGTAAACGTGTAGAAAAAAAGTTTTAAGTCCAATGAAAAACTGAAAAAAGCCCTTTCTTAAATAAAAGAAAGGGCTTTTCAAATTCATAAACAGCTGAAATTACAGCTGAGTATGCAAGCCACACTCACGGCTTTCTTCTACCTTAGTTGGATCAAAGTAGTCATGCTCGTTTGGCAAGTTATGCTCTTCTAGATATACGTCTAGATCAGCATCTGTTTTTTCAAACAATGGCGCTACCTTTAGTACGCCGTCTTTTGATAAGCTAAGTACGTCAAGACCTTGGCGGAATTCAGTTTGGTCTTTACGAATAGCATTGAACCACACATCTGGCTTTAGCTCATCTAATGCACGGCGGAACGGCTCAAGTTTAACTTGCTCAGTGAACTCGTCATGCTGTGGGTTATCGATACCTGGGATACCATTCATCGTCGCGTCACGGTGTGCAGCCGTTTGCTTAGGAATGTAGGTAACGACATTTAGGTTCAAGTCATGGATAAGCTTGTTGGCAAACTGATAAGTAGCATCAGTGTTGTAGCCTGAGTCTACCCACAATACTGTGATATCAGGACGCTGTTTAGCAACCAAGTGCAAAATTGCTGATTCATATGGACGGAAGTTGGTCGTGATGATTGGGTTCTTTGCTTGAGTCAGTGCCCACTCAACGATTTGCTCAGGTGACTTGCCTTGCAGGTCTTGGTTGGCTTGGTCAAGGTCTAGGTTTGGGTGTAATTGGCTCATAATACGTTCCTTAATTGTTGTTAATATAAAAGTTTTGATTAAAAATATTAGGTATGACTATAAAATTAATGGTCAATGCGACAGCTATGCAACTGAAGTCTCTGACGGTTGTGCAAACATCGGTAAATCTGAAGCGCTTCGACCGTCATAGCTACTGGCAAGGGCGGTAAAAGCTTGCTCAATACCAAACTTAGAGTCAGCTTCTAGGTCATGCTCGCTCAATACAAAGCTATCAACGCCCGTGCGTAACATATAAGCAATTTGATCGCGGCCAAATGCGCCAGCCACTCGAATCTCGCCTGTGTAACCGATTTGGCGCAGCGTACGTGCAAAGCTAAAGTGACGACCATCAGCGAATTTCGGCACATCAATCACGATAAGCGCGTGCGTTGATAAGAACTCACTAAGTCCTTCTAGGGCATCAGCGTCAGTATCGGCAGTAACCCATAATCCAAGTCGGCTACTGTGCTGTACGATCAGCTCATAAACCTCTTTAATCAGACCACCAGCCTGTGCGCCTGTCGTATCTAATAGATCAACGAGTGGCACGATCACGTCAGGTTTTTCTTGTTTTTGTAGTAGCTCAAGCAACGTAATGTTGGTCGATACAATGCTCTCTGGCAGTGCATCAGTAGTAAGTACATGCCATGTATCTTGACTGCCAATATCGACGCCATGACTGTCCAAAATATGGTGATTAGCCATAGACCTTCTCCTTAAATGGATCAATACCAACGCGCTCAACCAATTGCCCAAAGCTTTCTACATCATTATCAGTGCTGGCACGTAAGTCCACATAGACATCAACGATCTGCTGTATAGTGTTGGCAACCTCAAGAGCAGGCACAGATTTTCCTAAGATTTTGCCAAGTTTGGCATCGTCGCTAGAGTTACCGCCAAGACTAATTTGATACCAATGTTCGCCTTTTTTATCTACACCCAAGATACCAATATCGCCTGTATGATGATGCGCACAGGCATTGATACAGCCAGACATGTTTAGGCGAATCTCACCCAAATCATATAGATAATCAAGATCATCGAATTGCTTTTCGATTTGCTCAGCGATGTTGTGGGTGGTCGCATTGGCAAGCGAGCAATAGTCCCAACCTGGGCAAACAATCATATCTGTTAGGGTATTGATGTTTGCACGCGCTAAATGTAGGTCGGACAGCTGCTGCCACAACTCATAAAGGTTATTTGTCTGCACATCAGCGAATACTAGATTTTGCTGATACGTACCGCGCAGCTCACCAAAGCTGTATTTATCAGACAGATCAGCGAGTGCATCCATTTGCGAGTCACTGACATCACCAGATGGTACGTATTTACCATCAACCAAGCCCGCTTTAAGCGAGATTACGACTGCACGGTAACCTGCTACTTTATGCGCTACGGTGTTTTGGTTGTACCAATTGGCAAAGTCTCTATCAGCGTTTAGTTGCTGTTGTAGCTCAGACTGTACTTGTAGTGCGTCGAACGATGCATAGTCAGGCTCACTAAAGAAACCAGTCGCTGTTACAAAGTTCTCATCAGTCAAGGTAAGTGGGCCGTCTTTGGTGTGGGCTTCCCATTCAGCATTGACCAATTTGGCAAACGCTGGACCGCCCATGCTTTCGACCAAAATTTTGATACGAGATCTGTATTTGCTGCCTTTGTCACGGCGGCCATGCAAGTTATAGACACGCAAGATAGCATCTAAATAGCTCAGCAGATGCTGACGTGGCAAGAATTTATTGATAACTTTGCCAAGGACAGGAATACGTCCAAGACCGCCACCAACCAATACTTCAAAACCAATCTCACCGTCATCGTTGGTTTTTACGTGTAGACCGACATCGTGTACTTGCGTTGCTGCGCGGTCATCATTGGTACCGATCACAGCAATCTTAAATTTACGCGGCAAAAAAGCAAACTCAGGGTGGAAGGTTGACCACTGACGAATAATTTCACAATAGGGACGTGGGTCAGCAATCTCTTCTTTATGAATACCAGCGTACGGATCCGTTGTGGTATTACGGATACAATTGCCTGAGGTTTGGATGGCATGCATCTGTACCGATGCCAATTCAGCTAGGATATCTGGCACATCTTCAAGCTTTGGCCAGTTCAGCTGGATATTGGTACGCGTGGTAAAGTGCCCGTAGCCTTTATCATACTTGCGGGTAATCTCAGCCAATTTTCGCAATTGATAGCTGGCAAGTAAGCCATAAGGAATGGCAATACGCAACATTGGCGCATAACGCTGGATGTAAAGGCCGTTTTGCAGTCGCAGTGGCAAAAACTGCTCTTCTGGCAGCTCACCTGCCAAAAATCGCTCAGTTTGGTCGCGAAACTGGGCAACTCGTTCCTCTACCAAAGTCTGGTCAGCGTAATTATATTGATACATGACGTAATCTCAGTTTTGTTTTTAATTTTAAAATCAGCGACGAAAATGATTTGCGTGTGTAATAGGTTTTATTGCCGGGTGCAATGCGCATAATTCAGCTATACATGATATAAGCTTGCACTCAGAATCATAAATTCCTTTCAGACATATCCATATCCAAACACAGCATAAATTTTCATAACGAAAGTTAGGTAGCCTATGCGTATCAAATTCAATGCCTAACTATTATCGCTTTATTTATCTTCTATTAGGTATTTTATTGCTCATTTTTTATATAACGCTTCGTTTATTCGACCGTTTCTTTTATAAGAGGTTTCAATAACTATATGTCTCAGACCACAAATCAGACTACAAGCCAAACCCAATCAAAATTGGTTCCGCCACATGGCAGTGAAGTACTCAAGCCACTATTATTGAATGATGATGCGCGTGCTCAAGCGTTAGAGCTTGCCAGCACATTGCCATCTATCACCCTCAGCTCACGTGAGCGCGGCGATTTGATCATGTTCGGTATCGGCGGCTTCACGCCACTAAATGGTTTTATGAATCAAGCGGACTGGCAGGGCGTGGTAGACAACATGCGCTTGCAGAGCGGCGAAAACGCAGGCTTGTTTTGGCCAATCCCTATCACTCTATCTGCGCCAACAGAGACTGCGGAAAGTTTGAGTCAAGGTGACAAAGTAGCCTTGGTTGCTCAAGATGGCGAAGTCATGGGTATCTTGACAGTAGAAGAAACCTACACTATCGATAAAGAGCACGAGTGCCAGCAAGTATTTACAACTACCGATTCTGAGCATCCAGGTGTGCAGCAAGTACTGAATCAAGAAGCTGTCAATATTGCCGGTCGTGTCGAAGTACTTAGCGAAGGCGAGTTCCCAACACTATATCCAGAGATCTACAAAACGCCCGCAGAGACTCGCGCAATCTTAGACGCTAAAGGCTGGAAAACAGTGGCTGCATTCCAAACACGTAACCCAATGCACCGCTCACACGAATATCTGGCCAAGATTGCAATTGAGATCTGTGATGGTGTATTGATTCATTCATTACTAGGCGCGCTAAAGCCGGGCGATATCCCAGCAGAAGTCCGTCAAGAAGCCATCAAAACGCTAATCGATAATTACTTTAGACAAGATACTGTTATCCAAGCGGGTTATCCGTTAGACATGCGCTATGCCGGTCCACGCGAGGCGCTACTGCATGCGCTATTCCGTCAAAACTATGGCTGTAGCCACCTGATTGTCGGCCGTGACCATGCGGGTGTGGGTGATTACTATGGTGCGTTTGATGCGCAAACGATTTTTGAACATGTTGGTAAAGATGACCTTATCACCCAACCACTAAAAATTGGCTGGACGTTCTGGTGTAATGCTTGTAATGCGATGGCCTCTGACAAGACTTGTCCGCACGATGCCTCCGAGCACGTTAAAGTCTCAGGTACTAAACTGCGTAAAGCACTATCAGAAGACATGGATGTGCCAGATAATTTTAGTCGTCCAGAAGTATTACAGATTTTGCGTGATTACTACGCCGGTATCGCTCGCGAAGAACGTGCTGAAGTTAAATTAACAGGGGCGTCTGCGGTATAACGACTGGTCATCAGTATAAATAACGCGTACGAAACCAGTTATAAAAAAGGTGTCAGACTTATGGTCTGGCACCTTTTTTTCTACTATTTCCAAACACCAGCGCTGACTATTAGATCTCTAGACCTGCTGCCAACTTTTTATATTCTCCAGCAAGCGAGCCACCACCTGAGCAAAAATAGTTCAGTGCATACTTGTCTGTACTGTCGATGGTGAGAGTGTCATCTTTAAATTGAAAAAAGGCGGTGCTGTCATTTACCTGTGCCTGAAAAATCGTACCGTGAGCGGCATCTTGCCCCATGAGTGTCGCCTTGCCATCGAAGTGACAAGTAGGTTTTTTAATATCGCTGCGTGAACGAACTTTAATATCAATCTGCTGATCACTCTCTGCTCGTACCTTTACGCCAACCCAGTCATAGCCTTGAGCACGTTTATCGTAGTCTGCAGAAGCATAATCCGCTGAAAGTTTGTCTGCAAAAACTTCATCTACTGAACTAATTACTGATTTGATAGTGCTTTGATTAGCGCTATTCATAGTAGGCGACACATTATTACAACCTATTAAAGTTACAAGGGTAGAGGTGATCATCATGAGCCTACCAGCAGAATAAAAGCGACGGTACGAAAGAGTCATATAAATGCCTTTGGTCAAGTAAAAAGGTAAAGATTCAAATTACTAGGGTCTGAAAAATTTATCGTATACAAATAATGGTACCGCTTACCCAAATTATAGTCTACTGAATAAACCTGCCAGCAGTGATGTGCCCTTTTTATTCCTTATGCTCTCAGACGAATAACAGCACTTATGCCAACATCACTATTCGATAAGCGAATTCGTCACTAAGCGTTTGCTATTTATGCTGATAGCATAGTTTTCATCCTCCCCAAAACCCAAAAATAAAAACGTCCTCCAAAATAGTCATTCATAGTAAAAATTATTTTGGCACAAACGTTCTATTACCTTTACTGAGAATCTCATGCCAAAAACAATAAGCATTCAGTTCGTGAGTGACAGCCGCCTATCTGCCAAGACTCTTGGTATCAGCAGTATCATTACTGCAGCGGCCATAATGACCGGGTGTAGCCCAACTGAAGCCACACAGAATGATGCCGCCGCAGCTGGCAATAACGACTCACAAGACGTTAGCCTGCTCAATGTCTCTTATGACGTATCTCGCGATTTTTATAGAGACTACAACGAGCTATTTCGTACTGAATATCTCAAAACCCATCCAGACAGCGAGGTAAAGGTCAACCAATCACATGGTGGCTCAAGTAAGCAAGCACTGTCCGTGGCCAATGGTTTGCAGGCTGATGTGGTGACTTTTAATCAAGAAACCGATATGAACTTATTGGTCGAGAGAGGCTTAGTCAGCACTGACTGGCAGCAAGCGTTACCCAATGGCGCTGTCCCTTATACCAGTACGATGGTGCTACTGGTTCGTACGGGCAATCCAAAAAACATTAAAGACTGGTCGGACTTGGCACGTAATGATGTCGAAGTCGTCATCCCTAACCCCAAGACCAGTGGCACGGCACGCTATGCGTTCTTAGGTGCTTATGGCTATGGGCTGCACCAATTTAAAGAAAAGAGCAGCGAAAACCCTACTAAAACTGATGGCTTTATCAAAAAGCTGCTAGCAAACGTAGTCACTTATGACAATGGCGCGCGTGCAGCGACCACCAGCTTCACTCAGCGCGGCTTAGGGGATGTGCTGATTACGACCGAAAACGAAGCGCATCTGACGGCCAAACAGTTTGCCAAAGGTCAGGTCGATATCGTCTATCCAAGTTACTCTATTACCATCGCCAACCCAGTAGCAGTGGTCACGGCAGTAACTGAAAAATCAGGTAAGACGGCAGCAGCAAATGCTTATCTGAAAGGTTTATGGGACAAACCTGCACAAGAGCTCATGGCAGAGATGTACATGCGCCCAAGTAACGAGCAAGTCCTAGCTGCTCACAAAAATACATTACCTGATATCGAGACGTTTGATCCTGTGACGGTCTTTGGCTCATGGAACCAAATTATGGATGGATTTTTTGTCGATGGCGGCCGTTTTGATCAGTTGGCGAGCACCAAGACGAGCAGCAAGTAGCCGCTGATTATCTAATTTGTAGAACTGTCTATCTTGCCTATCATTACTAAGGTACATACAAGAAGGCATATGTAAGGCAGATCGCATTTGTGCCAGTAGCAACACTGTCCATTGCTAAACCAACAGTTATACATAACTTGCAGTGCGATAAATTATTGATATGTTTAGAGTTGTCCGCTTGTTATTCCCTTTTGGCAATAACATACGCATATTCATCATTAAACATAATAAGATGGCACTGTTAGCATACTTGCATCACACAACAGACATCTTCGAGGTATTTATGACAGACATAGCCGGTTATCAACAAAAAAGTAAAACTCTCAGTGGCTTCAGTGCCTTAAGTATTGCTGGCGTTGCCTTAACACTTGGTCTGGCTGGCTGTAGCAATAGCGAGACGACTGATGCGGCTGCTAACGCTGATGGTGCAGCAGCAGAAGGGCAGAGCATTGAGCTACTGAATGTCTCATACGATGTGGCACGTGACTTTTATAAAGACTACAACCCATTGTTTGTTGAGCACTATAAAGCTGAGAACCCAGACAGCGATATCTTAATTAAGCAATCGCATGGCGGCTCAAGCAAGCAAGCATTGTCTGTTGCTAACGGCCTACAAGCAGATGTTGCCACTATGAACCAAGGCTCTGATATTGAGTTACTTGAGAAAAAAGGCTTGGTTGAGTCAGATTGGGAAAGTAAATTCCCAGACAACGCAGTGCCGTTCACCAGTACAATCGTATTTTTGGTACGTAAAGACAATCCAAAAAATATTCAAGACTGGGAAGACTTGACCCAGGATGGTATTGAGATTGTCATGGCCAATCCGAAGGTCACAGGTAACGGTCGTTATGCGTTCTTAGGTGCATATGGTTATGGTCTACATGCTTTTAATGAAGATGAAACAAAAGCTAAAGGCTACGTCAAAGACATGCTAAAAAATGTCAAAGTCTATGAGAATGGCGGACGTGCAGCAACGACGACTTTCGTACAGCGCGGTATCGGTGATGTTTTGGTGACCTTTGAAAACGAAGCCAACCTAGCGGCAACTGATTTTGGTGCTGGTCAAGTCGATATCGTGTATCCAAAATACTCAATCAAATCAGAGAGCCCTGTGGCTGTCGTGAAGACCGTAACAGACAAAAAAGGCACTACAGATGCTGCCAAAGCGTATCTTGATTACTTGTGGAGTGAGCCAGCTCAGCAGCTAGCCGCTGACCTATACTTGCGTCCTAGCGTCCAAAGCGTACTTGAGAAAAACGGTGACAAACTGCCGCCAGTTGAGACTTTCCGTCCGAACGATGCCTTTGGCACATGGGACGAGATCATGAGCACGTACTTCAGCGATGGTGGTGTGTTTGATCAGTTAGCGATTAATGCACCGCAGTAATTGTTAGTCAATGATTTAGAGCCGCTACTGCGTCACAACTAAAACTGACCAACGCTTAGTTCAGTCAGTCATGAAGCACCCCATAAAGGACATGGTCGTACGCACTATGTCCTTTATATCATAAGCCGACCAATAATAATTTTTATAACAATAGTAATAATGGTCTTACGGTGAGCACCCTCGCTAAGTACCACCAGTTAGGCAATAGGACATCACTATGAGTGCAACATCTTCTTCTGCCAGTAAACCCGCCCACAAAAAGGGTTGGCTAACCCGTTTGCGTCAGCGCAATGTGCTACCTGGGTTTGGTCTGAGCATGGGTATAACTGTCTTTAGCTTGTCGTTATTGGTGGTACTACCGTTTGCCATGATGGCCTATACCACAACCCAGATGGGGTGGACTGGGTTTTGGGATACCATTACTCAGCCGCAGGTCACTGCTGCTATCAAGCTGAGCTTATGGATGTCGTTTTTGGCGATGCTGACCAATATGGTGTTTGGTACATTGGTCGCTTGGGTGCTGGTTCGCTATGAGTTTTGGGGAAAGTCACTCATCAATGCTTTGGTCGATCTACCATTTGCGTTGCCAACGGCAGTCACAGGTATCTCACTGGCGACGCTATATGCGCCTAATGGCTTGATTGGTCAATGGTTTGCCAAGTTTGATATTCAGGTGGCCTTTACGCCAATAGGTATTTGGTTGGCACTGGTCGTCGTCAGTTTCCCCTTTATCGTTCGTGCCGTGCAGCCAGTACTCGCTGAGCTATCAGTCGAGTTTGAAGAAGCATCTGCGGTTTTGGGTGCCAATCGTCTCACGACATTTCGTAAAGTGATCTTGCCAGAGTTATTGCCTGCCTTGCTGATGGGTGCAGGTATGATGTTTGCTCGTGCGACTGGTGAGTATGGCTCGGTTATCTTTATCGCTGGCAACATACCGATGCAGTCTGAAATTTTGCCACTCATTATCATCAGTAAGCTTGAGCAGTTTGACATTCAAGGCGCCTCTGCGGTCGCACTATTTATGCTGCTCATATCGTTTATTATCTTGTTGACCATTAATATCATGCAGTGGAAACTGTCGCGCCGTGTAGGAGCTCGCTAATATGCAAATATCTAATAGCTACGACTACCAAAAAAACGCAGCGACTAAAGATTCCCCATGGATACGCCGCACCTTTATTGTTATTGCCGTGCTGTTTATGGTCTTGATGCTTGTGGTGCCATTATTGGCTGTGTTTTATGAAGCGTTCAAAAATGGCTGGCAGTTATATCTTGCCTCATTAGTTGATCCTGAAGCACTACAAGCAATCAAGCTTACGTTGATTACCGCCGCCATTGTGTTGCCGATCAATATGGTGATGGGTATTGCGATTGCATGGTTGGTCACACGCTACCAGTTTAAAGGCAAGCAGCTGGTGACCACGTTGCTTGATTTACCATTCTCAGTATCACCAGTTGTTGCCGGTTTAATGTTTGTGCTGCTATTCGGTCTGAACTCTACAATCGGTGGCTGGCTTGAGAGTATGGGCTTTCAGGTGATTTATGCCGTACCTGGTATCATTTTGGCGACACTATTTGTGACCTTTCCTTTTGTTGCGCGTGAGTTGATACCGCTGATGCAGACCCAAGGCGACTCCGAGGAGCAAGCAGCGTTAACCTTAGGTGCGAGTGGTTGGCAGACTTTTTGGCATGTGACACTGCCTAATATCAAATGGGCACTGCTGTATGGTTTGATTTTGACCAATGCGCGTGCGATGGGTGAGTTTGGTGCTGTCAGCGTTGTATCTGGTCATATTCGCGGTGAGACCAACACCATGCCGCTATTGGTTGAGATTGCCTACAATGATTATAACTTTACTGCTGCGTTTGCTTTATCGAGCTTACTGGCCGCACTTGCCTTGATAACGCTATTGATTCAGCAAGTCATGACCAAAATGCAAGAACGTAAGTTTGCAAAGTCTGAGCGCTTAGCGAGTGTACCTGAGCTACCAGTAAGTGCCAATGCAACGACTGCAACAGCTGAGAGTGTTGATAAGTGATAAGTGACGCGATTCAACGATATCCAACTTGGCAGCGTTAATAGGATTGATGTAGTAGCTGCCCAGTATTTTGCTACGATACGACAAAAGACATAATAAGAGATACGATTATGAGCATTGAGATTCGCAACGTTAATAAAAAATTCGGTAACTTTACGGCTTTAGATAATATCAATATCACTGTACCGACTGGCAAGTTGACGACGCTATTAGGTCCTTCAGGCTGCGGTAAGACCACTTTGCTACGTATTATCGCAGGCTTAGAATATGCTGACTCTGGGCAGGTATTGTTTGATGAGCTGGACGTGACCAACACCCCTGTACAAAAGCGACATATTGGTTTTATGTTTCAGCATTATGCGCTATTTCGCCATAAAAACATCGCAGACAACGTCGCCTTTGGTCTGACTCTACTGCCAAAAAATGAGCGACCTAGTAAAGCGGATATCAATAAACGTGTGGCAGAGCTACTAGATCTGGTACAGCTCCCACAAGTGGCCAATGCTTATCCACATCAGTTATCAGGTGGTCAACGTCAGCGTATTGCACTAGCGCGCGCACTCGCTGTAAAGCCAAAGCTATTACTACTTGATGAACCATTTGGCGCGCTAGATGCCAAAGTACGTAAGGAGCTACGTACCTGGCTAAAAAACATCCATCATGAGCTCGGTATCACAAGCATCATGGTGACTCACGATCAAGAAGAAGCTCGCGCCGTATCAGATGAGATTGTGGTGATGAACCAAGGGCGAGTAGAGCAGGTAGGGACGTCAGAGGAGCTGATACATCAGCCAGCCAATGCGTTTATCAGTGACTTCTTAGATCTGACATAAGCAGTTGACGAGCCAATAAAAAAGCCTACTTATGTAGGCTTTTTTATTGGCTGCTCTCATCATCTTAGCTACAGTGAACTTGACTGTCGCTATTATGGTACTTAAGCAGGTTTTGACTCGTCTTTATCGATATCACTTGGGGCGAGTTGATCATAAGTGATGTCTAGAATATCCCGACACCACTCTGGTAAATCATCAGCGACCTCATACCACATCCATGTACCGTCACGTACACAGCTTAATATACCTAATTTTTTCAAATGGTTCAAATGCCGCGATATCGTGGGCTGCGGCTGATCAAGCATGTCTACTAGATCGCCCACGCAACGTGTTTCTTTTTTGAAAAGAATTTGAAATATTTTTAGGCGTGTCGGATCAGATAAGACTTTAAACAAATCAATAGGTCGTATCGTAAAATTATTATCAGACATAGGAAAATTCCAATGGGCTTCGTTTATAGGGGTTCAATATAACAGCAGTCATCTACAAAATCGATTAAAAAATAAGCAAAATTACAGTTCATCGTTAATTCACTACCTTCGACAATATTCGGTTACATGCACGCTTATATCCACTTACATAAATAGATGAAACAAGACATAGTAATACTGCTGCGACTAAAAAAAGATGTTAAATGTTATTGAAAATGATAATAGTTATCGTTATTATACTGCATATCGTGATTCATCGAATAAGTAGTGGTATTCAGAGGAGCCCGTTCATGTACGTATGTATCTGTAACAACGTAAAAGAAAAGCAAATCAAGGCAGCTATTGCATCTGGTGTTGATACCCTTGATGGTCTAAAAGACACTCTAGATGTGGCAACGTGCTGTGGATGCTGCGAGCCTATGGTTAATGACTACTTGGACGAGCATCATGCCAGTCTCGATGTTTTAGCATATGCGGTTTAAGATTATTTAGCGTAAGCTATTGTATTTCCAACATAAAAATATATATTCAATATATTGAATTTACTCTTTCATTATACATAAGGGGTAGGTTGCAAGCGTCCATATAACCTCTTTGATACACCGACCTACTTGCTACAGACCTGTAGCAGGTACCCTGATTAGCAATTGTAGACAATTATAATTCTCAATTAGCATCTTATTCTTAGTTCACAACATTACATGCTATACAGCGCCTGTATGCTACTATATCTGTCTAAGATTGTAAGATATTTTGTTGACTTTGCTCTTTACTGACCAGTTTACCAATCATGCTGTCCTTATATGTTTAATTGTGAATATAGGGTAAAGTGCAAATATAAATAGAGGAGTACGCATTATGATAGGTAGCCAAAAAGTTATTGATTATTTGAATTTCTTGCTAGGTGGTGAGCTTGCCGCTCGTGACCAATATTTCATCCACTCAGAGATGTACGCTGAATGGCACTACGGCAAACTATATGATCGTATCCATCACGAAATGGATGATGAGACGCTACATGCACAGGCGATTGTCCGCCGTATTTTGATGCTAAGCGGCACCCCTAAGATGACAGTTGATAAAATCAACATCGGTAGCACTGTTCCTGAGATGTTGCAGCTTGATTTAGATCTAGAGTACCAAGTACAGCAGCACCTAAAAGACGGCATTGCACTTTGTGAAGCAGAGCATGACTATGTCACGCGTGAGATGTTGGTTGAGCAGCTAAAAGATACGGAAGAGGATCATGCACACTGGTTAGAGCAACAGCTGCGTTTGATTGATATGATTGGTCTGCCAAATTACCTACAAAGCCAAATGGCTGAGGTGACTCCTAATCTTGTCTGATATCATAATAGACACGAATAAAACACCATAGCATTTAGTATAAATATGAAAGGGAGAGAGGTAATGAGAGGGGATAAAGAAGTCATTCGCGCACTAAACAAAGTGCTTGGGCAGTCGTTGATTGCAATCAATCAGTATTTTTTGCACGCGCGTATCGCTCGTCACTGGGGATTAGAGGCGCTTAACGATTCACTCTATAAGCAATCTATTGCTGAGATGAAGTGGTCAGATGATTTGATTGCGCGTATTTTACTATTAGGTGGCCTTCCAAACTTACAAGAACTAGGTAAAGTATTGGTTGGTGAAGATGTGCCAGAGGTCATCGATTGCAATCTACGTTTAGAAAAGCAAAAATTTAGTATTATTACTGATGCCATTACTTTATGCGAGACAAAGGCTGATTATGTCTCTCGTCAACTACTGGTCACCTTAAAAGACGGTAACGAAGAATATCAGGACTGGTTAGAGACACAAGAAGATCTGATTGAGAGTATTGGTGCAGAGCGCTATATCCAATCACAAATCAGCGACGATGACGCGCCTTAGATCATTATTATAGATAAGCGATAATATGAACGTGCCAGCGTACTATTGGTTTTGAGCCAGTGATACGCTGGCTTTTTTATGTGTGGACGCTGTGCCTCTAAAAGTAATGATGTCGTCTATGACGTCATTTTTGACAGCATTGTCTTTTAACAGCCTTTAACAATGTGTATTTTTGGAACCGTTATCGTTAATATTCAATATAAGCCGCGACCGTCCTCAGGTTTTAGGCGCAAAAAGTATAACCCTGATAGTATGGTCAAAATGCCCAATATCCAATAGGTAGTTTGAAAGGCAACTAGCGTATCCATTTGCAAGCGCTCACGCAGGATGTTTAATACCGCTGCCCCAAAAGCAATGCCGAAGCTAATAGCCAACTGCTGATTGACCGCCATCAAGCTATTCCCGCTACTGGTCTGCGCTCCTTGCAAATCACCGATTGTAATGGTGTTCATTGCACTGAACTGCATTGAGTTACAAGCGCCCATTATGGTTAGTATGGGTATAAACCACAACCACTGCGAGGCATCATTAAACTGCGCCAATACAATGATGAGAGAGCCCATAAATAAAGTGTTGTATACCAACACCTTGCGATAGCTAAAACGCTGGATAATTTTACTAACCCAAGGCTTGATACCGATAGCGCCAACGGCAATGGGGGCGAGTAACCACCCTGCCTGTGAGGGTGAATATTCAAACACCACTTGTAGTAGCAGTGGTAGCAAAAATGGCACAGCACTGATACCAAGGCGGGTAAATAAATTACCAGTAATCCCAATACGAAAGGTGCGAATATCAAATAAACTTAAAGGAAACAGAGGAGTCGATCGACGCTTGGCATGCCAGACATAAGCGCCCATCAATAAACTTGCCCCCAAGCCAAACAGTAAGCCATAAAACCCACGCCCTGTATGTGAGCCAAACTCGACTGCAAGCGTAAACCCACAAGCGGCAGCGGCAAACAGTAAAAACCCTGTCCAATCCAGGCGCTTGGTATCTTCAAACAAAGCAGGCACCAGTTTTTTGCCCATAATAAATCCAGCTATCCCCATTGGTATGTTAATCAAAAATATCCAATGCCAGCTGGCATACTGTACGATATAGCCGCCCAGTACTGGGCCCACTAAGGGCGCGACCAATGCTGGTATGACCGCAAAGTTCATGACGGTGAGCAGCTTATTGCGTGGGTATGACTTCACCAATATCAGACGTGCCACGGGCGTCATCATCGCACCACCAATACCTTGTATCACCCGTGAACCAATCAAAAAATCTAAGGTAGGCGAGGCGGCGCACAGTACTGAGCCAATACAGAAGATCACAATCGCTGATAAGAACACACGGCGGGTGCCATATTTATCTGCTAAGAACCCACTGATAGGGATAAAAATCGCCAATGTCAGCGCGTAACTGATGACTGCCCATTGCATTTTTAAGGGAGACTCGCCTAATGCCTGCGCCATTTGCGGTAATGAGGTATTCAAGATAGTGGCGTCTAAAATTTGCATAAACAGCGCTACCGCCAGTACATAGGGTAGATATTTATCTTGTGTCGGGGTAAGCGTTAGCATGTCAATCCCATTAGGGGTCTGATTATGAAGTAGGAAAGATCGTAGGTTTGCGATCAGAGTGCGCCATACAAGCTGAGTAGTATAAGAAAGCCTGAATGATAATAAAAGTGACTCAAGGTAACGGAGGCGATAACAGAACCTGCTAATAGACTATGTGGCGAGCTATAGCATTTTCCATACGGTATCTATTAATCGTCTAACGTCATGACAGGCATGGAATCGCAACATTGATTACAAGATAGGACTTTAATGTCAATATAGGTTGCCGTTATAGTAAAGTCTTGCCAGCCAGTCGTATTATCGAGTGACTAAGAAGACAGTCACCAAACAATAAGAGCAAATACAAGCTGAATAATAATGAATAGTCATCACTAAGGATATTTTATGAGTACTGAAACAACTGACAATGTGCAAAATGACAAATACGTGCCACCTAAAGTCTGGACACAAGATAAAGATAATGGCGGTAAGTTTGCTAGCATCAATCGCCCAACATCTGGAGCACGCTATGACAAAGAGCTACCGATAGGGGATGCGCCGCTACAACTATACTCCCTAAACACACCCAATGGTGTCAAAGTAAATATATTACTAGAGGAGCTGGCTGAAGCTGGTATTAGTGGCGCTGAGTACGATGCGTATAAAATTGATATCTCTCAAGGTGAGCAATTTGGCTCTGGCTTTGTGACGATAAACCCTAACTCAAAAATTCCAGCCTTGGTTGACCATTCTGCGGATACCGCGGGCAAGCCTATCGCACTTTTTGAGTCAGGTGCTATTTTGATGTACCTGGCAGAAAAGTTTGATAAATTCTTGCCTTTGTCACTAGGTAAAGCGCGAGCAGACTGTCTATCTTGGATTATGTGGCAAATGGGTAGCGCACCTTTCTTAGGTGGTGGCTTTGGACACTTCTATGCCTATGCACCAGAGCCATTAGAGTACCCAATTAACCGCTATACAATGGAGACTAAGCGTCAGCTTGATGTATTGGATACTCACCTAAAAGACAACCTATACCTATGTGGCAATGACGAGTCTGACTACAATATAGCAGACATGATCGTGTGGGCATGGTATGGACAGTTAGTACTTGGTAAGCTCTACGATGCGGCAGAGTTTTTACAAGTACAAGATTATAAGCATGTACAGCGCTGGGCTCATGCCATTGCTGAGCGTCCTGCCGTCAAACGTGCGATAGCATTGGAGCTAAAACCAATCAACTAACCTAGACGTTGTAGGCTGTTTGAGCATCATAGCAAGGCTGATAAGTGGTTCACTTATTAGCCTTTTTTACTTTGATACTGATTTACGGATATAAAGAGGGGGATGTACTTTATTTTATTTTTACATAATGCTACATTAGAATAACAGATAGAAACATCGGTACGTTAAGATAGCGGTTTACTGTCGCGATAGACAGGTGTTTATACTTATTCGATTGATGGGTAATAACTATGAAGGACTATAACAATACGAACACGGGATCACTGCTGAGCTGTTCTGATCACTTGAGCATCAATGGCTTGAGTGCTGACAATGGGTTTGATCACCGCATGAATGTAAAGGGACGAAATTATGATGCTCATAACGTGGATAGTGACGGGCATTTGGAGTCTAACGCTAAAATAATAAGAAACACTCCTATGTCTTGCCCAAAAAACAAAATACGTTTACCTATGATAGCCGCTATCGCGACTGCCTTGTTGGGTACAGCGAGTGTGTCACATGCACATACTGAATTTACCAGTCAAGACTGGCAAGTGGTCTGTGACAATACTCTCACTTGCCGGCTGGCAGGGTATCAAGCAGAAAATAATAGCGAGTTCCCTGTGTCTATACTGTTGACACGCCGTGCAGGGGCAAATGCTGGCGTGGATGGTAAGGTGAAACTTGGCGGCGCAAGAGATAGCTCTTCTAAAGCTTTAATGCAGTTGGGTAACCGTCATCGAATATCTCTATCTATTAACGATAGAAACTACGGCGAAACCAAGCCATACTCTACAGCGGCAGGTAACGCTGAGCTCACTCAAGCACAGGTGACAGCGCTCATCAATGCACTGCAGAGATCGAGTAAGATCACATTGACGCTGCGTAACTCACGCTGGGAGCTTTCAGACAAAGGCGCTAGTGCGGTCATGCTAAAAGCTGATGATGTCCAAGGACGAGTAGGCACGCCAAGCGCTTTTATCACTAGTGATGGCACAGCGAAGTCGAATAGCAGCGTACTACCCCCTAGAGCGGTACCAGTATTACGTTTTGTAGAGCCAAGTGGTAAAGCTGATTCGAGTAATGACAAAAAATTTGTCATGAAGTCTTCTCAATTAGCGTCACTAATGAGGGGCACGATGAAGGATGCAGATGGCGACTGCCCAAATCTATCGGACAAGTCTCCTTGGCGTGTCAGTCGTTTGAATGGTTCACAATTGCTGGCACAGCATGATTGCTGGACAGCCGCTTATAACGCAGGTGGCGGTGCATGGGTCCTCAATGATAGCAAACCATATAAGCCGACATTGGTGACGACCAGCGCTACAAGCTATGACAAAGGTAAGCTGAGCTCAGTACAAAAAGGACGCGGTATCGGCGACTGTATGAGCAAAGTTGACTGGGTATGGACAGGACGCGCGTTTGAGAAAAGCCACGAGAGTACCACTGGACTTTGCCGACTTATCGACGCGGGCGGTGCTTGGCAGCTACCGACCTATGTCACTGATGTCAAAGTCGTCAGATAGTCATATATCGTATGAGATCAACTATTTAATAGTCTCAATCTTGATGATATAAAGCCTATTTACTCAGTATCTGAAGAAATAGGTACATATAATTTTTTATTGTGCTATACTGCGTCGCCACGTTAGTTCAGGCTATCGTGAATTATGAGATTGATAACATCGCCTGCGATTTTGGGTCTAGGATGACCATAAGTAATTGTTGCCGATGATTTTGTGTACTTAAATAACCTTTTTATAACAATATCCGTTATTTTTGACTCATATCTTATCTACTGCCCCATAAATAGGGTCTAGATTGGTTGCTGTTTGCCTTTATCTGCTTTGGACAAAGCATCGATAATGAGCGTATATCAAGCAAGGATAAGACACTCGGCACTACCACCAAAATACGTCAGACAGCACGAACGCATTTATTATAAAGACGCTAAGCTCTATTGGCTTGGTTTCTGATTATCGACGATTTTATATTGCTCGGTAGTCAGTTAATAAGAGCAGCGTGGTGAACGGTTATCAGTGGTATGCATCAAGTTTGCTGAATTTACAGCAGCTTATACTTACCAAGGATTCTTATGACTGACATCTTATCTACCATTGCCGCTGAAAACGGTATCATCGAAAGCACTGACACGCCAAACACTACTACAAATACTGAAGCGGCTGCTACTGACGCCACTGAAGAAAACAAAGTCACCTTTACTGATCTTGGCATTGCTAAGCCAATTCTTACTGCGCTTGATCGCAGTGGCTATACCAACCCAACCCCTATTCAAGAACAAGCCATTCCTTTTGCACTAGCAGGTCGTGACCTTCTATTATCAGCGCAAACAGGTAGTGGTAAAACAGCCGCATTCGTTATTCCTGTACTCGATCGCTTGAGCCGTGCTACGAGCTTTGACAAGCTGACTAAAGCACTTATCTTAACGCCAACGCGTGAGCTTGCTCAGCAGGTACACGACAGCGTACGTACGTACTCTAAAGACATGCGCGGTTTGTTCTGTGTGCCACTAGTTGGCGGCGCACCATACAACGGTCAGATCACTGCTTTGAGAAAAGGCGTTCAAGTCATCGTTGCAACCCCTGGTCGTTTGCTTGACCATATCAATGCAGGCCGTGTTGATCTATCAAACCTAGAAGTACTGGTACTTGATGAAGCGGATCGCATGCTAGACATGGGTTTTGCTGATGATATCAGTGATATCCTTCGTGCAGCGCCAACAGATCGTCAAACCATTATGTGTTCAGCGACTTGGGATGGCCCAGTAGGTAAAATCGCAGCGAGCTTTACTAAGAACCCTGAGCGTGTTTCTATCAAAGTAGAATCTGCACACATCGAAGAAAAAGTGTACTACTGTGATGATTTTGAACATAAGAACAAATTGCTTGATAAGATTGTTTGCCACAAAGATATGGACCAAATCATTATCTTTGCTGCGACCAAACGCAGTACTGAAAAATTGGCAAAACAGCTACAAGAAGCAGGTCACAAAGCAAGCTTCCTACATGGTGACTTGCCACAAAGCAAGCGTAACCGTATTGTTCAAGACTTGCGTAATGGTAAATGCAAAATTCTAGTAGCGACTGATGTTGCTGCTCGTGGCCTAGACGTACCAGCCATCTCACATGTCATCAACTATGACTTACCACGTCAAACAGAAGACTACGTCCACCGTATTGGTCGTTGTGGTCGTGCTGGCCGTACTGGTGTCGCAATCAGCCTATGTAGCATGGATGATCGTCCACAGCTAAATGCCATCAACCGTTACTTAGATCGCAAGATGGAAGTATGTGTTATCGAAGGTATGGAGCCTAAGAAAACGTACGTACCTAGCGAAAACAAAGGTAAAGGTCGTGGCCGTGGTCGTGGTCGCTCTAACGGCGGTGGTCAAGGCCGTGGTCGTTCAAGCGGTGGCTATGCTGGCAAATCTAGTGGCGGTGGTCGTGGTCGTTCAAGCGATAGTGCCTCAACTGGCCAACGTGCTAGTAACGACAGCGGTTATCAAGGTAAGCCACGTGACTCATCTGGCAAGCCAAATGAGCGTTCAGGCGGCAAGCCGTATCAAGGCAAGCGTACTGGTGGTCCTAGCCGTGGCGATAGCAATGGTGTTCCACGTGGTGAGCGCGCTGCAACAGGTCGCGGTCGTCCAAGCGGTAGCCAAGGTCGTCCAGCGGGTCGTTCTGACAGCCGTGGCCAAGGTCGCTCTAACGGCGGCAACCGTGGTAACAACTCGTAGTACTGTTATATTGAGCGATTGATATCATTGATCGCTTATATATAGTAATAAAAGGCCAGATACTTGTTATCTGGCTTTTTTGTGCGTGTCTGTTTTTTTATGTGGTCTTGCCATACTTTTAGGTACTTAGTGAGTGTTTTGGCTACTGTGGTTTTGCTATTTCAATCAAAGCATATTCGGCAAATTAATCATTGACGCCTGCTTGCGCGAGTTTTTTGCCTTGTCTATACTGATTTACTTTTGTCTGTTGTCTGTCTTGGAGCACGTTGATGCCTGCCACCTCAAATCTAGCAATCGATAACTTGCCATTGGCCTTTGGTATTATCATGGCCATTATTGGTCTGGTTTTTTATACTCAGGGCTTGCCAGGTAAGTTTTGGCGTCGGTTTTATGCGGTATTGCCTGGTATTGTGCTCTGCTGCTTTATCCCAGCAACCCTAAACAGCTTAGGGGTATTCGCTGACGGGGTTGGCGCGCAAATTTATGGGTTTACCGCCACCTATCTGTTGCCAGCCAGCTTGTTACTGATGACGCTATCTATGGATGTACCCAAAATATTGGGCTTAGGCTGGAAGGCCATTGCCATGTTCTTTGCCGCCAGTGTCGCTATTGTTATCAGTGGACCTATCAGCTTAGGGATTGCAAAATGGGTATCACCTGCTATGTTCACTGATGATACGCTATGGCGTGGGTTTTCTGCAGTGGCTGGCAGTTGGATAGGCGGCGCAGCTAACCAAGCGGCCATGAAGGAGCTGTTTGAGGTCAGTGATGATTTGTTTGGTATGATGATTTTGGTCGATGCTACCAACGCCTCATTGTGGCTACTCGCTATTTTAGTGATGGCAAAGCATAGTGCCAAGATTGATCGATTCTTAAGGGCAGATACCAGTAGTATCGATAAAGTCATTAAAGCTGTCGAGAGCTATGAGCGCGATCATGCCCGCCCAGCGACTATCAACGATTTGATGGTGATGTTCGGCTTATGTTTTGCCATGGTAGGAGTCGCGCACTTTGTTGGCGAACAAATTGCTGCCTTCTTTTCGCCATACAAATGGGCAGTACAATACAGCTTTGCCAGTTCATTTTTTTGGATGGTGGTCATTATTACTTTGATAGGAGTGGTATTTTCGTTCACCAAAATTCGTCGCCTTGACCATATAGGCGCATCCAAAGTAGGGACGGTATTCATTTTTGTGCTGATCGCTGCGATCGGTATGCAAATCAATCTGGCTGGCATCGTCTCTCAGTGGCGTTTACTACTCATCGGCTTATTGTGGATGAGCATCCATGTCGTGATTGTCTTTGCTGTGGCTAGACTCATTCGCGCACCGTTTTTCTTCTTAGCGGTTGGTTCCAATGCCAATACTGGCGGCGCATCGTCAGCGCCTATTGTTGCAACAGCTTTTCATCCGTCGCTGGCGCCCGTTGGTGTATTCTTGGGTATTTTGGGTTATGCTGTCGGGACGTTTGGCGGTTATATCAGTACCCAGTTGATGCGGTTGGTCGTGTCTTAATATATTAAGGTGTACTTAAAATTCCTGAATGCTCTAAAAGAGTTCTTTTCATTCAGCAATGCACTACATTAAGTCAAGTTGATGCAATAAAGTAGTGCGTTTCTTAGCTAAAATGGCTGTTAGGGTATGGCATAAAACTTGCCGAGTTATAGATGCATTTATAATCTATCACTATTAAGGGTATCTTTTATGTTTAAAAATACAGCGCTTTCTTTGGTTGCCCTTAGCGTATTTGGTGCTTCAGCATCCTACGCAGACAGCTTTATTATGCTTAAGCAAATGTCTAACAAACCTGTTCAGTTAACAGAAGGCGACTATAAGGGCAACTATTATGTACCATCGACTTTAGATACCATTACGTGGGGTTATTTGCCAAATAAAGACGCCAAGCCAGTATTATCTGTGGCGTCTGGTAGTACTGTCACATTTGATACGGTGTCACATGAAGGATTACTTGAAGATCAAGGGCGTGACGCTGAAAAATTTTTCACCTCAAAAGGAGTCAACGCAGCATTTATTCTAGATGAAGCAAAAGCTATCACTAAATCTACATTGGATCACGATTTCGACAAAGATGGACCTCATATTGTGACAGGCCCTATCGAAATAAAGGGCGCAAAACCTGGTGATGTATTAAAGGTCGAGGTGTTAAAGGTAGAGCCGCGTGTTCCTTACGGTGTTATTTCCAATCGTCATGGTAAGGGTGCTTTACCTGGAGAGTTTCCTAAAAAGATACCCCAAGCAGGTGCCTCTGCAGCTAACCCTGAACGCTATGGTAATGTTTCGGTATTCACACCCATAGAAAAAAGTGCCTCAGGTGACTATGAAGGTGTCTTAAAGACTGCTTCTGGTTCATCTATTCGTTTTCCGCTTAGTCCGTTTATGGGCTTGATGGGTGTTGCAGCTAACACCTCAGAAAAGGTACATTCAGTACCTCCTTCGTTTTACGGTGGTAATGTAGATATTAATGAATTGGGTGCTGGCGCTACTGTTTACTACCCAGTTCAAGTAAATGGTGCTTTGTTTTATACGGGTGATAGCCATTTTGCACAAGGTGATGGTGAGGTAGCACTGACAGCATTAGAAGCATCAGCACGTGCAACATTTAAATTTACATTGTTGAAAGCTGGAAAGGATCCTGTACCTGGCAAAAAAATTGAGCAACCATTGGCAGAAAATGCTGAATTTTGGATCACCCCTGGCTTAGATGCAGATTTAGATGAGGCAATGAAAAAGTCTACTCGTGAAGCTATTCGTTTTTTGAATCAAGAATATGGTATTGATGAGTCAATAGCTTATGCTTATTTGAGTGCTGCAACCGACTTTGAAGTGTCGCAAGTGGTTGATAAAACCAAAGGTGTTCATGCAAAAATTCGCAAATCAGATTTCACAGAATTTGAAAAAGACGCCAAGTAAGCTCACAATCGATGCGGTTGGTGGTGTCTTAACCTACAAGTCACTGTTATCCTAACTTTAGTACTAAATAAAACCCGCATCAATGCGGGTTTTTTATTATTAAACGCTTGAAGGTTTGAGTTATTGTTTTGTCTATCTATGCTATTGATACGTAAGCCCAGCCATGGTTTTGCATAGGTACGTGTTAGTATTTCTGCTAATCAAATACAGATAACTAAGAATACAGACAGCTAAGCACGTTAAAAATAAATAACGACTTGATAGGAATAATAACGCTATGGCGAACCCAAAAAATATAGAAAAGACGGTCAATAAGACCAGCACAGTAAAAAATGCTCTATACAACCCCGACCAAGAAAATATTCAGGTTAGAGGTGCGCGCGTTCATAATCTAAAAAATATTGATATTGACTTACCGCGCAATGCACTGGTGGTCTTTACTGGTATATCAGGCTCAGGAAAATCATCATTGGCATTTGGTACATTGTTTGCCGAATCACAACGTCGCTATCTTGATTCGGTGTCGCCTTATGCCAGACGACTGATTGATCAGGTTGATGAGCCAGATGTTGATGCTATAGAAGGGTTGCCGCCAGCAGTCGCGTTGCAGCAGCAGCGAGGGACACCTTCGGTACGATCTTCTGTGGGTAGTGTGACGACGATATCGAATGGTTTGCGTATGCTGTACTCGCGTGCAGGGGATTATCCAGCAGAGCAAGAAATACTATATGCCGATGCTTTCTCGCCCAATACACCAGATGGTGCTTGTCCGACCTGCTCGGGGATTGGCCGTGTGTTTGAAGTTACCGAAGAATTATTGGTTCCAGACAACACCAAGACTATACGTGAACGTGCGATTGCGGCGTGGCCACCAGCATGGCAAGGGCAAAATCTTAGCCGTATATTGACCACACTAGGCTATGACATTGATAAACCATGGCATACATTACCGAAGAAAACGCGTGATTGGATTTTGTTCACGGACGAGACGCCAACAGTGCCTGTCTATCCTGAATACAATATCAAGCAAACACGTGAAGCGATTGAAAAGGGCGAAAAGCCAAACTACATGGGTACGTTCACCAGTGCCAAAAATTTTATATTACACTCCTTTGCCACTACCCAAAGCCCGCGTACCAAAAAACGTGTCTCGCAGTTTATGCAGATATCTGAGTGCCCAGAGTGCCACGGCAAAAAGCTAAAAAAAGAATCGTTAGCAGTAAAATTTGCAGGTCTCGATATCGGTGAGCTCTCACAGCTTACACTTACAGATATGGCAAAAAAACTAGAGAAAACTGCACGTACCAAAATCGCTGATAACACCCCAAACCGCGAAAAGGCAATTGTCGCTCAGCGTATTGCCAGCGATATCCTCTCTCGTGTTGAGGCGTTGACAAGGCTTGGCTTGGGTTATCTCTCGCTTGAACGTACCACTCCGACACTCTCTCCTGGTGAGCTACAGCGCCTGCGGTTAGCCACTCAAATTCGCTCGCAGCTGTTCGGGGTGGTTTATGTGCTTGATGAACCTTCTGCTGGTCTACATCCTGCCGACACACAAGCACTACTTGGCGCGTTAGATGAGCTGATTGCGTCTGGCAACTCTGTGTTTGTCGTTGAGCATGATGTCAGTGTCATCAGACATGCTGATTGGGTGGTTGATGTTGGGCCAAAGGCGGGTACGCGTGGCGGCGAGATTGTTTATAGTGGTCCGGTAGAGGGGCTGCGTGACGTCACGCAGTCGCATACGGGTCGATACCTCTTTGCCGATAAAACATCTAATGCTCAGTCAAAATCTAATACAAGGCAACCTTCAGTATGGCTCAAACTTGCAAATATCGAGCGGAACAACATAGCAGGTCTAGACGTTGAGTTTCCGCTTGGGGTGATGACGAGCGTCACAGGGGTATCAGGATCGGGAAAATCAAGCCTCGTCAGCCAAGCCCTAGTTGATCTCATCAACGAAGCACTGGGACAAAAAACGATTGCAGAGGCGCCAGTAGGTGAGGCCGATTTGCTTGAACAAGAGCTTGAGTCGGTAACCGGCGGAGAGATTGTTGCTGGCATGGAGCATATACGCCGTCTTATCAACATCAATCAAAAAGCGATCGGACGGACGCCGCGCTCGAACCTAGCAACCTATACAGGGCTGTTCGATAACGTACGCAAGTTATTTGCCGCAACCGAGCAAGCAAAAGCATGCGGCTATGATGCTGGCAGGTTTTCGTTTAATACGACCAAAGGACGCTGCCCAAACTGTGAAGGTTTAGGGTTTGTTAGTGTGGAGCTATTATTTCTACCAAGCGTCTATGCGCCTTGCCAAGTCTGTCATGGACAGCGCTATGATGACGAGACGCTTGCTGTCACGTATCGAGACAAAAACATCGCTGAGGTGCTGAATCTAACCGTTGAGGCGGCTCATGAGTTTTTTGCTGATGAAGCGCCCATATTGCGTGCATTAGATGCGTTGCTCCAAGTGGGTCTTGGGTATTTGCGTTTAGGTCAGCCAGCTACCGAGCTATCAGGCGGTGAAGCCCAGCGAATTAAGCTTGCTACCGAGCTGCAACGCACCCAGCGAGGTGATACCCTTTATATACTAGATGAGCCAACCACAGGACTACATCCTGCTGATGTGTCTATGCTGATGGCTCAGTTAAATGGTCTCGTCGATGCAGGCAACACAGTCATCATGGTTGAGCATGATATGCAGGTGGCTAGCAATAGCGACTGGATGATTGATATTGGGCCAGGGGCTGGCGATGCAGGCGGGCTGATTGTCGCTCAAGGGACACCAGAAGCGGTAGCCCAATCAAAAGACAGTCGTACCGCACCGTTTTTGATGGTGTGATTTTATGGATATGACGACTGGTCTTTAAATTGGGTTTAAGGGCACGCCCTAGTAGAAAACACTACCCCCAATAACCATCAGGACATTTAGGCAGTTCAACCAAAGTGCGACGTAGCGCCTCTGACCATTGATGACGAATCGTATTAAAGTATTCATCATTCTCATCGATACGGCGGCCTACTGGTAAGGTTAAACTGTCATTGTCATAAAGCACAAAATCTATAGGCATACCTACTGACAAGTTTGATTGGATGGTTGAGTCGAATGAGAGCATCAAGGCGCGCGCTGCATGTCTCACATCCGTGTCGTAGCTGACAGAACGATCCAAAATAGGTTTACCATACTTGCTTTCACCCAACTGAAAAAACGGCGTGTCTTCTGTGGCTTTGATGCAATTGCCTTCAGGATAAATCAGGTATAGCTCAGGGGGCTGACCTTTGATTTGACCACCAAGCATAAATGAGCTGGTAAAAGCACCATCGCGACTAGAATTGGCGACTGATTTGGCATAGTTCATTTTTTCACGCATACATTCACCAACCATTTGCGCAGCATCAAACAAAGTGGCGACCGTATTAAGATTACTCTCAAGACGCTGATCAATGTCGTTTTGTAGTTTGTTGAATACCGCTTGCGATGTCGCTAAGCTACCAGCAGTTTGCAGCACCATGAAGCGCTCGCCTTCAATTCCGTATTGATACAGTTTTCTAAATGTCGATATGTGATCAACACCAGCATTAGTGCGCGTGTCACTGGCAAAAACCATACCGTCTTTTAGACGAATGGCAGCACAATAGGTCATAAGGTATCCTCAATAAATAAACGTAATAAAAATAGCAAACGCTATGATAGCTTTGTGACCAGTACAAGACTGTAAAGATTTTCGTAGCCGCCGCCCATTCGTACGCCGCGCACAGGTGCCGTGTCTAGATAATCTCGTCCAATAGCCACATAAACGTGTGAGTTCGGCGTAAATGCCTGATTTGAGATATCAAAAGTATACCAGTAACCATCCAGCCACACCTCAGCCCACGCGTGACTCGCCATATGGTTTTCGGTATGGTCATACAGATAACCGGACACATAGCGCGCTGGAATCTGTTGATCTCGCAGGACACTCAAAAATACATGCGTATGATCTTGACACACACCTGCACCAATCGCAAAAGACTCTGCAGCAGTTGTGCCCACATGCGTGACATCTTTGACAAAAGGCATTTTCATGATTAGTGCATTTGCCATAGACTTTAGGCTGTCATGGGTAGGCGTTTTTAGATACGGCGCTGCAAATTCGCGCATTGCTTGTGAGCATTTAGTCAGCGGGGTTTGTACCGTAAATAGCAGGTAGGGGACATGATCCATGTCCTCCAAGCGTTCGGTTTCGGTGTTGATCTCAACGACACCAGACGCTTGCATCTGTAAGTTGTTATGTGCCTCGTTACGACTGAGCGTGAGCCAGTCATTACCAAAGCCGTCCTTTTGGCTGGTTGCCACTTTAGGCAGCATGACATTCCATTTATGGATGGTTTGGTGCGGCATTTGCATAGGGGTCATGCGTATATACTGTACACTACGCTGCGCCAGCTCATCGTAATAATAGTTGGTTTGATGACTGATTTGAAGTTTCATGGCATTTTCCTTATAGCATCTTTCTATTTTTTGTTTATTTCGTATGTCTCAATAAGCAATTACTCTTAGTTATTGGCTATACACCTTCTATGCACCCTCTAAACACCCTGACGCAGTATGAGGTTGAACTCTTTGCTGATCAGCTCAAAGTCGCTAAACTTCTTTGATCGAATCATCTGGTTGGTCAAGCGGATAAGCTCACGCCAGCGTGTGTTCTCTGGTAATTGATTAATCCAGTACTTAAAGTCAAGACTGATCTCTATTGAGTCCTCCTGCAACAAGACGGCTCGCTCAAGCTGCTCGAAGTGACGCCCTAATTGCCAAAAACAAGTCACTGTCGGATTCTCTTGTTTCATCGCCGCATTACACGCATGTAGCTGCAGGGTCGCGGCGCGATAAGTACCAGCACTTGATAGACGTTTGATCAAGTTATAGAGTTCAGCCGTATCTTTGCCAATGACACCCTTGGCTTCTTGTACATTGTCTTCAATCGACTGCACGATATTGGGAATGATGTTTTGTTCCAGATCAGACACCATTTGTGTTTTCATGGCTCTAAGTGACTCTTCACTATCGGCATTAAACCCTAAGTGACTGATCAGATGTTTGACCTGTGATTTTTTTAGATCGCCCTTGATGAGTTGTTTCATGACGTCGTCATAGTGATAAAGGCGTTCGCTGTATCGACCTAGCCATATTAAATGACTGGCGGTAGAGAGTAGCAGTATCATAGGTGCATCGTCTAAACTCTCATAACCTGCCTCTAAGGGTTGTACGCGATCATAGTAGTTTGCATGCCCTGAAACGTTGCTTGACGCATTGGCATCGACTGGTGATGATAAAGACGTACACTTGCCAGATAGCTGAGTCTCTGAATGACTGTCATCAACGACCCAAGTGTCTTTGATACCGCCACCTTGTGATGAATTGACGACTAAAGAACCCTCAACCATGGCCACGCGGGTCAATCCGCCGGGCACAATATCTACCGTGCCATCACCGTGACTGAGAATAAAGGGACGCAAGTCGATATGTCGCGGCGCGATACCGTCGCTTACAGCCGTAGGGTTGGTAGAGAGCGAGATGGTTGGCTGGGCAATGAAGCCGGCTGGGTTTTCAAGCAAGCGTACGCGATAATCTTCGATTTCTTTTTTGGTTGAGGTTGGGCCAATAAGCATCCCGTAGCCGCCTGAGCCTTGCGTTTCTTTTACCACCAGTTTGTCTAGGTTATCAAGCACGTACTTAAGATCATCAGGTTTACGGCATTGGTAGGTTTCGATATTGGGTAAGATAGGCTCTTCATTCAAATAAAACTTGATCATATCTGGCACAAATGGATAAAGGCTCTTATCGTCTGCCACGCCTGTACCTGGTGCATTTACGATAACCACGTTGCCAGCACGGTACGCACTCATCAATCCTGACACACCCAAGATAGAGTCAGACTGAAAGGCGAGCGGGTCAATATAGGGATCATCAATGCGGCGATAGATCACATCGACCTGTACCTTACCGCGAATACCCTGCATATAGACTTTGCTGTCCTCAACGACCAAGTCATAGCCATGTACGAGTGGTACATTCATCTCATGCGCTAAAAAGGCGTGCTCATAATAGGCACTGTTGAAGCGTCCTGGGGTCAAAATGACGACTTGTGGATCATATTTGGAGGTTGAGCTGGCAAGACAGGCTTTAAGACGGCTAGGGTAGTCGCTAATACCCATAATAGGAGTATCAGCGAACATGTCGGACAGTAGTGTCTCTGATATGTTACGGCTTTCAAGCATATATGAGACACCTGATGGTGTACGCAAATTGTCCTCTAGAACACAAAACTTACCCGACTCGTCTCGAATCAAATCGATACCACTGATATGTGAGTAGATCGGTTTGTCGAGTTCAATACCCATCATCCATGGCTCATAGCAGCCACTGGCATACACATAGCTGGCAGGTACGATATCGGCTTTCATAATGGCTTGGTCATGGTAAATATCATGCAAAAAAGCATTCAGAGCGGTAATACGTTGCTTGCAGCCAGCCTCTATTTGTTTCCACTCACTCGCGGCAATAATACGCGGAATAATATCAAACGGAATCATACGCTCAATATTTTTGGCATCGCTATAGACCGTGAAGGTAACCCCTTTGCGGTAAAAGATGTTTTCTGCTTGCTCGTTTAGATAATTGAGGGCATCCATATTGATGTTATCAAGCCAATCACCAACGGCCTGTGCCACTGGACGATACTGACCTTCGCTTATTTGGAGTTCATCAAAGCTGGGTGCTTGTGAGGGGGTGGTGTCTGCTGACTGATGTTGTGATTGGTTTTGCGCTTGCTCCGAAACGTTATCCTTGTCTTTGTTTTTTATACTGGCGTCAGAGGTGGCTTTGGCTTTATTCGAGTTTTGCGTCTGACTTTGTTCTTTGGTTTGATCTTTTGAAGAGTCTTCTTGAGATTGACTCTGAGACTGGGATTGAGATGATTTTTTGTTCATAAGTACCTCACGTATCCTTGGTAAAGTTATACTTTATGACGACTACGCTGTCTGTGCTAAGCTAGGTAGCACTTGTATTTCGCCCAACAGGCAGTCTATCTCCTGTATGAACTATACAACGGTTACTGAGTAACATACAACAAGAGTTAAATAATAGGTTTTAGAAAATAACAGCTTGATGATGATAAATTTAATTGGTATAGAAACAGGAGCAGGCATGAAGCTACGGGGACAGTTTTCGCTGCTGGCGAGTATAGGACTCTCATTTGGTATCGGATTGACTGGGTGCAGTAGTGAATCACAGCACCAGGTATTGCCCGCTGGTAGTACGGTGATAGCGCTTGGGGACTCACTTATGGCTATGGCGCTAGTACAGAGACAGCTTACCCTAGCGTGCTTGCTGACTTGAGCCAGTGGAAAGTGGTGAATGCAGGTGTCAACGGTGATACCTCTGCCGATGTGCTGGCTCGAGTAGAAGATATCACCAAACAGTCCCCTGATTTGGTACTGCTTGGGGTGGGCGGTAACGATGTATTGCAGCGTATTAAGCCTGATACGACGCGTGCTAATATTGAGCGAACGGTTGATACCTTACACTCTGCAAATATTGATGTCGTCCTGATTGCTGAACCATACCTAAGTGCCAGTGCATTATTCGGTAAAGTAAGTGACAATCCGTTGTATGAAGAGGTGGCTGATGAGAAGGACATACCGCTATACTCAGGCGGCTGGTCAGCGGTACTATCTGATGACACACTAAAATCCGATAGAATCCATGCCAATGCTATAGGATATCGTCAGTTTGCAGAAGGACTGCATGATTACTTACAAGAGGAAGGTTTGGCGCCTTGAGCTTGTTCAGCTTAGGTCTTGAAGTTATAGTCTCTAAAAACTTAACTTGAGACTTCCCAATAAAGACCTGACACAAAAAAGCAGCGAGCGCAGCAACTGGCTCTCTGCTTTTTTATATAATGTTATTAGCAGCTAATTAGTTATTAGTAACGAATAAACAGTCACTTTGACTTATATCAATCTTCATCCTTCATGACCACTACCAAGCCTTTATCAGCATCTATCCTGCCATCACAGATATCTTGATAAGCACTCAATAAACCATCTACTCCGTCAAGCTCTTGAATGTTCAGCCATGAACTGGTCTTTGCCATGCTCATCATAATGTAGCGCATAGAGCGCTCATTGAACGCTTCAGGGCCCCATTCTTTCATACGCTGCTGCACATGACTGGGTGCAAAGAACTGCTGACTACGCGCTTGAATGATGCCCTCAGAATGTCTCGGCTCATCCCAATGGGTAAGACCGACATTACTGGTGTAACGCATGTTGTCGCCTAAGTGCTTATGTAGCCTACTCAGGACATCGGTATTGGCTGACATATCTACAATAACAGTAGGTTTGGTTGCATCAATTCGCTCAAGAGCGTCATAGCTCAATACACTGTCATAAGTATCAATCGAATCAACGAAGTCTGTATGGCGGTCCGAGGTAAGACCGACGACATGCAGGGCATCTGTATCCTCGGCCAGACCGTATGCCAAACCTATACTGGTCTTGCTCGAGGCACTGATGATAACGATCTGCTCTGCATCAAACCAATCATTACTCTTTAGTAAATCATATAAGCAAAATGAGGTGAGATGCAGTACAAATAGCAGCATCCGCTGGTTGTCGTTGGCGCGAACATAACCCCGCTCATGATTGACGCGCTGATACAGGTTATAACCAGGTGGTAGCTCGGAACGGTGGGCGCTACCATCCATCAGATTGGTTTGCGTGACGCGTTTGGGCGTGATGATCAGCTCGTTTGCTGGCGGGAAATAACCGAATAGACGTTCACCAACAGGTAGGGCGTCGCTACTAGACTCCACTACATCACCAAACCCCCATACGGGAATGACTCCCCATTTCTCAGGCTCGTCACCATTCGGCGGAAAAAATTGCCAATATCGCAGCTGATTACCCATGACAGCGTAAGTAATATTATTAGCTGTAAAGGCAAAGCGATCGACTTTGACACGTACTTCACCCTCATTGAGGATACAAGCTGGTGTTTCCTGTAAACGTGCTTTGGAAAAATCTGATTTATTGGTCTGAAATTCTCGCATGTCTATCTCCTTGGTAACTATCTGTTTAGGCGTGGGTAGCATTAGTTTGACGCTCTGCATTGATTTGCACGACTTCACCCATCAGTTTAGGCATATTGGCGGCGGCTTGTGGCATCGCTTTTTTTAGACGCTGCAAGATAGCCAGCTCTTCAGGCGTTCTACTCTCACAGGGCTGTACCAACTTGGTAAAACCGTCCAAGCGATTGTTCACCAACCATTCACGTAGTGCAGGCTCTTGTGACCAGCGCATCTGGTTTTGCATTTGTGCCACGATACCTACCAACCAGTCCGTGTCATGATTGGGTAGTGGTACCACGCGGCATAGATTATTTTTGATGGCGTCATCATCATAACTGGCTTCAATGTGCGCGATAAATGCGGCACTAAATACAGGCTGGTAAGTACGCATATTTTGTACGATGACGGTGTTATCCTGAAATACGGTATAGGTCTCTGTTACTGGTACCGCACGGGCAGAGCAATCAATATGCATAGTGTTGGTCGTCGTTGGGATATGCGTATCAGCAAAATAAATAGTGTCTTTATCTATGCGAGTGATGCGGCCCTTACGTATGATGTTTTTGACTCGGCGTAGCTGTTTTATCTCTTCACTACTCACGGTGGCACCATGGAACATTTTCGGTCGTACATTTGGATCGATGCGCATCAACACGCCACCTTGCTCTAAACGATCAAACAAATCGCTGATACTTTTAGCTTCAGCAATTGCCTCTGCTTGAGTCGCCTGTGCCCCAATAGTATGCACAAAGAAGTCGCGTGATGGTTGAGTGTTTTTGCGATCAATCAACCAAGCATCCCTAGGCATAATCCACGTGATCTGATCAGGGTCAATTTGGTTTTCTAATAGCCACAAAACTGCATCAATACCTGTTTTACCGCCGCCAACGACCACATAACCATCGCATGGTTCAGTGAGGTTTGGTAAGTCATTCAATGGACCAAATTTGACGCCATCAGCAATGTCAAAGCTTGGCGTGTGGGTTGCTGGCACGGAGGTTTTGAAATAAGTACCATCGATGACCTTTTTATTGACTTTGACCTTGTGCGTAGTGCCTGACAGCAATGATGTAAAGTGACCATCTCCTTGATACTCACACATCGGGAAGTACTGGACACGCCCGCTGGGTAAAAAGGTATGCCGCATGACTTTATCGTAGTAAGACATGATCTCAGCGCCTGTCGCTAGCTCAGACAATCCTTTATTTAAGCCTATATTGTCAAGGGTACCGCCGCATAGCTCGCGCGAACTGACGCCATAGAATGATGATGGCTGATGCAGTGTGACAAATGAATAGGCATCATTCCAATGACCGCCTGGCTTATGATGCTTATCAACGATAATGATATTGGCATCTGTCTCTGCTAGCAGTACGTCAGCAAAAGCCATGCCGACTGCACCACTGCCTATAATTAGGTAGTCTGTTTCTAGTTGTTGAATACTCATCGCATCCTTGCTCCTAAGGTAATGGTTCATCCGTGATATTTAATAACAACTGTTTGTATATAACACTGTTATAATTGTCAAGACATAGTGAGAATCTAATGGACGCTAGAACTAAAATCCTAAATGCAGCCTCCCAACTGTTTTTGGAGGGTGGCGGGAGTGCTTTGAGTGTACGTGCTATCTCTAAGCGTGCAGGACTATCGACCATCGGTATATACAGTCATTTCCAAGGTAAGCAAGGTATATTAGATGCATTGTATATCGAGGGGTTTCATCTGGTACGTGAAGCCATGGATGTCATACCTGATGATGGCAGAGCCAGCAAAGCGCAGGTACTAGAGTCATGCCTGGGATATCTCAACGTGGCTGAAAAATATGAAGCGCATTATCGGCTAATTTTTGGAGAGTCTGATGCAGGCTATCAGCCATCAGAGGAAGCCATTGCTGCACGGGACAGCGCGTTTGCAAAATTGGTACGAGTCGCAGGATCTTACTTATCCGAAGATACGAGTATGATAGAGCGTCAGCAAATCGCTCTAGACATATGGGCAATTGTGCACGGGTATGTCAGTATCAGTCATCATGTGGTATTTACTGATGGTTTGGACTTGGACTGGAAATCAATGGCGCTGCGTGTAGTGGAAGTACAGCTTGATTCGATAGGTTAGAAGAGGATGAATAAGGTAAAAAATAGTCCGTTTTTATGAGTAATATAACGCTCATAAATTTGTAAACTAGTATAATATGATAAATATATTACTCATAATCAAGAAATTATATATAATGAGTAATATATTTATCATAAATCTGAGTTGATATGACTAATTTATCACTAACCATACAAGCCTTTCTTGATGATAGCTGGCAAGACATTGCTAAGCTAATATTTAATGATGACAAAGAATTGATAGAGCTTATATATAGTGATGAGACGACAAGTCTGTCTCAAGATAATAAAGGCAGTGATAATTATAGCTATGAGCATTTTTTAGCTGATAATCACTTTGCCGTATCTATCAATTATCCTGTAGAACTATTTGGTACGACAATAACAGAGGGTTGGTTACCTGTCTTAGATGACATGATACCAGCTGGTGCTAGTCGCAGATATTGGATGCAGCGTTTAGATTTGACGCGGCTATCAAAGGCAGAGCAGGATTATGAGCTGCTTAGGCGTGCAACTATCGCACCGATAGGTCATTTGCGTATCAAAGAGGCTGTCCCTCTGCCTACACAAGACGAGCAGCGTTTATTTACGCTGGCTGATATAGCAGATCGCGACGTCAATTTTTTGGAGTATGCAAGCGAGCAGGGCGCCATGGCAGGCGGTGCGACGGGTGCTGGCGGTGAGGCTCCTAAGTTACTATTACGCTGGCGTGATGACGAAGCGATTTGGATCGATAATCAGCAACTGGCGGACAGCGAGGATAGGTATTATTTGGTCAAATACCCTCGAGGTCAGCGGACGAGTCTAGACTGTGACATCTTGCGTGCAGAGTATCATTATTATCATGAGTTGACGGCTATGGGGTTTAAGACGATTGATATCGATGGTATGAGGCTAATCGAAGGTGATAGGTATCCTTCATTGTGGTTGCCTCGTTTTGATATTCAGATAGGTCAGTCAGCTTCGCCTTATAAGCGCTTTGCGATAGAGTCTATTTATAGCATGCTGAAAAAGGGTGCAGGTGCTATGTTGGATCATCATGCAGTGATACATGAGCTCATTGCACTCATTGAAAGCTCAAACATGGTGGATGAGGGCTTTTATTTTGATAAGCAAGCCTTTGTCATCGAATGGGTACAGCGCGATTTATTAAATATTGCTTTTGGCAACTCAGACAATCATGGACGTAATCATGCTTTTATGCGAGATGCAGACCAGATTTGGCTGACACCTATATACGACTTTGCACCGATGCGTGCAGACCCTGAAGGGATACCGCGCAGCATAAAATGGAAAACGGTAGATGCATGGTCGTCTGATAAGCTTGAATCAGGAGGTCGCTATCGTTTTGATTTGATCGCTGAGCAGCTAGCAGACGTAGTACCGCCTGAAGTGTTATTAGGCGAGCTTAAAACCACAGCCAAAAATCTGTTGAATTTGAAGACGCGTTTAGCTGCTAGGGGTGTGCCTGAGCGCATTTTATCCTTTCCAGCCATTGGTTTTGATTATTTGCCTCAGAATTTAGAAGCATGGCGATTGCTGAATTAACATGACCTATATGAACTGTGTGACCTGCATAATTGAAAAACTCAAAGATCGACCGATAAAACAGGCACTATCAGACGTATTAAGGATAAAGGTGGGATTATGAATTACCATAAAGATATTCATGAAGACAAGGCTTCACTCATCAATAACAACCAAAAACAGCGTGCATCAAAAAACGCGCTGCCACTTGACAGTCATGCACGTAAGGTATTTAAAAACAACGTCGTCGAACAGTTACAAGACGGTATACTCACTCAAGGCGAAGCATTAAAGATACTGCGTGTACAGGTATTAAACGTACGCCAAGAGCAGTTTGCAACGCTCGTCAAAGTATCGCGCAAGACGATATCAGATATAGAAAATGATAATGGCAACTATAGTGTGGATCTGCTTAATCAAGTTTTTCGCCCATTTGGCTTGCAAGTAGGCTTAGTACCAATAAAAAACAGATAATATATAACTTAAGAATAGGGGTAGCGACTATGTTTGGCATTATAAAAGACTGGCGTGAGCAGCGTATATTAGACAATAGTGAGTTCAACCATGCTGATTGGATGCAGGCTGCCAAACGTATCGTTATCTTAGATCGACTAAATGCTGATGAGAAATCACATTTATTTGATTTAGCAACTTTATTCTTAGCTGACAAATCAATCACTGGTGCTCATGACTTTGAGATTACCGATGCTGTCAGACAGTCCATTGCACTACAAGCGTGTCTGCCGATCTTAAACCTAAGTCTTGAATGGTATGCTGGTTGGTCATCTATTATCATCTATCCTGGCTCATATAAGAGTAGCAGTAGCACAGTAGATGAGTTCGGTATCGTCCATGAAGGTACTCAGCACCGTAATGGGGAGGCATGGCTGCGCGGGCCTGTTATTCTCTCGTGGAAGGATGCCAAACATTCAGGCGAACGCGATGGGCACAATGTGGTTATTCATGAGTTTGTCCATAAACTCGATATGATGAATGGCCGTGCCAATGGCTTTCCACCGATGCAACCCGATATGGATCCTGCGCGATGGACAAAGATTATGAGCCGCGATTTTGAGGATTTTCAAACACATCGTAAATCAGGATTAGACCGCTATGGGGCGACTAATCCCGCGGAGTTTTTTGCGGTGCTTAGCGAGGTGTTTTTCGAAACTCCGCAAAAGCTCATCGATGCTTATCCGGATATTTATGAGATTATGGTGAAGTTTTTTCGTCAAGAGCCTCTCGAGTCAAAACAATAAAACATTCTTTTAAATGAATATATATTATTAAAAATCAGAAAAGGGTAGTGCGCTACGATAATTCTTCCTTAAGTTTGGTATCCATCTTTAAAGTCTTTAAGTCGTCCATTGATCGTTAATAACCGCAATGAGATAACGTTTGCCTTGATATTCATCAAATACCAAGCGTAGTACACGCCAGTCCATGCCAGCGTATGCTTCAGTACCATTATAATAAAACTCTACAACCTCTGATTGTGGGTATATTTCTTTTAGGTTATTGATTGAATTACCATTATTGGTTGACTCGTTAACCCTAATGGCTACGTTATCGAACGTTTTACCACTCACCCATGTATCCAAATATGTAGGTAGTGTCGTGATGAGTAAATCGCCAGTGCCGTCTTTTTTGCCCCAAGTAAAGCGAATATTGGACTGACTCAAATACTGCTTATATTGCCTGCGACTAAAGACTTTATCAGATTCAGGACGTACATAAGCATACATGGAAAAACGAACGCCACGTGTGGGATGAATGTCATTAGTAATCCTAGAAAAGTCCTTATTTGCCAGTGCGCGTTGTATACGTAATGCTTGCTGTCTAAGGGTTTGTTGACTTATATCAGTACTGACAATCGTTAACGGGCTACTCATAGCCTGAGAGTTAGGAGTTTCGACGGGCTCAACGGTAGACTGGCAACCAGTCGCAGTCAAAGTAGCCAATAACAAGCTACTACAGGCCAATGTTGCAGATTTTTTCTCATAAGAAGTGGTCAATACAGCCATAGAAACGTCCTTGGCAATGAATGAATTAGCCCCAAAAATCATCATAGAAACCGATAAAGGGAACAATATAAAAGCACTATGTAATCAAGATCTTGGTAAGTGAACCTGAATGATACGATATTACATCATAGTCCTAATATGGCTATGATGTAATAGACCGTAACACTTATAGGATAAAGCTTGTAGAGACTGACATGTCAACGTATAGAACGCTAACATTGCTATCAATCATAGGACTGACAACTGTCGGTAGTGCTATAGCAGATGTAACACAAATAGATGACACAAGAGCCGCTATGAAAATCGCTGCCATCACCAAGATGTATAAACAAGACATCGATGACGAAGGTATGAGTAATCCTACCGTGTTACAGCAGTATGCTGATGATGATCTACAAGCAGCCATACAGCTCGAACAGGATTATTTTGATAAGCACCAAATGTCATGCAATGTGGATTATGATGTGTTGTGGAACGCTCAAGATCCTGACTATACGCAGGATAAGAAGTTTTCAGTAACATCTTAAACAAAGATGGCGATACTTTGCGTAATCATTTGCTTGAAACTTGTCGCTAACAACGGCCAAACTAATATTAAAAATACTGAGCTAAAATAAAACACACGGCAAAGAATATAAATTATATTATGACTAATTGCTGTTCAGTCAATTACTAAAACCGCTGGTTTGTTTTCGCATAATGTAACAGACGTTATGACAAAAAAGCCCGCTGCTAGACTTGTCCCAGCAGTGGGTTTTTTTTGCACATAGTGGGGCGTCATAATGTCCATTATGCGAAATCAGCCCAGCTTCCTAGTGTCGTTTCTTTTCCCTACAGTTAACATCTTTTGTCTACACAGCAGTCATAGCGTTGATACTAACGCCTGTAGCGCCTGATGGCATCTTTTCGCCATTAGGTAGCGTTAAGGCATTAGATAACCCCTCAATACTCTAGAAGCTCATATAGCGCGACTATGACAACGCCACTTCGGCAGCGGTGGATTAGGCGCGCGTCCGTAAAGTCCACTCTATCTAATGGTGGACTCTAGTGCGAATATTCGGACTAGAAACAAGTCCTGATTTCTTCGCAATCCCTTACACACAAACGCTTTCAGCTGTTTCTTTTAATTATTTCACGTTATTACGTTGTTATTACAATGTAATAACGGTATGATAGGGGTCTGCTTTCATCTTTTATGGGTTTAAATATGTTTGATTATGATCCTGGTAGAACCGACTTTAGTACCGAGCTTGATACAACGATTACCTTTAGGGTCAATTCTGAGCTGAAGGAAGAGTTTCGCAAGCTTTGTGCTTCTAATCATTCTGATGTATCTAGGGAATTGAATTCATTCATGAGGAAGGTAGTTGCTAAACAGAAACTGGATATAGAGAATCACAACGTGATGTTCTAATCCATAAACACAAGGCTCACGGACTGCAATCTGCGAGCCTTGCTAAACACAATCGAACTAAAATGGAGTTCAATATGTCTATTCAATATTTTACCAAATATCTAGGTGCTCAGGTTGAGTTTACTCATAAACCTTATGGGGATTATAAGGGTGATGTGTCTTTGTATGATACGCCTTTGGGTGACCTTGTCGTTACTGTACAAGGTGTTATTACCGAGGTTCTAATCACACAAGATTTAGAGGATTGTCAATTTGTACTTGATGGGGAATTTTACAGATTTGACTCTGTTAATTTCATAAGTGAATTGCTAATCTCAGAAGAAATAAGTTAGTATATAAATATTCCTTAGTAACGACGTTGAAGCCCATGTATTTTTATATACGTGGGCTTTTTCTATGGGTGAATTTATTTACCCAGAACCAATTGGTTTGTTTTCGCATAATGTATATTATGTTAAATATAGTCTATAAAAGACTGGGTTCATAGATTGTTTTCAGGTCTTTGTACATTAAGTACATGAAAACCAGAATAAGTTAAAACTATTCTATTACTTAAGTTGTCGCAAATTTTGCGACAACTGCTTTCTAAGTATTTAATAAGTTATCGCTATCATTACTATGAACTACCGAATCATCCTCGGTAGTCTCAATTTCGCAAATGACATTTTGCGGAATGATTCAGATCTGGATTAGTACTTTTGTCTGCAACCCAACCTTTATTTCAAACTATTTATTATTCTCAATTGAGCGCTAGCCTAGCGCTTAAACCCAACCTTCTTCTAACAGGTGCTCAGTATTGCTAACTTTGAACTCATTGCATAAGTCATAAAACGCCATTGGATCTTCAACATTACCGAGCAGCTCACGTTTATTTAGTGCCACAAACAGAGCCAGTGCGTAGGCTGCATTATGAATAGATTTTGCAGGATTAAAAGTAATATCAGTAAAGGCTTGATATTGCATTACCTCTTCATGCAAATGAGGATTTTGCTTGAGCGCATTCACATATAGCCAATCATAAAACGTCGTCAATGGCTCTACGCCCCATTCCATACCGAAGTAGTCGTAACCAGTGAGCTCTCCTGATGTCATCAATCGCTCATCTTTTCTGGCCTGTCTGGGTGCTACAGTCAACAAGTCTTCATAAGGACCACCATCTTCAAACACCATACTGGCTTGAAAGGCATTTTCGACACTATACTGCTTGCCATCATACTCATTAGTGATTTGTAGGCTAAATGGACTCAGCGGAAAACTCAGTTTATTGCCCGATTTACTGGACAGCTCCAGCACTTGTTTAAACCCATACTTTTTACGAATGACTTGATGCAAGTCATTGATCGTTTTTTTCTTTTGTCTACTCGAAAATCCCACATGCCGCTCAACTCTTACCATATCTGTTTTTACCAGATTATCACTGTTGACTTTGGGCATGAATACAGGTTTATGTTCTATAGCGTTTTGTGTTGGTTCCATAGTGGTTCACCTTAATATCAATAATCTTTTATAAGCGCTCTTTTATGCTCGACCTACTATACTCCTAACTGATTACTCTATTCTCTTGCTCAGCGTTATCCGTTTTGGCTAATAACTCTTGGCAATTTAATACCACTGCTTAGTCTGAAATAAAATATATCAAGTCAACGCTTGCGATGGCAGTTTATCTTATTCTTTGTCATTTATCCTACCCTATTTAAATATTATTGATATCTTCTATAGATTCGGCGTAAGTAATCCATAAAACACTCACTGCTATTTTTAGATCTCTGTAATTAATTATCTACCACTTGTAGAACTTATTCACTTTTAGGGTAAAAGATAAAAATATAGACCTCAAAATACGCTCTCCTACTTGCATAGAACCGTACTACCACCCTGTTTGTTATATTCTATGCAAGCAGAAGGCTAATGATTTAGTAAATAATCGTCTGTAACTCTTGCAAAATAAGGCGTTTGGCTTATTTTTTTATAAATTTATGTCTTTAAATAGTGGCTAAAAATGCTCTATAACTCAATTATTACGTAGTCTACTGGATATATAGGTAAATATGGTACAATTATCCCCAAGTTAACCTTGGGGATAATTATATAATGCATACCCTATGGAGTATAACTTTGTGGTTTTATCTGATTAATACCAGTGTCCATATTGGTGTCCAATGACTATTTGTACGTTTTTGAAGAATACTCTTCTTTGGTTATTAACCTTATGCAACTGCCCAATCAAATTTACGGATATACCTTATGGCTGTCGATCACGCAAACGATATCAATAAGCTTGAATACCGAGACAAGGACTATTCAGTTAGTGTCTCAGGTGTGGCAGGCTTGAGCATTCGTGTCTATCCAAACGGCAAAAAAGAATACTACCTGCGTTACTCTCATCCGCATATCGAGGGCAAGCGCCCCAGAATGATGCTCGGTAAAGTCGAAGATATTGATTTATATGAGGTGAAGTACAAAGCCGAGACTATCCTCAACATGGTTGCCAAAGGCTCTGACCCTAAAGCTATTCAGCAAAAAGAACAAGTCAACAGATACACACACCTCAAAAATGCAACGTTTTCTGAGATTGCACAAGCATGGCGCGACCACAAGACAGCAGGTCGCCATCAAAATAAGTCTAAAAGATCCGCATTTAGTGACTCTACCCTCAAATTTTGGGATTTATGTCTAGGATATATGTGTAGCGAGATTGGTGATTTGAGAATGAACGATATCACCAGCGAGATGATACTTAGTGTGTGTGAGTCAATTCAAAATAATGACAATCAAGCCACCTTTGTTGGTGCGAGCACTCGTTTGTATACTGAAAAAGTGTTTTCATTCGCTGTTGCTCGAGGGTTGTGCGATAGAAATGTGGCGATTGATACTCGCGGTGAGCTTGCCCCTGCTAACTCAGGCAATCACTTGCCAGCGATCACTAAGCCAGATCAATTTGCGACGCTTCTAAAAGATATGTCTGAATTCAAAGGTGCAAGTAAAATCACATTAGAGGCCATGAATTTATTACCTTACGTGTTTGTACGTAGTATCGATCTGCGCTCGATGCGCTGGGATGATATCGATTGGGATACTAATATATGGGCGTTCTCTCCGACCAAAGGCGAAGGACGCGATGACATGGTCTCGCACTTAGTTGTTCCCTTAGCCACGCAAGTGATCGAGCGTCTACGAGATATCCAGTCAATCACAGGGCATAAGGAGTATGTGTTTGCTTCAATGCGTGGCTCAAGCAATGCTTATATCAGCAAAGCGACGTTGGTGCAGATATTCCACCGTCTTGGATATAAAGACGTGCAATGTGCGCATGGATTTCGAGCATCAGCTAAAACCTTGCTTATGGAACAGCCTGAGCTACGCTATTCAGATATCGTCACAGAATTACAGCTAGGTCATCGTATCAAAGACACACATGGCGGAGCTTACAACAGACTTGATGAAATCGATACTAGAATACAGATGATGCAAGATTGGGCTGATTATATAGATGAGCTGCGAGATAGATAAACTGTAAGATAATCCTAAAACATAATTAGAAGAACTTGTACCAAAGCCTGTTAGTTATACGAAGAACATTAGAAACGAACTGAGCCAGGCATAATCAATAGGATGACAAAGATCAGAAAAAGGTCAGAAAAATAAACAACTGACCATCAACATCAAGCAGGCCTCACCTATTTATGTTAAATTGCAAAAAACCATAAGGATATTACGTATAAGATAACCATAGTATTGTATCCACTCATTTGATAGGAAGGTTGAAGATGACACTAGATAACAATGTACTACGTAAACGCACCAGCTTGTTGGGTTCATTATTAGGTGATGCTATTTCTCGCCAATCTGGTGAGCAGACGCTAGATACGATTGAGACGCTGCGCAAAGGCTTTATTCAACAGCGCCGTGAGCCAAATGAGGCACATAAACAGCAGCTTATCGATTTTATTGCTTCTTTGGATAATCAAACCTTAAAAAACGTCATACGCGGCTTTTCTATCTATTTTTTCCTAGCCAATCTAAGTGAAGAGAATTACTTGCGTGAGCAGCGTCATGCACAGCGTATGCAATCTGAGCAAAGCTGGGAAGGATCATTTCGTCGTACCTTACTTGAGTGCCGCGAGCGTAATATTGAGCCCGCTCAAATGCAGGAGCTCATTGATCAGCTAAAATTTACACCTGTATTTACGGCGCATCCTACCGAAGCGCGTCGCCGTACCACGATGAATATCTTACAAAGCCTATTTACACATAGTGACGCTTTAAACAACGTGTCTGAAAACAGCTTCGCCTACGAGCAAGCCAAGGAGCAAACCGCGCAAACGATTGACTTGCTATGGTCTTCTGATGAAGTACGCACCCGTAAGCCATTGGTATATGATGAGATTAACAATGGCCTGCATTACTTTAATGCCAGTTTGTTCAATGCCATTCCTAAAGTATATCGTAATATCAAAAAAGCCATTGTCGATATCTATCCAGAGCTCACAAACTATCCACTACCTGCATTTATGAGCTTTGGTTCATGGATTGGCGGTGATAGAGATGGCAATCCTTTTGTGACTTTTGAGACCACAGAACTTGCTGTATTGATGCATGCTGATACCGTGCTGCGTCACTATCAAGTACTACTCAAAAAACTGCGCCGCCAGCTGATTCATAGTGACACCATTGTCACCGTTTCACCTGACGTATATGCCAAAATTAAAAGTTATGATGAGCTCGATCAGCGTGTGTTTGACTATAACCTAGATGACTATGGCAATGAGCCATATCGTCGCCTGCTCTCTATCATCCTGACTAAAGTCAAAGCCACCAATCGCCGTATCCAAAGCAAAGGTACGGACATCGAGGCTGAAAAAGACGCCTATGCCAATCCAGAAGAACTATTAGAAGACCTACGCATTATCCGCCAAAGTGTCACTACTCATGACAAAGCGCATGCAGATGGATTACTACTCGATATCATCCGCCTAGTAAAGACTTGCGGCTTCCATTTGGCAGCGCTCGATATTCGTCAAGAGTCGTCCTACCATGGCGAAGTGATTGCCGATATCTTTGCCAGTGCCTCTAACCTGCCCGATTACCAGACACTAAGTGAAATTGAGCGACAAGAGTGGTTGACGCGTTTGCTAAAAAATCCAGGTACGCCACTTATTTACACTGATAACCTGACAGACAAAACGCGTGAGCAATTGTCATTGATGAATTCGGTTGCTACCCTACGCAAACTGGTGGGACAGGCTACTTTTGGCAGCTACGTGATCTCGATGACCAATAATGCCAGCCAGCTGCTAGAGGTATTGCTGCTCATGCGGTTTGCAGGCTTATGCAGAGTTGATGATGAAGGTCAATTGTCTGCTGATTTGCCAGTGGCGCCGTTGTTCGAAACCATCGAAGATCTTAAAAATATCGATAAAATCTTGCCTGCCGTGTTAGACAATCCACTGTATCGTGGCCTGCTACAGAATACGGATAATACACAAGAGATCATGCTGGGTTATTCAGACTCATCAAAAGATGGCGGAATCATTACCTCTGCATGGCAGTTGTATAGTGCCCAGCAGACTATCAACAGTATTGCTGAAAAATATGGCATCAAAACACGGTTGTTCCATGGTCGTGGTGGTTCAGTCAGCCGTGGTGGTGGATCAACGCACAAAGCCATTGCCGCACAGCCAGCTGGCACGCTACATGGGCAGATTAAAGTGACTGAGCAAGGCGAAGTACTCTATGCCAAGTATGCCAATACAGATACTGCTGTATTTGAGCTGACCATGGCCATCACGGGTACACTCAAAGCCTGCTCAACAAGGTTTGTGGTACAACCGACCGAGCTGACAGAGTATGAAGCGCTGTTTACACGCTTAGCGGACGCGGGCGAGCAACGTTATCGCGAGCTGACTGATCACACCAAAGGGTTTTATCAGTTTTATTCAGAGGTGACGCCTGTACAAGAGATCTCTTTACTGAATATTGGCTCACGTCCTGCCCACCGCAAAAAAGGCCTACCAAGTAAAACTACCTTAAGAGCCATCCCTTGGGTATTTGGCTGGTCGCTGGCACGCTTTACCCTACCTGCTTGGTATGGCGTCGGCAGTGCCCTAAGTAGCGTTAAGGCTGACGAAGCGTTGATGAAAGAGATGAACGCTAAATGGCCGTTCTTTAGTGTGTTTATGAGCAATATTGAGATGGCCTTTACCAAAGCCAATATGAATATTGCCGAGGCCTATAGCCAATTATGTGATGATGAGCCGTTACGTGAGAAAATTATGAGCGAAGTCCTCGATGAGCATAAACTGACCTATTCAGGATTGAACTCCTTACTTGAGCAAGACTCTTTATTGTCTAGCCAGCAAAATCTAGCCGCCTCCCTTCAGTGGCGCGATGCTTACCTAGACCCAATTAACTATATACAGATTCAGCTATTAAAGCGTGCCAGACAGCAAGATACTGTGAGCAGTGACGATTCTGACGACATTAACGTAGAGGATCCATTAATCCGTAGTATCAATGCGCTAGCTGCAGGGTTACGTAATACTGGATAGAGCCGTTTTGGGACAAACAAAACACTTACATCAATTGAGGCTTCGTTCGCGAAGCCTCAATTTTTTTTAAAACCCTTCAAAAACAGCTTACTAGATCTCAGTAGTTTAGTGTTGAAGGTACCTTATCAGTTACGCCGTACTGCAGGTCCTAGTGGTGCCATATGGGGTAACGTAGCAAACGCGACTGGCAATGGCATCACTGGTAGTGGGACCGGTACGAGCACTTCTCAGACAGTATACGTCACTGTCCCGAGTACGGATTTTATGCCCGATCAGTACACCGATACGGTAACCATTACCATCAACTATTGAGGCTTAATACTCACTATCACGGTATAAGGTTTTATCCGCTTCAGATCTAAAGCCTTCCGCGCTAATCGTAGGCGCGACACTATGTGGATTGGACTGCGCCTGTATGATTTCCTCTTCTTCACGGAACAGTATGTTTTGAGCTTCTTGTTTAAACTCATTATAGTTAATAATAGTGTCTGTTTCTCTAGCATCAGTTATGACATGGCTGGCTTGGATACCTAGGCTCTGGGTGTGTTCTGGGCTAGAAAACAAGGAGAGGTCATGGTTTGTAGTCAAACCAGTCCCCGAATTTGAGGTTTGAGAGAGGGTTGATGAGATGCGATAAGAGACAAATGCGGTCACGACTACAAAAATAAGAAAGACACTAGCTATGGTAAACACAGTGCTTCGTCGTTTACTGTTATTTGTAGGAGATAATGTGCTGGTAGGTCGATTTATACCTTTACTATCTGAATTTTTTAAGCTGTCCATAAGTAAGTACCAAATCAGTCCATATGATTGACGGTTTGCTAATCGCCTTATATGTATAATAATATGGTATTTTTGTTACATTGCAATGTCTTTTGGTACCAATGAGCAGGATCAGATGACCGATGGCACTAAAGTGTCAGTTTTTTACAGCGCTTTTAATAAATCTAGAAAATAGCGGTTAGATGGTGTCAGTTGCTAGATAGAATGTTATGGGATGATGATAGATGCCAACACGATGCTACATAACTACATACTGAGTTAATCATTGGTCTCGCGGTATAGTGTGGTCTGTGACTCTTCCCTGAAATCCTCATAAGTGATGGCTGCCTCAGCCTCTGAGGTAGCTACATCGCTGGCAAGCTCTTCCTCTCCCTCATCGCTCACAGGTATGTTTTGTACATCGTCATTTGGAGTGCTTTGTTGGGCAACTGGTACTAGCGCGTCGTCGTCAGAGTTAGGTGCTGTGGTAGGTTGGTTATCAGCGTGAGTAGTTGAATCAAGATTTGTAGCTGGCGTATCGGTTGTAGTAGGTACTGCTTTTGGGTTGTTGTCAAGACTACGATCAGCATCAGATGTAGAGGTTGATAATACACCTGTGAATATGAGTGTGAGCACTATTATAGCGATCAGTAATGAACCAAAAATCATACCAATGATGATAGGTTTTTTATTACTGGTGGCAGTACTCTGTGAGGGTGCTGTCTCTGCGCTATGGGGTTCTGATGATGACCCTTTAGTATCCGAATCCTCATCAGTAAAAGAAGTATCCGTCTCCTCATTATCGTCTACATACTGATCATCCAAGCTGGTATCGAGGCGCTGGGTTTGCGTATGATCGTTCTTGCTCAGAGCACTGTTATTAACAATATTGTTATTAACAGCCTTGTTCCTAAGCGCATCTATACTCGGTCGACTGGTCTGCGACACTGCATTTTGATTCGAAAAATCAAAGGTAGCGTTTGTTGTTTTGATATCTACTGGTTCTAAAACTCGCGCTTGATCGCTATTGTCTTCTTCAAAAAGTAGCAGCTCTGTTGCACTCAAAGGCTCAAAAGCAGGTAGCTTATCTGCTGTGTTCAGTGGTTTTGACTTACCCGTGTTACTTATGTTTTCATCATCTTCAGTGCTCTTAACACGGCTAATAAAACGCTCATAAATGTTGTTTTTGGTACGCTTACGCGACTTTTCTTGCACCAGTTTGGCCAACTCTTCATCAAAGTCAGTACCGATGTTCTTTTTGTCGTCGCTCATAGAATAACACCAAGCCAGTTCGTTCTACTGGCAGTAAATGACTGCTAAAATGAATGATAATTTTCTTGCTAAAATGTAACAGCACCATTAGTTCTCAATATAGTTGCTCACACTCCTATCTTCAAGCACAATTTGTTCGATATCACTAATATTTATGCGTATCATCTCAAATGATTGCACCCACACCTATTCAGACAACACCTAATGAAGACTATATATCATGATAGGCTCAATAATATGGATTTAAAACAGCTTAATGCCTTTATTGCGGTCGCAGACTTACGTAGCTTTAGTGCTGCTGCGACAAAAACAGGGCTGTCGCAGCCAAGTTTGAGCCGTCTACTCAAGCAGCTAGAAACCGATATCGGTGTGGTGCTGATTGATCGCTACCATAGACCTCTGCATCTGACTGAAGCGGGCAGTTTCTTTTACGATAAGATAAGCACCATACTGACAGAAATCGAGACCGTGACCAGTATGACCCAGCGCTTATCCGCGCCAAGTACTGCGCTCAACATTGGGTTTGTGCCCTCGGTGCTATATGGTTTATTACCCGAAATCATCGCAAAGCTAAAGCAGTCTAACCCTGATATCGAGGTTAATCTAAAAGATATTAGCTCATATCAGCAAATGGAGGCGCTCAAGTCTGGTGATATTGACGTGGGTTTTGGGCGTTTTGCGCATCAAGACCCTTGGATTCAGCAAATACTACTGCGTCATGAGCGCTATGTGGTCGCACTACCCAAATCGCATCCTCTTGCCTATGTAGAGGAGCAGCGGTTGATAGATCTGGCAAACAACCGCTTGATTTTATACCATCAAACGCACTTACCGATAGCAGCCACAGTAACGCCCTCGGCGCACGCTCGTAGTTATTCAGACAACACCCAATTAGATAAACCAATCAGAGCTGATGCCGGTGAGCAACTTGCATCTAATAAACCAATCACTGAACCTTTACTACATTTATTTGCACAGTACGGCATATCTCCGTATATGACGACGACGGTAAGTGACTTGCAAGTAGCACTAGGTTTGGTCGCGGCTGGAGAAGGTATTACTTTGGTACCTGCCAGCCTAAAGACCGTACGTACCGAACAAATAAGCTATCAACGTTTGGTACACGAAAATGTCACCTCCCCTATCTACTTACATACCCTCAAAGATTTTGTGCATCCAAGTATCTCTGAGCTATTGAATGCTATCTATCAGGTCTATGAAGAACGAGGCATCACCTACCGGCGACAAAAATTTGTGTAACGTCCTTAGATGACCAGATATTGTGTGGATATTGTGTTATAAAGAAACGCCAAAAATAATCTGCCCTAATACTTGATATTATCAGATTAATATGCTAACCAAAAATAATGGCAGAGCAAACAAATAGTAATAACTATCACTATTAATAAATAGAATAATCATTCTCCTGAAGCATACTGGTGTGCTAAAGTCGATACGATACTAATCGTTTTAGAGAAAATAACTCATAAATCGGTTGTCCACTGATCATTGGCAAGCTGACACAGGTAAGTGATAATTTGCCGTTTTAAACATTTAGAGGTATTCATGACCACACAACCACTCAATAACCCAAGTACCACTGACGATACCGTCACTGCACAGCAAGAAGGCTTTAGTTGGCGCATCTTTGGTCCAGGTATTTTAATGGCGACCGCTGCAATCGGTGGATCGCATCTGATTTCGTCAACACAGGCTGGTGCCATATATGGCTGGCAGCTTGCAATCATGATTGTTTTGGCCAATGTTTTTAAGTATCCGTTTTTTCGCTTTGCAACGGATTATGTCTACGATACTGGTGAGAGCTTGATTGCAGGCTACGCCAAACGCTCAAAGCTATATCTATGGGTGTATTTTATTCTCTCTATCCTATCAGCGGTCATTAGCACTGGTGCGGTCTCACTGATTGCGGCAGTAATTTTGGGCTTTATGCTACCCGCCTCCCTTGGACTATCGACGATGGCGTTGTCTCTCATCATCGTTGCGGTCTCTTGGTTCTTTTTGATAGCCGGTCACTATAAGCTACTCGATGGCGTCACCAAGTGGATTATGATTGCGCTTACGACAGCGACCATCGCAGCGGTTATCATTGCTGCTGGCAAGCCAACCGTGATGGCAGTAGATTTTGTTGCCGCCTCTCCTTGGAATTTGGCGACATTAGGCTTTATTGTGGCGCTAATGGGCTGGATGCCAGCACCACTTGAATTTGCAGCGATTACTTCTATGTGGACTTCTGCCAAGGTGAAAGCAGATCACACGACCCACAGACAAGGCTTACTTGATTTTAATGTGGGTTATGCGGTTTCAGCGGTTTTGGCGTTGTTTTTCTTATCATTAGGTGTATTCGTCCAGTATGGCTCAGGGCAAGAGATTGAATTGGTTGGCGGCGCGTATATCAACCAGCTGATCAATATGTATACCGCAACTATTGGTGAATGGTCAAGACTACTGGTGGCCTTTGTCGCCTTTATGTGTATGTTCGGCACGACTATTACCTGTGCTGATGGTTATGGACGTGCCAATGCTGAGTGCTGGCGTTTGCTTAAAGGTGAGAGTGAGATCAATAAAAAGCAGATCGCTTTTTGGACGACTTATGCTATCGGTGGCGGGCTCGTGATTATTACCTTCTTCACAGGGCAATTGGGCGCCATGCTTAAGTTTGCCATGATATCGGCATTTGTCTCTGCGCCTATTTTTGGTTGGTTGAATTACTCACTGGTCAAAAAACATAAGAAACTATCAGCAGGTATGAATGCACTATCTATCGCAGGTTTGGTATTCTTAGCAGGTTTTGCATTGTTGTTCTTAGCAAACCTAGCAGGTCTATTCTCTTAAACTAAGATTTATAGTCTGGCTCAAACAAAAGCCCTAATAGCTTAGCTATTAGGGCTTTTTTGATGGTTGACTCTCAAAAAAAGAGAAAATATAGGTCTAGTAATTGTAACTAAATGTAAAATATACACTATTATTTAATACGGTTATTTAAGCAATATGAATACTTATTCTAGTGGAACATCAATATACACATAATGCTATTCATATTATGAATACTGTTAAATATTTTAATATTAATTTTTAGTTTAGATAATTAATAATTTTATCAGCAAGCTTTTTAGAGGTCAATAATTGGGTATAATCAGTCACAACAATGATAATACTTTCTCTATCTGCAAGGATACTAGCATGACAACTTCTTCAGCAGGCGCGCGCTTTCGCAGTGCTCTCACTCAAAAAAATGATAATAATCAACCATTACAAATCGCAGGTGCTATCAACGCTTATACAGCGATGATGGCTACCCAAGTCGGTCATCAAGCGTTGTATCTCTCTGGTGCTGGCGTGGCCAATGCTTCATTTGGTCTACCTGATCTTGGTATGACCAGTCTCGATAATGTACTAGAAGATGCTCGCCGTATCACTGACGCAGTCGATACGCCGCTGCTGGTAGATATCGATACAGGCTTTGGTGGCGCGTTTAACATCGCTCAAACCATTAGAAAAATGGAAAAAGCAGGCGTCGCTGCTGTACATATCGAAGACCAAGTCGCTCAAAAGCGCTGTGGCCATCGCCCTAACAAAGAAATCGTCAGCATCTCAGAGATGGTAGATCGTCTAAAAGCAGCATTAGACGCCAAAACTGACCCTGATTTTGTAGTGATGGCTCGTACTGACGCCTTATCGGTAGAAGGGTTAGATGCTGCGGTTGAACGTGCTGTTGCGTTCCAAGAAGCGGGTGCAGATATGATTTTTGCAGAAGCGCTAACCGATATCGAGATGTATCATAAGTTTACTGATGTATTGGACATTCCTGTATTGGCCAACATGACAGAGTTTGGTCAGACAGATCTATACACCACTGACCAGTTGTATAGTGTGGGCGTCGAGATGGTGCTGTATCCGCTATCAGCCTTCCGCGCCATGAACAAAGCGGCACTGAACGTCTATCAGCATCTACTCAATGATGGCACACAAGACAAAGTCGTCGATACCATGCAGACCCGTATGGAGCTCTATGATTTCTTAAACTATCATGAGTTTGAGCAGACATTAGACAAGCTATTTGCTAGTAACAAGTAACTAGCGATTGGTTGTTATTAACGCTGCGAAGATACACTACCTCTGGGTGTTTTATCTTCTTAAAATTCGTATTCATTTACCTTTAGGTTATTTATGTCATTGCTTACTTCTCATACTGCTTTTAGAGCGTCACTACTCAGTAGTACGCTGGCGGCACTACTACTCATAACTGGCTGTGATAACACGCCAGAAACCGTCGATAACGTTGACACGACTACCAGTGAAGCAACCGATACAGTTGCGACCCAAGCTGTGCCATCAGATGCTGTCTCTCAAGACGACTTGGTCATGACGACAATTACGTTAGATACCGTTAACAGTCTACTGTTTGCGCCAATTATCAATAGTGGTGCGCTCAGTGAAGAGCAAGTCAGCTGCCTTGAATCGCGTGATAAGGACTTGGGTAAAGCCGAAGTTGATAGCTTTTATAAGTCTCAATTCACCGATGCAGAGTTAAAAGAGCTAGATAGCTTTTATACGTCGGATGTAGGTAAAAAGCTGCTTGCTTTTGGCAATGAGCAATTGCGCGTCATGAATGGCGAAGAAGTCGCAACCCCAATGGCTGACCCCACCCCAGAAGAAATGACTGAAATCCAGACATTTATGGAGTCGCCACTGGGTGTCAAGTATATGGAAATCAATAATGCAGAAGGCGAAGGCAGCGCGATGGAGGTCTTGAACGGCCCTATTGAAGCTGAGTTTAAGCGTTGTAATGTCGACTTAGACGGTCCACAGCCTGAACAGCCTGCATAACGCTCAACTGGCGCTATAGTCGGTCATTAATCAATAAATTTCTCATCAGAAACATTGTTAGAAATACTGTTTTCACCCAAAAAAGCTACCTACAAAAGGAATGTAACCATGGCAGCACAAAACCAATCAACAAAAGTATTGTCAGGCGCAGGTCTACGCGGACAAGTCGCTGGTAAAACCGCTCTATCTACCGTCGGCAAATCAGGCTCTGGTCTGACCTATCGCGGCTATGACGTATCAGAACTAGCCGACAAGTGTATTTTTGAAGAAGTGGCGTACCTGCTGCTATACGGTAACTTGCCTACGCAAAGCGAGCTTGATGCCTATCAAGCCAAGCTAAAAAAACTACGCGGCCTACCACAAGCATTAAAAGATGTGCTTGAGCGCATTCCAAGCGACGCGCATCCAATGGATGTGCTACGTACTGGTTGCTCGATGCTTGGCAATCTTGAAACTGAGACTGACTTTGCTCAGCAAAATGATCAAACTGACCGTATGCTGGCAGCGTTCCCGTCGATCATCAACTATTGGTATCGTTTTAGCCATGATAATGTGCGTATCGAGACTGATACAGACGACGCCACTATTGGTGGACACTTCCTGCATCTGCTCAAAGGCGAAAAGCCAAACGAGCTACATGAAAAAGTCATGAACGTCTCGCTTATCTTGTATGCAGAGCATGAGTTCAATGCGTCGACCTTTACCGCTCGTGTGTGTGCATCTACTCTATCTGATATTCACTCTTGTATCACTGGTGCCATCGGCTCATTACGTGGTCCATTGCATGGCGGCGCGAATGAAGCGGCTATGGATATGATTGAAGGTTTTAGCTCACCTGATGAAGCTGAGACAGAGATGATGGGCATGCTGGCTCGTAAAGACAAAATCATGGGCTTTGGTCATGCAATTTATAGCGAGTCAGATCCACGTAACGTGGTGATTAAAAGCTGGGCTGAAAAACTGGCTGCTGACGTCGGTGATGAAGTGTTATACCCAGTATCGGTTCGCTGTGAAGAAGTGATGTGGCGCGAGAAAAAACTGTTCTGTAATGCTGATTTTTTCCATGCTTCTGCCTATCACTTTATGGGCATCCCAACCAAACTGTTCACACCTATCTTTGTCTGCTCACGCTTGACTGGTTGGGCCGCTCACGTATTTGAGCAACGTGCTAACAACCGTATCATTCGCCCAAGTGCAGAATATACGGGTGAAGATCTGCGTCCAGTGCCAGATATGAGCGCGCGTTAAGACAGTTAGTGTTAAATGCTTATTATTAGGCAGCTTATTAAGTAACGTTATCAGCTAGCGATAGTGCTGGCTGATAACGATATAATAATTTAGCCTTGTTGACTGTTTAGGCTTAATCATCATATGCCTATTACTCTTTATATAAACCATACCTTTCTATTTTTTAATATCACTTCTTTAGCAAAGCCTACGCAAACGATGTTTTTGCTAAAGGAATGACTTTTTACCTGATATTATCGCTTAACTATTTATGAAAATTAGCCAACAGCCAAAGGTGACTTATGGACAACGCCCTAGTACAACCAATGAACGATGAATTCAAAAAACCACTTCCCGATACTGACCTTTACTACTTTGACACCCGTGAAGCGGTCGAGCGTATCGAAGAAGGTGCTTATGACAAGCTACCATTCTGCTCAAAAGTATTGTGTGAAAACTTAGTACGCCGTTGCCCACCAGAAGAGTTAACCGATGCCCTAAAACAGCATATCGAGGGTAAGCAAGATTTAGACTTTCCTTGGTACCCTGCCCGCGTAGTCTGTCATGATATCTTGGGTCAGACGGCCTTTGTTGATTTGGCAGGCTTGCGTGACGCCATCGCTGAGCAAGGTGGTGATCCGTCTAAAGTAAACCCTATTGTGCCAACTCAGCTTATTGTTGACCATTCTTTGGCTGTTGAGCATGCAGGATTTGAAGAAGATGCATTTGAGAAAAACCGTGCGATTGAAGAGCGCCGCAACGATGACCGTTTTCACTTTATTAACTGGTGTCAGTATGCTTTTGACAATGTAAACGTCGTGCCGCCTGGTAACGGCATCATGCATCAGATCAACCTAGAGAAAATGTCACCTGTCGTACAAGTTGTGCACAATAAAGCAGGTGAAGAAGTCGCGTTTGCCGATACGCTAGTTGGTACTGATAGTCACACGCCGATGGTCGACGCCCTAGGTGTGATCTCAATCGGTGTCGGCGGTCTAGAAGCTGAAAGCGTCATGCTAGGCAACCCATCATATATGCGTCTGCCTGATTACGTTGGTGTTAAGTTAACGGGTAAATTACAAAAAGGCATTACCGGTACGGACTTGGTACTGGCGATGACTGAATTCTTACGTGATGCAGGTGTGGTCTCTACTTATATTGAGTTCTTTGGTGAAGGTGCCCGTCAGCTGACCGTTGGTGACCGTGCCTCAATCTCTAATATGACACCTGAATATGGTGCCACTGCCGCGATGTTCTATATCGATGAGCAAACCACTGACTATCTGCGACTGACTGGTCGTTCTGAAGAACAAATCAAATTGGTTGAACAGTATGCCAAGCAAACTGGCCTATGGGCTGATGGCATGGAAAAAGCCGAATACGCACGTGTCCTTGAGTTTGATTTGTCATCAGTAGGTCGTAATATGGCAGGCCCGTCGCGTCCACATGCCCGCGTATCAACTGATGATTTGGTTGCCAAAGGTATCGCCCACGCGCCCGATCAAAAGCTACCAGAGCCAAAAGATGGTCTAATGCCAGATGGCGCAGTAATTATCGCTGCGATCACCAGCTGTACCAACACTTCAAACCCACGCAACATGGTTGCCGCAGGCTTAGTTGCTCGTAACGCCAATGCCAAAGGATTATTACGTAAACCTTGGGTGAAGTCATCCTTAGCACCTGGCTCAAAAACGGTCAAAATGTACCTAGAAGAAGCAGGTCTGATGCCAGAATTGCAAGAAATCGGCTTTGATGTGGTTGGCTTTGCTTGTACCACCTGTAATGGTATGAGCGGTGCGCTTGACCTTGATATCGAAAAAGAAATCATCGACAATGATTTATTTACCACGGCAGTGCTGTCGGGTAACCGTAACTTTGATGGTCGTATTCATCCATACGCCAAGCAAGCATTTTTGGCATCACCGCCACTGGTTATTGCTTATGCGATCGCTGGTAACATTCGTTTTGATATTGAAAAAGACGTATTGGGTAAAGACACGGATGGCAATGACGTCTATCTAAAAGACATCTGGTTCGATGATGATGAAGTCGATGCCATCGTTGCGGCTGCTGTTAAGCCTGAGCAGTTCAATTCTGTATATATTCCTATGTTTGATGAAGCCAAAAAAGACACGGGCAAGGCATTAAGCCCACTATACGACTGGCGCGAAATGACCACTTATATCCGCCGTCCGCCGTACTGGGAAGGCAAAATGGCTAAGAAAAACAAACTGACAGGCCTACGTCCACTTGCTGTCCTAGGTGATAATATTACAACCGATCATATGTCACCATCAAACGCTATTCTTGGTACGTCCGCTGCTGGCGAGTACTTAGACACCATGGGCTTGCCTGCTGAGGACTATAACTCGTACGCGACCCATCGCGGTGACCATTTAACTGCGCAACGTGCCACCTTTGCCAACCCTAAGCTATTAAACGAGATGGTACGTGATGAAAGTGGTGAGGTTGTCCAAGGCTCACTGGCGCGCGTAGAGCCACAAGGTCAGGTCATGCGCATGTGGGAAGCCATTGAAACCTACATGAACCGTGAACAGCCGCTTATCATCATCGCAGGTGATGGCTATGGTCAAGGTTCAAGTCGTGACTGGGCTGCTAAAGGGGTGCGTCTCGCTGGTGTAGAAGCCGTCGTTGCTGAAGATTTTGAGCGTATTCATCGCCAAAACTTGGTGGGTATGGGCGCGCTACCGCTACAGTTTGAGGAAGGTGTGACTCGCCATACGCTAAATATCGATGGCACAGAAACTTTTGATGTTACGGGCGAAGTGTCTGCTGGCGGGCTGATGACTCTAGTGATTCATCGTGCCGATGGTAGTACCACTGAGACATCTATCATCTGCCGCTTAGATACGGCTGATGAAGTAAAAATGTACAATGCTGGTGGTATGCTACAACGTTTTGCTAAAGAGTTTATCGAAGGTACGCTAGATATTGTCTAGCATTATCCTGTAGGTTTTAGCATGATAAATAGCAAGATATAAAAGTCGCCGATGTTGTATATCCTTATATGACATCGGTTTTTTCGTTGATAATAACGGATATTTGTATGATACTTTATAGAGGTTATTACTAAGAGAAATTCTATGAAAACTCTCAGTTTTTCTAAGGCGAACAAAAACCTTGAAGCGGTCTTAGATACTGTAAATTGTAATGATGACTTGATCACTATAGGTCGTCAAAACAATAAGGGTGCAGTTATCATGTCGCTTGATCATTACAATAGTTTAATGGAGACACTTTATTTATTGAAGTCGCCTGCTAATAGTTCACATTTATCTGAGTCTATTCAACAGTATCGTGCTGGTCAATTTACGGTACGTGGTCTTAAGGATAAGACCTCATATTAAATCAGCTTTCACCTCTTTTATTATGATTTCTGATAAGCTATCTCAGACTTAGATAGTCAACTTGAGTTTGATAAATATAATTTGGAGTAGTAATGCATAAAATTAAAGAACTACACATACAGAATTATAAATCATGCCAAGAAACAAAGATAACTCTTGAAAACTATACGCCTTTGGTTGGATATAATAATGCTGGTAAATCAAATATTTTAAAATGCGTCGATACTTTAGTACGTGGGAAAGGTCAAAATGAATCAAGCTTTTTTGATAATACAAAACCTATCGAGATTATTGCATTACTAGAAGGTCTCGATAACACATCTCTACAGCATTTAAGCCAACAACAGATTACTAGCCTTGAGCCACATATTGAAGAAGGTTCATTGTATGTTCGATTCTTTCAAGAGAAACCTGGTACTGGAAAAAACTCTGTTGTGATGGGTATACAGAAACCTTCAGAACTACAGCTTGGTGTGTGGACAAATCCTAATGGATTACCACAAGCGATAACCACGCTATTTCCTGAGCCAACTTTCATAAACTCAATGGAAGATTCGGCAGAGGACGTTTCTAAGTTTAAAGCGAGTAATACAATAGGAAAACTCATCGCTCACCTACAAAAAGAAATTATAGACTCTAAAGCAACAGAGATAAATAAGGCTCTTGAAGTAGTGGGGAAAAAACTAAATTTGAATGGTAGTCAGAGACTGAACGAGCTATCTAGTTTTGATTCCTCCATCAATGACAAGATTGGTGATTTCTTTCCGGGGTTATCGTTAAATATTGATATACCAACTCCAAGTATTGCAGATTTGTTTAAACAAGGAACAATCAAAGTTAGTGAAGTTGGCACAGCAAGACAGTCCGATTTTATCGATATGGGTCATGGTTCACAGCGTGCTATTCAAATGACATTGATTAGACATTTAGCAGAAATAACAAAAGATGTAGCCAAGCAAGGAAAGACAAACATACTTTTAATTGATGAACCAGAGTTATTTTTACACCCACAAGCAATTGAGTTATTACGATCTTCTCTTAAAATTCTCTCTAATAGAGGATATCAAATTATATTCTCTACACATTCGCCTTATATGATTGAACAATCAGACATACCAATTACTAATATTATTAGAAAGAATAATAATGGAACTATGGTAACTACAAGACTGAAAGAAGCTCTTGAACAAACCTTACTTGACAATAATTCACAAGCTAGATTGCTATTTGATACCTATAATCTTGGACAAATCTTATTTTCTGATAAGATTTTAATAGCTGAAGGAGCTACGGAAAAAACAGTACTGCCAGCTCTTTTCAATAGTGTGACTGGAAAGACTCTAGGAGAACATAAACTTGCTCTAGTCATTGCAAGTGGAGCAAACAATATTCCAAATATGATAGATATACTTGAGAAGATGGGAATAGCCACCAAAGCTCTAGCTGACTTAGATTTCGCATTTACAGGCGCAATAAAACAAAACTTAATAGAAAAACAGAACACCTCTACTGAAGAGTGTTTAAATATCATAGGAAAAATTCAATCAACGCATGGTTTTGAGCTAAAAGGTCGTCATCCTTGTAACAAAAAAGGTTTTAGAGCCAGTGACGTTTATGAGCTAATGGCAGCAGAAAGCGATGCCAAGGTTCATCTTGATAAAATAAGAGAAGATATGAAAAATCACTCCATTTGGGTTTGGTCTAAAGGAGCTATAGAGCCACACTTATGCTTCGAAACTAAAAATAATGGAGAGTGGTTAAGATTCAGACAGAGATTGGCCACTGAAAGTGTTGAAAACTGTGTTGATGACTTAGATGAAATTAGAGACTTCTTTAATTGGTGTATCAGCTAGATTTTTTAGTCGTTTCACTGTTTTTTTTGATCGAAGTATTTTATATCGTTTTACCTTGTTGAAAATACTAAACAGGAATTTAAAAAATGTCTAAACCAAAGCCCTCTTTTGCCCCACAAATATCCGTTCCGGCTACCTATATGCGCGGTGGCACTTCAAAGGGGACGTTTTTTAAACTGTCTGATTTACCTGAGCGATGCCAAGTCGCTGGCGCGGCACGTGATCAATTTTTGCTACGTGTCATCGGTAGCCCAGATCCTTACGGTAAGCAAATCGATGGTCTCGGCAATGGTAGCTCTAGCACCTCAAAAACGGTCATTTTATCAGCCTCTGACAGACCAGATCACGATGTGAATTATCTGTTTGGACAAGTCAATATCGCCAAGCCTATGATTGACTGGGCGGGAAACTGTGGCAACTTAACTGCGGCCGTTGGTGCCTGTGCCATTAATATGGGTTTGGTCGATGCCGACAAAATTGCTAATAGTATCGACGAAGATGCTGAAAGCGGTATTTGTGAAGTACGTATTTGGCAAGAGAATATCGGTAAAACGATTATTGCCCATGTGCCAGTGTATAAAGGTGCAAATGATAAGGTGCAAGTCCAAGAAACAGGTGACTTTGAATTAGACGGCGTGACCTTCCCAGCTGCTGAAGTAAAAATCGAGTTTATCGATCCTGTAGATGCCACTAGCGATATGTTCCCTACTGGCAACTTGATCGATGACTTCGATGTGATGGGCTGCGGTTTAAATACCGATAGTGTCAAGGCGACCTTTATTAGCGCAGGTATCCCAACCATCTTTATGAAAGCGGAAGACTTGGGCTTTACAGGTACTGAGCTACAAGGTGACATCAACAGCGACAGCGAACTACTTGCCAAACTTGAGAAAATCCGTGCCACAGGCGGCGTGGCGATGGGATTGTTCAAAGACGTGAGCGAGGCACAGACCAGTCAACACATTCCTAAAATCGCTTGGGTAGGCGCAGCACAGAGCTATACCGCCTCTAGTGGTAAATCGGTCGATGAAAGCGAGATTGACTTAGTCGTACGTGCCATGAGCATGGGGCAATTGCATCATGCCATGATGGGCACAGCAGCCGTCGCCATTGCTGCCGCGGCAACCACACAAGGTACACTGGTCAACCAAGCAGCTGGTTGCGGTCAATCTGAGCAGCAACTTAGCGAGGTACGTTTTGGTCATCCATCAGGGACATTGCTCGTCGGCGGAAAAACCGAACTGGTCGATGGAAGCTGGCAAGCCAAAAAAGTGTCGATGAGTCGCTCAGCAAGGCGTATTATGATTGGTGAAGTTTTTGTACCAGCGGATGCATTTTAAGCGTAGCCATGGCTTATTTTAATTTACGATAGAGTGTTATGCCAACATCTCCCCAACCCCGCCGCGTGCAATTAGACAAAAAACCTCCAGTCGAAAAGAAAGAACGGCGAGCGCTGCTGTGGGATATTCTAAAAAAACTGGCAGTATTTGCTGCACCCTACCGCCTACTTATTATTGCCACCTTAGCGCTGACCGCATTAGGCTCCTTTACCGCGCAGGTCAACGCGTTTGTGCTGCGTTATACCGTCGATACCTTGACCGAGATTGCCACGCTTGCTGAGCCATGGCAGGCGGGTCTGCGTATGCTAGGTATTATTAGCGCGGTGTTATTGACTAAAGAGATACTGTCGATATTTATCTCTTTTGGTCAGCGTTTTTTTGGTGAAAAAATTCGCATCAATCTGTCGCGCGATTTATCACAGCGCATCATTGAGCGCATCCTGACCTATCGCATGGCTTTTTATACCAGCAGTGAGAATGACAGTGGCAAACTGCAAACCCGTATCGATTACGGTGTCAACAGTCTTACCAGCCTGGTGCAAAACTTCTTTATCGATATGCTACCGCTATTTGCCAATGCGATTGTGGCACTTATCATCATGTTTTCGACCAATTTTTGGGTTGGCATGGTCGGCCTTGTCATCATACCTATTTACTTTTTTATCAGCCAAAAGCAAGCACGCCGTCTGCAAGGCTTTCGTCGGCAGATGCGCGGGTTTCGCGAAGCCAAAAGTGGTTTGGTAATCTCCTTGATCAATTCGATCAGCGTCGTCAAATCTTTCGTTCGTGAGTCTATCGAAGCTGAGAAGCACTTAGCCATTCAAAAAGAAATGACGGATAATCAGCTGCGTATTCGCAGTATTGGTTTTGTTTATGACGCTATCAAAACCTTTATCGAGCAGATTGGCGTCGTGGTTATTATCTTACTCACCGCGTATTTTGTGCTACAAGGTGAGATGACTATTGGTATGATTTTGTTTCATGTCATGCTATTTCAGAATGTCGCCGCCCCTATCCGTCAATTACACCGTATCTACGACCAGATCAATAATGCATTGACCTATGCCGAAGGTTTCTTTGATATTTTAGAAGACGATAAACAAGTCGAAAATATTGCTGGCATCAGTAGCGACAATCTAAAAGGCCATATCGAGCTTAAAAACGTTGATTTTACCTATCCGAATGGTACACAAGCGCTAAAAAACGTTAGTTTTACCATCAAGCCCAATCGTATCACTGCATTAGTGGGTCTCTCTGGTGCTGGCAAAAGCACCATTATTAATCTGTTGGTCAAGTTCTACGCGCCAGACGCTGGCACGATATGTTTAGATGGTCATGATTTGACTGACTGCGATACTCACGAGCTGCGTCAACGCATTGGGCTAGTACTACAGAGCAATCATATTTTTTCGGGTACGATCAGTGAAAACATCCGCTATGGCAATATGAATGCCAGCATTGATGACATTATTATTGCGGCAAAAAAAGCCTCTATCCACGAGCAGATTATAGGGTTAGCTGATGGCTATGAGAGTACCGCCAAATCCTTATCAGGTGGTCAACAGCAGCGTATCGCGCTGGCAAGGATGTTTCTAAAAGACCCACCTATTGTGTTTTTGGACGAGCCGACCGCCAGCCTAGACGCTATCGCCAGTCAGCAGGTCAAAAAAAGCTTAGATCTCATCAAAAAGGACCGTACCGTCATCATGGTCTCACATAACATTGCTCAAATCATCGATGCTGATGATCTGGTAGTCATAGAAAATGGTGAAGTGGTTGAGACAGGCACACATGAAGTACTGTATGCCCAGCGCGGTAAGTATTTTGAGATCTTTAGCGCTATGTCTGATAGCCTAAACTTAGATAAGATTAGCCAAACCCTCAATGGTTAGGCATGGTGAATGCCTGTTTAAATCGTTATAATGCCCCTATTTTACCGCCTATTGCCAGAACCTAAACCATTATGAATTGTGAATTTTCTCTAAAAACCTTTGACGAGCTGACCTCAGTTGATCTTTATCATATCCTAAAAGCACGCTCGCAAGTTTTTGTTGTCGAACAAAACTGTGCGTATCAAGATATGGATGAGGTCGATTTCGATTGCTTGCACCTTATTGCCCATCAAAACGCAGCGTTAGTAGGCTATTGCCGCATCGTCCCGCCCGAATTTAATACACTAAAATCAAATCTATCGGTTGCTGATCCTGCCATCAAAACCAACCACACTACTATGCCAGCTATTGGTAGAGTGCTCGTACTGTCCGAGCATAGAGGTGACGGTCTAGCACGGCAAATGATGACACAAGCGATTGCCCACTGCCGCAAAAAATATGGCAAAAAGCGCCCGATTATTATCTCGGCCCAGGTGTACTTGCTAAGTTTTTATGAGTCTTTGGGCTTTGTGCCTGAAGGCGAGCATTATCTCGAGGACAATATCGAGCATGTAAAGATGGTACTGTATGTCGCCAAGAAAAATAAAGTCAAAAAAGAGAGCACCGACACCGCATCAACCACAACCAAAGTTTTGAGTTTTCTGCTGTTTATTATAGCGGCGCTGTTTATCTTAGGGTTGCTATATCTCATGATTTAAACGGCAAGTAAGGTCTTAATTCTTAACACAATTCAAATTGGTTGTTCCATATTGAGTGTGCTACTTTTAAATGACGATGGCTTTAAAAGGATAACCAGAATCATTGGTTAATAAAGCGGCACACTCAAGGAAGAGGACACAACCATGTCAAATAATCATTCAAATACAGCCAATGCAAATACAAAAAATGCAACCGTAGAGAGCAATGTTCGTCCGGAATACGACGTCGAAATCCAAAAGATTGCCGATTATGTGCTTAATTATTCAATAGATGACGAATCATCGAACGCTGCTGAGGCATGGAGCACCGCGCGTTATTGCCTGATGGACACCATTGGCTGCGGTCTGCTGGCGCTGAGATTTCCTGAGTGTACCAAGCACTTAGGCCCTAATTGTTCCGACCAGATAACACCACATGGCGCGCGTGTTCCTGGTACTGCTTATCGGCTAGATCCAATCAAAGCCGCTTTTGATATCGGCTGTATCGTACGCTGGCTTGATTATAACGATACGTGGCTCGCTGCTGAATGGGGCCATCCTTCCGATAATTTAGGTGGTATCTTGGCGGTCGCGGACTATATCAGTCAGAAAAACATCAGCCAAGGACAAGCGCCGCTCACAATGAAAACTGTGCTTGAGGCGATGATCATGGCGCATGAAATTCAAGGCGTACTCGCGCTTGAAAACTCATTTAACCGTGTGGGCCTGGATCATGTGTTTTTGGTCAAACTTGCTTCAACTGCGGTGATTGCCAAACTCTACCAGTTAACCCGTGAGCGTATCATGGCCGCTATCTCACAAGCCCTCGTTGATGGTCAGGCACTGCGTACCTATCGCCATGCCCCCAATGCTGGCAGCCGCAAATCATGGGCAGCCGGTGACGCTACCAGTCGTGCAGTACGCCTAGTAGATATCACCGCGCGTGGCGAGATGGGCATTCCTGGAGCACTCACCGCATCGCAGTGGGGGTTTTATGATGTGCTATTTAGCCATACCAATAAGGATCTGGCCACAAAGCCACAAGACGAGCGCCGTTTTACCTTTCAGCGTGATTTTGGCAGTTACGTGATGGAAAATATTTTATTCAAAATAAGCTTTCCTGCTGAATTTCACGCCCAGACCGCTTGTGAAGCAGCGGTCATTTTGCATCCACATGTCAAAGGCCGAGTGGATGATATCGAAAAAATAGTTTTGACTACGCATGACTCAGCGATTCGCATCATCTCAAAAGAAGGCGCGCTTGATAACCCAGCGGATCGCGATCACTGCTTACAATATATGGTAGCTGTGCCACTATTGACAGGTGATCTAATGGCGGAGCACTACGAGGACGACTATCACGAGGAGCATCTATCCATCGATGAGCTACGCGGCAAAATGGTAGTAGAAGAAAACGTAAAGTACTCAAAGGACTATCATGATCCCAGTAAGCGCTCTATCGCCAATGCCATTCAAATATTTTTTGCAGATGGTAGCAGCACAGAAAAAGTTGCCATTGAATATCCCATCGGTCATAAACGCCGACGCGCCGAAGGCATTCCTGTATTGGAGGCAAAGTTCCGTGCCAGTCTGGCAACCCGCTTTGTCGACAGCCGTTGTCAGCAGATCATTGAATTGTGTGACGATCAAGAAAGACTAGAACAAACACCGGTAAATGAGTTTATGGACTTATTCATGGCTTACTAACGGCGTATCTTTTATGGTCTTATTTAGCTAATATAACTGCTACCAAGGTATGGACTCTCCCGCCCAATCGACGAAACTGCCTGATTGAGCAGCTGTCATACCTGATAGCACATCTAACAAGCACTTCGCGCTATATGCTGGTGAGAACAGATGTCCTTCAGCGACATTGCCTTGGAACGGCGCGGAGAGCTGAGTATCAACAGTGCCTGGTTGCATGACAACCACGCACACTTCTTTTAGTGACCTGCCCCATTCGATACTTAGATTTTTCATACCCATATTGAGCGCCGCCTTACTCATTCTATAGCTATACCAACCGCCGAGCTGATTGTCAGTAATACTGCCAACACGGGCCGATATGGTCACAAAAATCGCTGGATGCTCAGCACTACGTTCAGCTTTGGCAAGCAATGGCTTGATGTGCTTGGCGATGAGCAACCCTGCTAGCGCATTGATTTGCATATTTTGCAAAAAAAACTCGGTATCTATTTGTCGCAACGCTTTCTCTGGCTGCGCGGTATCTGTATGCAATAACCCCACGCAGTTGATGACCCAATCTAGATGACCGACTGTTTGCTTAATGGTATCGGCCGCTCTTTTGATGCTGTCCTCATCGCTGATATCCATCGGTAGCCAGTGCAGGTTTTCTGTTTCGATATCAGGCTCAGTGCGATGATAAGTGGCAAATATTTGTACACTATGGCTGTGATTGGTTTGCACCAGCTGCTGGACCATAGCTTGACCAATACCGCCTGTACCACCGATAATCAGGTAAATTTTGTCATTCATATGATACTTTTCCTTGTTTATAAGTCTTTATTTATTTTGGCTGATTTTATGAGGGTTTGCTATAGTCAATATACGCTACAATAATTGCTAGCGATTAGACCGACGTTTTGTTGTATCTTATTTTTATATTGATGTTTTTATACGGATATCAGCGCCTTATGCTATCACCTCAAGACCAATTGACCGAACTAGTACGTGCCTTAGAGAGCGATCAGCATGTGTTTGCTACTGACCCGTTACTTATCACTGAAAAACTACAGGGTGAGGATGGCACACCTATCCAAAAATTGCACAGACGTGCATCTCGTATCGATAGCAATGGGGCGCTCGCTCGGGTACTTGGTAAAATTGATGGTCGCATAAAAGGCATTATGATTGTCATGAGTGTGGTGTGGTGCCTATCAGGGTTTTTGGGATTGTTTACCCTCTTGCAGTCCAACGTCGTGAATTTCTTTTATGTACTGGTCTGCTTGCTTGGGTTCCACACTATTATGCTTGGCGGTTGGCTGGTCATGACACTCATCAACCGAGACCAACAAGCGCCCAGTTGGTTTGCCAGCTTTGTCAGTCCAAGCTACCTCATACGTGGTAAGGACGATGTGACCAAGGCGGCAGTCGATCTGTATGAGCGACAATTGCAGCATAGCGGTATGCGCTGGTATCTGGGTAGATTCAGCCATCAGTTGTGGCTTGCAACGCTGACGGGTATGCTGCTTGCGATTATATTTTTGTTGATTGTGCGCCAGTATAGCTTTAGCTGGGAGTCGACTTTGCTCTCTGATCAGGCACTAGTAAGCTTGACTCAAATACTCGGCTGGTTGCCAAGTATGGTTGGGTTCGATGTGCCAGACAGTACCGCCATTGCCCAAAGCCGCCTTGTGACAGACGCCATGCCATTGTCTGTTGCACGGCAATGGGCAGGCTTACTAGTGGGTAGCTTGCTTATGTATGGCATTGTGCCGCGCGCGATCGCATGGGCGTTTTGTGCCTTGATGTTCCGCCGCAAAAAAATGCGTTTAGACATCAAGCAGCCGTATTATCAAAAGATAATCAATTTTTGGCAGCGCCATGTGGTTGATGCCGATGACTTTACAGAAGCGCCAGCACCTATCGCACCCAAAGCGGCGGTGAGTGCTGGCAAGAAACTGGTTGCCCTACTCGAATACCCCTCAGATCAGCAAACATGGTGGCAGTCAGGTCTTGAAAAATCAGAAAGCATTGAGAATTTCGGTATTGTGGATGACCGTGAGGACATGGCACGTCTCAAAGACTACTTGGATGAGCATCCCGTACAAGTACTACTAGGTATTCATAGTAAGGCATTGCCTGACCGTGGTACGCTACGTAAGCTTGACCAAATCGCCGCTCATGCAACAGATGGACTGATTGTACAGCTACTCAGTGACACTCAACCACTTACTGATACTGATTTGACACCTAACAATGCCCCAATAGACAAACAAGCCGTTCGCTATCAGCAGTGGCAAACCGCACTCTCTGCGCGAAACATTGGCTTAGTTGACGTTAATTATTAGACTGTTGACTCTTTTAGGGTCGTATTTTTAAGGGACTTCTTTAACGGTACTTGTCATCGTAACTAAAACAACATAACACAAGTATGATAGATCAATGGTTGTACCTCTCATGACCCGCTAAAAATTAGCGATAACAGTCATTGAGATAACAAGGATGTTTTATAGTGGCTAGGAGCCCGATATGGCAGCAGACAATACTCTCTTGACGCTCGGTCAGTATGGTCAGGTATTAGACGATTACAAAGAGGCACTAAACCAAAGCATACTAGCGGCCTCCCCCGAGTCATGGCAGCCGATGCTGGCAAGTATCTTACCTGCACACTGGCAAGAATGGTTATTGCCGCTGGCAGGCGGTCCCTTCTTCTTATTGTTTTTGGCGGAGTGGTTCTATCAGTCTAGGCGTGGTAACGGTAAGCACTTTAGCTGGCGCCGTGCGATGACCAATTTTAGTTTGGGTGGTTCCTATTTAGGGTTTGAGCTGATTGTCCAAGCACTGATCGTGCTACCTATTTGCCTGTGGTTGTATCAGTATCGATTGTTCACCATCGAGGTGACATGGCTGACTGCCATCCCTATATTTGTCGCTGTTGAATTTAGCTACTATTGGTTTCACCGTGCATCACACCGTATGAATTGGTTTTGGTCAGCGCATGTCGTACATCATTCAGATGATAACATGAACTTATCGACTGCTATGCGCCAGAGTTTGCTGTACTCAGTAACGGGATGGTGGTTGTTCTTTGTTCCACTGATGCTGCTAGGCGTGCATCCTGTCTGGGTATTTTTCTTTTATGCGCTAGATCTGATCTATCAGTTCTTTATCCATACCGAGACGGTTGGGAAATTCCCAAAATGGATTGAGTATATTTTTGACACACCATCCAATCACCGCGCCCATCATGGCACCAATAACGAATATATTGACCAAAACTACGGCGGCGTCCTTATTATTTTTGACCGTTGGTTTGGTACTTATGTAGAAGAAGATATAAGCAATAATCCCGTCAGATATGGTGCAGTTGGTGAGGATAGCCATGACAAGATTATTAGTCTGATATTTGGGGTCTTTTACCGCATGTGGCAGCGGTTTTTTCGTGCTAAAGGGTTTAAGAAAAAGCTCAAGGTACTATTACGCCCGCCTAGCGCAATCTCATAGGTGATTTATAACGGCGATGTATCGAAGCAATAGTACGTATGCATAACCAACACTCAACCAGATTTTTTTTACTATATATGGCTATTTTAGTCATCAATAATGATAAGACGCAATTATGAATAATGATAATAAAAAAGATGATCACGAAAACCATAAGCCTGTTGGTCTCTTTGCAGATAAGGCGTTGCCTCGTGACTCAAATAACTACGACAATCTCAATAGTAGCCCCAATAGCTTGCAAGCGGCAATCGATCAGCCAAAGCTGACTGATGACAATCAACCGGTATCAAATGAATCAGCAGCGCCAACTGCAACCAAAAATACGACAAAGAAAACCATTGCCAGTGGCGAAGCACTAAAATTAGCAGTGGTTGGTCATACCAATACCGGTAAAACGTCCATACTGCGTACCTTATTGCGAGATGTGTATTTTGGTGAGGTCAAAAACGAAGCAGCAACCACACGCCATGTGGAACAAGCCAGCCTGACAGACAGTAAAACGGGGGAGATACTGGTAGCATTGTACGACACGCCAGGTCTAGAGGATGCATCAGGACTGATGGACTGGTTGGAGGATAATACCGCCAGTCGCCGTGATGGTATTGAGCGTTTGCAGCAATTTTTGGCTGCCGATGTTGCTCAAGGTGCAGACAGCTATGACTTGTCCTATGATTATAGCCAAGAAGCCAAGGTGATTCGTCAGCTGCTAGCAAGTGATATGGCCATATATGTGGTAGATGCGCGCGAGCCTGTATTGGGTAAATATAAAGACGAGCTGGCTATTTTATCTTGGGCGGCTATTCCTGTCATGCCCGTTTTTAATTTTACTGACAGTCAGGATGCCAATATCGATGACTGGCAGACCATGCTGGCAAGACGCAATCTACATATCTCTACACGTTTTGATTCCGTTGCGTTTGAGTTTGAGGACGAGATGCGTTTATGGACCAATCTTGCTACCATGCTCACCCACTCTGAGATGCTTGAGCAATTGATGCAGCGCCGGACTGAGGACTGGGCACAGCTGTATGATGAAGCCAATATCATCATTGCGGATTTTTTATTGAATGTCGCTGCATTCGTACGTGAGATCAATGAAGATGATGACCCGATGCCTATATTGGCACAAATGCAAGAAGCGGTCAGACAAAGTGAGCGTGCGATGCAGCACAACCTTCTTAATCTTTATAAATTCTATGATAATGCTGTGGCGGTAACCCCACTTGAACTGCAAGCCTACCAACAAGACCCATTCGATCCTGAATTGCTCAAAAGCTATGGTATCCGCACCACGTCTGGTGCCGCAGCGGGTGCGCTACTGGGGTTGGGTATTGATGCAGCGGCGCTTGGCACGACATTGGGTTTAGGTGCTGCAATTGGCGGTATCGCAGGCGGGTTACTGTCTAATACCAGTAGTATTGCTGATAGAATCACAGGAGTAAAACGCTTATATATCGATCCTGCGACATTGACATTGCTTGCTACGCGAGCGATAGACTTACTCACTGCCTTGCGTCATCGCGGTCATGCTGCGACAGACGCCACTCAACTGTTATACAAAGGCGAAAAAGATAGCCTTGAGACATCATTAAATAATGATGACGATAATGAAGAGGTTCAATCTATTACCGTATGGCCCACACACAAATTGCCAAGCGAGCTAAAAAAAGCTCGCGGCAAACCGCAATGGTCATCGCTTAGCAGTGGCAAGTCCGAACAAGCGCAGTTGCTACGTACAGACATGGCATGGTCGCTGTCAGGTAAGCTGCAATCATATAAGCGCGAATCGTAACCATATACAGTAAGCAAAACCTAATAGGGCTACATTAGTTTTGTGCCGCTAGTTTTTTGCCTCCAATAAAGCACTTAATGCCTCGGTGCCGCGTACGTCTGTTTGCTGTAGATAAATCGGATACAAGGGATACTTGGAAAAATTCTTTTCAATATCCTGCATTAACTGCTGTTGGCGCTCTGCACGGCGGCGCCAAAACTCATCCGATTGAGTGAGCGTTATCAGCTGGTTAATAACTATCGCTGCTGGTGTGAGCTTACTCTCTTCTAGTTGCTCAATAGCTCGCTTAGTCTCTGCCAATGGCAGAACATCCGCAGTCATAACCAATACAATTGCGGTTTGGGTGCGGTCATGTAGTAGTAACCCTGCCTGTCGAAATAATTGCTTGCGCTTCTCTAATACCGATACCGCTTGCTCCCAGCGATCAGTTTTTTTTGCTGCAAATGGATTTGGCACTTCTTTTGTAAGGGAGTCGGTTTGATGGCTCTTTTGATTACTTTTCTGATTATGACTGTCCAAATGCGTCGCCACTGAGCGCAGTTTGGCTTGTCTACGCTGCTGCGCTAGTAGACCATCTGTCCATGCTCCCATCATCTCTGGTAGTACCAATAATCTTAAGGTATGTCCCGTAGGTGCAGTATCAAAGATAATATGTTCATAACCTGCACTCGCGGCTGCAACCAAATGCTGACACATTGATTCAAGCATCGCTGCTTCCTGGGCACCAGGTGCTGACTTTGATAGTCTCAAATGCTCACGAATTTTGGGCATCATATCTGGATTGGCATAGGACTTAATCGTATGTTCAACTTGGGCAAAGTGCTCGTCAACGATAATATCAGGGTCTAGCTCGATGGCATCTAGGTAGGGAGAGATGACTGTTTTCTCGTTCTTTAAACGGGTATTTAGGACATCACCCAAACTGTGTGCAGGATCGGTTGAAACAATTAAGGTTTTTTGCTGTTGGCTTGCGTAATAGCTGGCAAGTGCAGCCGCAGTGGTGGTTTTTCCTACACCGCCCTTGCCCCCGATAAATATAATCGGCTGTGTCGTTAGCTGTTCTACGAATCCATGTAAGTGATGTAATGCCATATCTCTATCTCATTTTTCAAACTGTTTTTATTTTTCTCTAGCTACCAAACCCCTAGCAACAACCAACATGATCAAATGGACATCTATCCATGCCCATACGCGTATGCCACTCATGAAAGTTCTCTAAAAATAATGGCTGCAACTCTAACGTATAAAAGCTGGCGGGATTATCGATGCCCAAACTCTCAGCAAACATGAGTAGCATAAAAAAATCCTCCTCATCACGGGCAGCTCGTGCCATTGTCTGTCGATAAGGCGCATGATAAAACTCATTTAGACCAGCAGCAAACCGTTGCCACCATGGTTGGGCGCTTTTGGTGTCTGCTAAAATATTTTTATTTTCCATAATACACTCACCCCTTTTCTTATTTATTGTTATCTATCATGCCTATATGATACAAAAAACGCCAGCAATTGCTGCTAGCGTTTTTGTTTGGTAAACATGTTAGACAACTAAAAGCTTAAACCTCTCCGCCTTTACCTTTATGTATTGACCACTCTTTACGTAGTACGGATAGACTCTCGAACGTCACTAAGACTGTAGCGATCAAGATAATGATATCCATGATGATCAGCAGCCAATTTCCATCTGTGAAGAAGGTTTTTAACTGAATCAGTAGTGCAAAGACAGTCATGACCAACAGGAATGATAACGGCGCTAAGGTGTACCAAACTGGCTTACCTTTGCGTAGCAAAATGACCGTTACAATCATTAAGGTCAATGCTGCCATGAGCTGGTTAGTTGTACCAAATAATGGCCAAATAATCATACCACCAGCACCATCAATACCACCAGCACCAAAGGCTAATAGCAAACAGCTGCCAACAGCAAGTAACGTTGCCACGACGCTTTTATTCAGTATTGGTAAATTATAAAACTCGCCAAACTCTTGGAAAATATAACGTTGTAAGCGTACGCCAGTATCCATGGTGGTACCTGCAAACAATGCTGCCATAACTGTAAGCATCGTCTGTGATAACACCATATCGATACCAACACCAGCATTCAAAATAGTCGCACCGCCATCAATAAAGGCACCGATAGAACCATCACCAAATTTTTGATAGACCGCTTGCCAATCTCCAAGTGTCGCAAAGCCTGCTGTTGCTGCTAAAATTGCGCCAAGCGCCAACATGCCCTCGCCTAATGCGCCAAAATAACCAACAAAACGCGCGTCTTCTTCTTTATCAATCTGCTTAGATGTCGTCCCTGTCGCAACCAGACCGTGGAACCCAGATATCGCACCACAAGCAATGGTCACAAACAATAGCGGCATAAGTGACGGTGTATCAACAGGCAATGTTGTATTTATTGCTGGTGCCACGATGTCTGGCTTACCAATAAAAATAGCAGCATATAACAGAATCAAACCGACAAACAACTGCAATCCGTTGATGTAATCACGAGGCTGAAGCAGCATCCATACAGGTAGCAACGAGGCGATAGCTGCATAGCTGAACAAAATAATAATCCAAACCGCATTATCAGGCAGTCCAAAGACCGTCTCAGGCAATACAATCGGGAACATAGGGCCAAGATAGATAAGGCCATATAGTGCACTAACACCAATGATAGATACCCAAACGAGATTCATCTTGTAGCGATAAATACACTGGCCAATGATAAGCGCAACTACCAAGGCTCCCCAAACTGGCAGTACAGCAGATGGGGTTTTGATCATCATGTTTGCAATAGCCACACCAAATACGGCATTAACCATCAGCAATAGCAAGAAAATCACAACCATCATCAGACTACGGACACGCGTGCCCATGACAGTACCAGCAATAGAGCCAATCGACTGGCCTCTATTGCGCATACTTGCCCAAATGGCTGACATATCATGTACACCAGCCATAAAAATGGTGCCAAATACTACCCAAATAACGGCAGGTACCCAGCCCCAAATAACAGCAATCGCAGGACCGATAATCGGTGCAGCACCTGCCACCGATGTAAAATGATGTCCCCAAAGCACATACTTGTTGGTGGGGACATAATCGACCCCATCTTTCATAGTGTGTGCTGGCGTGGGACGGCTGTTATCCAATGCCAATATCTTAGTAGCAATGAATTTTGAGTAAAACACGTAGCCGCACAGCATGGCAGCAACGCCGAATAGAAGTACAATAGCACTATTCATCTCATCTCTCCCTAGACAAGTAGTAGGTAGCCGTATAAGTTCAAGCTTTTTAAATCAAAATATAAAAAATATGCTAAATTAGTGTGCGGTGAGTGACTCATCTCACCCATAGTTGGATAAATCGTAGGAATGTTGAAAGACAAATATCAGTACAATCTTGCATTTTACAATTAGAGCACGTCACTAAGTAGCATATAGTGTGGTGAGTCTTTATTTAAAATTCTGGTTGAATAGTAACCGATTTCACGACAAATGTAACGTATGTAAGAGATGAAAAACAACAAATAAAGGAAGCGCAATGGCACATTATTTTGGATTCCACCCTTCAGATAAATTAAAAGCATTAATCAGTGAGGCCGAACAAGTCGTTGCTTCAGATGAACACGTGGAATACTATCCTTACCGCGATGCGCTTACACACCAGACTGCTCGTGACTTGACGGACAATTTGTTAATTGGTTTGGTAGAGATTATTCCAAACCCTGAGCGTCAAGCTTCTATGCGTAAAATCGTTGGAACGATTGAGAGTACGACCGATACCCTAATTAATATCTTATTGGGTAAGGAAAATAACGAAGAAGTATTACCGAGCTTTCATTTTTTGAGAGATCATGCGACATTTATCGATAATGAAGGCACCAAACGAGTAGGATTCAAGCTGTCTGAAGCAAATGCAAAAACCATTGTCGAAGGGTTTGCTGCTATCACACCGGAGCACGTCGATAGAGCCAAGTTCAAGACAGCACTAGAAACGATGAACGACGCCACGCTAACTCATTTTGTAACTCGCTATGCGGAAACCTTGAAGCTCGGTATGATCAAGCGTAAGTCAGTACCGGTTGCTAAATCTGCAATTGATAAGGGTATGAATATGGCCCTCAATAAGCTATTACCCGACTTACCCAATGACTCGCTTAACCGTTTAGCAAATTATTACCGCCCATTTATTGTAGAAAAGCCAGAATAACCCCAAAAGTTAGATTAATTTTGTCCTAAACGCTTTATGACGTTGGGCAAATTCACTAAAATTTGCTAAAATAAGCGGCACTTTTTACCAAAGGCGCACCCGATGACCCAAATCAGTAACCAAGAAATCGAAAAAACATTACGCAACTCAGAGTGCCTTATCAGCAGTATCGAAGTAGCCGCTGCTTATGAGCGCCTAGCCGCTCAGCTTAATCTACACTACGCTGGTCTGAACCCAATTGTAATGGTTGTTATGAATGGCGGATTGATTCCAGCTGGCCAGTTACTTACCCACCTGACGTTCTATCATCGTATGCACTATATCCATGCGACGCGTTATCGTGACAACGAAGGTACTAATGACCTCGACTGGAAATTCAAGCCTGACGTGAGCATTGAAGGCGAGCACGTATTGTTGATTGATGATATTTTTGACGAAGGTATTACCCTAAAAGCTGTTGTCGAAGAGCTAAGTAAAGAAAAACCTTTATCGCTTGAGTGCTGTGTACTATTAAACAAAGAACACGAGCGTAAAGTTGCAGATTTTGATGTTGATTTTGTAGGTATCAACGTGGCGGATCGCTATGTATATGGCTGTGGTATGGATTTCCACGGTTACTTGCGTCACCTACCCGGTATTTATGCTATCAAAGAAGATAAAGTGTAAGCCTTATACTCTTTGAAATGTGTCAATCATAAAAAAGCATCCAAGTTGGATGCTTTTTTATTGTATGAAAAACAGAATAAATACTACAATAGCTAAAACTGCAAGGCTAAGCCAGTATGACGCTCCGTTGGTGTCTTAACTGCTATTTCAAAAGCATGTTTGGTGCTATATATCGTCACCTTTTTCTTGGCACGTGTGACTGCTGTATAAATAAGCTCTTTGCTCAGTAATCTAGTATGGCTGTTGTCAAAAGTAATTGCCACATGATCGAACTCAGACCCCTGTGACTTATGGATAGTCATTGCATATGCCGTAGCAATCAGTTCCTCATTCAGTAAGTTGACCGCAATCCCTTGCGTCTTATTTTCAAAAAACACTTCCAACCTACTCTTATCATCTGAGGTTTGTAAACAAAACCCAATATCACCATTAAATAGTCCTAACTCATAATTGTTCTGTAGCACCATGATTGGGCGACCATGAAACCATGTGTTTTGACCGAGTGGTAGTTTTAGCTCAGTCAGATGCCACTGGGTAAGATAATTATTAATATAATGATCGCCCCATTCTCCACTATGACCAGCACTCAAAATTCTAAATTCGTTGAAGGTTTCTGTTAGTGATGCGACTGTAGTTTTTACCGAATGTGGCACAGATTTTTCTATTGGGATTCTTAAAAGATCCTCTATCTTGTTTAGATAGTTCTTATAATGTGCCGTGACTTCTAAGATATTTTTTTCACTGCTTAGGCTATTTTTTAGTTTGTTACCTTTAGAGTCTTCTGTCTGGATCATATTTATATGTTGAAAGTTCAATGCGTTATCATTTTTTAGGAGTTGCCAAATTGCTTTTGTGTCTGCTTTTGTATTGTTGATTTCGTAAGCTAATCTACCGATACCTGAATCGGCACTAAATCGGCGACTTTCAGTTAACTCCGCATGTATAGGTTGTAGTAATGGAATGCGGCACAGGTCTGCCAATACTGCTCCTGCATCGACTGCTGCTAGTTGATTGGCGTCTCCTAATAATATAAGTCTTGCGCTTGGTTTTACCGCACTGACAAGATAATTTGCAAGCTCAACCCCTAACATTGATGCCTCGTCAACGATAATGATATCTTCGCCCAGTGGATTATCAGCACCATAGCGTGGACTACCCGTTCGACCAATACCTAATAAACGATGAATCGTTTTCGCTTCTTGCAATTGCAGCTTTACATCTGCTGCATCTAGAGCCGCTTGTAGAGACTCTTGCATACGCTGCGCTGCTTTCCCAGTTGGTGCTGCTAACGCTAAACTGGCACTATCTGTACTGAATTTAATATTCTCTTCAGTACCCTTACCCTCTGAAGCCTGTTGTAGGGCGATCACTAGCTGAGCCACAGTATATGTCTTGCCCGTCCCTGGGCCACCTGTAATAATACTAAACGCGTTATTGTTAGCGACATTAATCGCCTTTATTTGATTTTCGTGAAGACTCTGAGGTATTGCTATTTGTAGAGGGCTTACTTTTTGATTCAAAATATTGTTGATATTTTTTGCTAAATTAAATTCAGCTTGCCATGCACGATGAAGCCAAAAAGTTATAGACTTTCCTGCATTTTTGTTGTGGGTCTCTTCGTATATAATAGGTTTATTTCTATTGCTTAGGCTATTTTTATTATTATTGCCACTAGTTTGAACCTCTCCGAATAAAGCATGAACATCGATTAAATGCATGAAATAAACTAAATCCGTATCTCTTAGTACTTGATATAGCATAGTAATCGCATCAAAACGCTTGTTTAGCATGTCCTTTTCATAATTACTGAGCGCGAGCTGTATCCAAAGTTGATCTCGCTTACTAAATAAAGTATCTAATAAATCAAACAAGGACATTTCGTCGCCAGCGTCATCACTTGCCTGTACATCATCTATCAGAACAAAGAGTGGCATAGCTAGCATTTCTAATAGCTGTTGCTGCCAGCCATATAGCGTGACTACTTCATGGTTAATTTGACCTTGTAACGGTACTTCGTGCTCAGTAGCGGTGATAGTCAATACAGTATGCCCCTCCTCTAAATGAGTTGCTAGCATCATAAACAAAGCAGTAAATAAGTAGCTGTCTTCTAACTTGTCGGTTTGATCATCGGTTAGGCTGCTGCCAGTATTCGCTTCTAAGTCTGTCGCCTGATAAGCTGAGTAGGTTTGTCCGCGGCGTAGTAGAATATAGTCACTAATAGTACTGGCCCAACTTTCCTGCAGGTCAACTGCCGCTTTGCTTTTATTGTTGCTCTTGTTACTCATGATATGTCTCTGTGATGATCTGGTGAATCAATATAATGTTTTTGGGTATCAAATCGTTGTACAGAACCCACTAGTCAGGCATACCAAACAATGCATCTAGACCTTTGATAAAATCAATTGGAATATCCCAAGTCACAAGCCCATAGCGACCGTTGTAAGGCGATTCGCTCATTTCATTAGCCTCTTGCGACACGGTAGCAGCTGCTTGATCGTTGGGGTTATATACCCCTCGTAGGAATACATACTCTACCGCTCCCAAATACTTGTCCTCATTACCCGCATAATCAGCGATTCTCATTGAAAGGAATCGATGTAATGCTACTTGGTAAATCGCTGCTTGTAGCCAGTAGCCTGCTTTAGACATGGCTTTTTTGAGTGTACTTTCATTATAATCGCTTAGGCTATTCCCTAAAAAATTACTCTTATAATCGACCACATAATACTTGCCAGCATGCTCATAAACCAAGTCAATCTCACCGCGTAAGTAACGATACAAGTGCGGCCTATTTTGCGGCACGAGATTGACATGCTTGTCTGTCTCATCAGGTAGATACTGTTGAAATAACTGACTGATATCTTCTGCTTTAAAGCGCTCTGACAGCCCCATATTGAACTCTAATTCAGCAAAGCGTTGCTCTTCGTTGAGAGAATAAAGTGGCTGATTGGACGCTAGCAACGGAGTACACAGCACCTCTTCAATCCAAGTAATCAACGCTTCATGCTTTGTCGTATCTATTGCATCAGCGTTAAATAAGACAGAACTCTCTTCTCGGTTGCCTTGTGCTCTACGGCTTTGATATTCAGCACTGCTATACACCAGCGGTAGCTGATAACTACTGACGGCTCTATCGATCACACCAGACCACTGCGGTTTGTTAGTGAAGTCAATTTTTTCAAATATCTCATGCAAAAACGTACCTGCATTAGCGCCTTTTATGAAGGTAAAGCGAATATCGTCTTCTGACTTGGGACTCATCTCATCAATTTTTTCGAGAGACGCATTACTATCAAGGCTACTATGAAGATAAGACTCAGCCGATCTAGCAGTGTCTGCCATATCAATGTCTATCGCATCATCAATACGCTCATCAACAACAGCCATTGTTTGTGTTGATTCGTCTAGCTGACGAGCTAACGCCGTAAAGCTGGTCTTCGCCCAACCATAAAAATAGCTCGTTTTCATGACATCAGTGAAGGCGGCATACTCAATCGCTTCTGTCGTGGGTTCTATGGTAAGTTCGTTATCTGTTGACATTACTGTTTTAGCATAATGACTATTATAGAACTCATTGATATTATGCCCTCTAAGCATACCTATCGTGCCTTTTAGCCTATCAGGTAATTCAAATTTTGCGTCTGGAGAGTCAAACCAATAAAATACTGGTTTTAGCTCAAACCCTGTCTTATTACTAGGATCTCGCAACACCACATAAAGTTGCTCACTAGCCCGCGTAAATGCCACATAACCAAGTCGGCGTAGCTCATCAAAACCTTCATTTGTCTCGATATCAGTGAAGTAAGCATCTTTAGTGGCAGATCCTTGTAACGCAGAAAAACGGCGCTGATTACCCATTGACTGACCTTCTGTGGATTGCTGTACTAACGCTGAAGGCGATTGCTGGGCATTATATAGATATAGACCATGCTTCTCATTATTGCCTGACTTCCTACTGGCGTCTCCCATACCCAGTACATAGACTATGGGGAACTCAAGCCCTTTTGACTTATGAATAGTCATGAGCTGCACGCCAGACTCTGTCGGTAGCGGATACTGCTTCGCCCAATCACTATTGGGTGCGGTCTCTATGTGTTGCCTAAACCAAGCCAGCAGCTCATGCTCACCCATGCCTAAGCCATACTGTGCCAATACATCCATCACATGGCGTAAATCCATGATATGTCGATCACCTTCTGGATGAGCGGCTAGAGCTTGCCAAACGCCTTGTGACTGTATGGGGCTTCTATCCAATAAATAGTGCAGCGCTGACAAGATACCAAAGTGCTGCCAACGCTGTGCCCCTTCCTTTAGATACGTAATAAAATCCTGATAGCTCTTTTTATATTCTATATTTTGAACATCGCTACTATTTGGATTGATACTATTAAGTCTGTCATCACTCTCAACCACACCTGATTCATGATCCATCATCATAGCTTGGACATCTTTGATGCTCAGTCCGTACAGATGGCTGGTCAACACTCGATTAATCATGTCATGACGATACGGGTATAGCATGGCACTAAGTAGCGCTGCGATATCTTCTGCCATGATCGTTTCAAAGATGCTGACGTCGCTGGTGGTCAAGGTGGGTACGCCCAGTTTGACTAGCTCATCTTCAACCTGTTTTAGATCTTTTTTGGTACGGGCTAGCACCCCAATATCACTGGGCTGAATCGGCTGATCGTTTAATGCCTGACCACTACTGAGCAAGCTAGCAATATGACGTGCGGTGATTTCATACTCATCATAGTCAAGCTCGCTATCTTTTCCATTAGGCAAGTGTAGTACACTCACTGGCTGAGTAGAGAGTACCTCTGTCATCAAACCACTATCTTTTTCGTCTGAATTCTTAAACCAAGACAATTCACTCTGCTTTTTTGCGGCTTTGCTGTGCTGATAATAAATACCACTGCCTAGCTGCGCCAGCTTGTTCTCAGCAGTTGTTGCTGTAGGTATACCAAACCAGCAGTTGAGTGCGTTAATCAAACTGAGGGTGGAGCGCCGGTTAGTGTTGAGTGTCCAAATGGTACTTTTGTCAAACTGCGCTTTCATATAGTTATAATTGGTCACATCTCCACCACGGAACCCATAGATCGCTTGCTTTGGGTCACCAACCAGTAGTAAAAACTCATGACTGGATTTTTTGGTAGTCGATTGCTTGTCATTATCCGACTGTTTGCCATTACGCTTTGGCAAATAGATGCTCTCAATCATAGTGGCTTGCTCGCCATTGATATCTTGCGACTCATCAATTAATGCAATGGGGTAATGATGACGTATATAACGCGCCAGCTTATCGCCTTGTCGACCTGTTAATGCTTGGTTTAAGCGCACCATTTGTAGACTAAATGTGGTCTCTCCTCGCTCTTCTAAAATAACTGGCAGTCTATTGCGTACCGCAAGCACGATATGGCGGTTGAGGTTGGCTAAAACCAATAAAACATGCTGATTTAACCCTTCAACTATATCTAAGAGCGCCATCAATGTACTAATGGTCTCTAACTCAAAAAGGGACTGATGCTCTTTCTCCCTATTCTTATTAAAGTTTTTAATTTTGCCATCTTCATTTGGATATCTGGCATCCTGCAAAGACGTCAATATCTTTCTTTCACGCTCATTCAAGTAGCTGCTAAATGTCAGCTGATATTGCCCTACCTTTTGATGAACATCGACAAGAGCATCGAAATGATTGGTTAAATTAGAGTTTCCACGAAACCCTTGAGACTTTCTGTAATCAGAATTTAGATAGGGCTGAATATCTGCTAGATCTAACTGGGCAAAATCATGAATCAGCTTTTCATACGCATCAAAATCAAAACCTTGCTCTAGTGTTATCTCATCAATCGGCGCAGTAATAAATTTCAGCGAGCGAGAAACGAATTTTTTATGATCACCTACTGCTGTCAGCTTACCTTGCTGATCCATAAGCGCATATAGTTTGGGCTGCTCATGATACAAACGGCTTTGAAACTGACGCAGCTCATCATGAATAATACTGTCAGTAACCAGCTCAATACTGCTGTCTTCAATAATTGCCATACCTTGCTGATGACCTGTCTCACTACTGTACTCGATCAGCCACTTTTGCGCCAAACTATCAAGTGTCCCGACAAATAGCTTATCCAATGTCGTTAATACTAATGCGGTGCGCCGTATCGCCTCTGCCATAGGATAGCTATACACATGATCGAGCAAATAACCGACCAAGTGCAGATTCACAGGGTCTTGCATAATGTCATTTAGGCGTACGTGTTTGGCTTGCTCTATTAACCATTCTTCACGGTATTTTTTGACTTGTGCGCGCTTTTCTCGGGCCGCCTGCTGAGCATATTTATTGTCATGGTCAATATCTTGATTAAACTCATCAACATCTATTTCGGTATTTGATTCGATACTTGAGTCGTTGCTTGTTGGCTTATCCTTGTTGTTATTGTTATCGCCACTATCAGGTAGTACCTGCAATAGGTTGGGATATAAGTTATCTTTGTTATTGATATCTGCACTCAGGTTGTTGACCCACTGTAATAGCTGATAGAACTCTACCAGACGGTCGTGAATGCGCTGACGCATCTCGGCAGCGGCGGCTCGAGTAAAGGTTGTGGCAATGATTTGCTCTGGCGCACGCCGCGCTTCGATCAATAAACGCAGTACAATGCCTGTCAGCGTCCACGTTTTACCTGTGCCCGCTGAGGCTTCGATAAGATGCTGACCCGTCAATGCAACCGCAACCGCTGGTACTATTTCTTCTTTTTCTTCAGCTATAGCCCCTGAGTCACCCAAAACATCTGGATGATCGTCAAATAAATTTGGTTGTACAGAAGGTTCAATAATTTCGGTTGTGTCAGTAAAATCTGTCATATAAGCGCATACTTTTAATTATTATTAATGAGATCAAAAGAATAAAAAAAGACACTAAGCACTAGTTATCCAATCCTTTTAGTGCCGTAAACATCGGCGCATACAATGGCTGCGCCAAAGTAGTTAATGATGCTGATAATGATCTAAAGGCATCTTGATCACGCAGTACATATTGCCAAATGGCATGCTGAGAGCAAGTGTCGTATACCATGTCTGAGTGATAGCCCGGTCTTAGCCAATCTGAGAAGTCTGCTCGTTTTGGCCAATAGCTGTCGTTTTCATTATCATCTTCTTGCGATTTGGAGCACTTAGCCAGATAACTTAATGCATATTCAGGCAATAATGTCATGGGAACTTGGCCCGATAGGTTGCCAAAAATCGTCCACTTTATCAGTTCTATCACTGCATCTTCATAGACGATGGGGCTTAGTTTAAATGCGATGAAATCTTTATAGGCACTTACCTGTGAGCTGGGTTTATTAAAGCGCCAAATACTCACGCCGTCATCTAAAGCTATCTGCTCAGCAGTGGTCCGTCTGGCAACCTGCCAATATAAATGCGACAGCCAAAATTTGAGTAAGTGTTTTGGACTGGCAGAATTGGGCAGTATATTCAACCACTGCTTGGGTGATTGCTCAGCATAGGCCGTCGCTGTCTCAACAGCAGCGCTACTATTATGAGTATCTATAGAGTCTGGTGACGCTAGTGCCTGTAATTCTGATTTTGATTGTAATATCGGCACTACCCCTTTAATCTTAACCTTTTCGGGTAATAGCTTGCACAGTATCTCGTTATCAGTACCATTCAAGATCGTTGGCAGCGCCACCTGAATAGGATGTTCAGCGGTGGGCGTTAGTAACTGTAGGCCTGTAGTATTGTCTGCTACGCCTTCACTTAGCAGGCTACTATCAACAAATCCATTAGCAATTAATTGCTCTTCAAACTCTATGCACTGCTGCTGCAGCTTTTGTTGTTGGTTAGGTAGGGTGGTTTGGCGTGCTACCCCTGCTGGTATGATTTTTTGATACATCAAGGTTGAGATATTTTTCGAAGCAGTGCTATCAGTACGCTTATCATCCGCCAGCTTGTTGATTAAATACTCTTTAATCTGATAAGTCGTTAAGCTGTCCAAAAATAGCGGTTCCTGATGTGCTAATGCATCCTCACCCTGCACCACATGTACCTTTTGGGTGCGCAAAAAAGCTTTGGCGGGATGGCGTACTTGATATATCAACATACCTTCAACATCGATCTCACCGATGTTGAATACGCTATCGGATACTGCTGGGATAAGCACTGCTCTAGCCATACTGTCAGTATCGCTATTACCTAAAAGTGTATCTAGCCCCAGCATATCAACCAATGTAGACATGGTTTGGTCATCTATCTGTCCAAGCTGACCCATACTACGACCAAGCAGCTTAGCTATTGATTCATACTGTGCTTTTGTAGGTAAGCCAACCAGTTGTGGGTATTTGCTGGAGTCTCTCTTTTGTAATGTCTCAAACACAGCGTGCCACAGTGGCGCAGGTGGGAATTGTTTTTTCTGGGCCAGCTTGGTGCTTCGCATGGCTTTATTTAGTAGATCGTCTAGCTCATCGGCCGCAGCGGCAGGACTGCTATTCTGAACATCATCAGCGGGATTGCTTGGGTCAATGTTGACACTATAGGTATCAATATTTTGCACAGGGGGATGTTCAATATCTGTTTCAAATAAGCTCTTATGAAAAGGCAGTGCTGGATGCTCAGTAACCAGCCACTGTTTGATGAGCTTTGGTAGATAACGTTTAAGGCTTTCTGTCGTTGGATCGACATCCTCAGACAACGTCTCAAGTGAGTTCACCTGCCACTGTACCTCACCTTGTAAAAACTGTAGCAACTCACTTACTGGGTTGGCAGGTAGATGTTCATGGGTATCGGTCAAGCTTTGGCCATTGTAGAACATCCAGCATGCACTGCGAGCGCACAGTAGCGCATCCAAAAATGCCCCATTGTCGTCATCTTCGCTGACTCTGTCACCGCGACGTGAATTGGTCGCTTTCATCAAATCATACCGGTTGTCACGATCACGCCCAGGAAACTCAGAGAGGTCCATATTGAGCATCACCACCAGCTCAAAAGGCACGTTCCTAAGCGCCCCAAATCGCCCAAAAGTAATCACACCCGTAGGCTCCGCACTGACCTGCTGACTCTCAAGTTCTGCTTCGATACTGTCTAGCATAAAGCTCAGCTTTAGTGGCAGCTGCTCAACGCCTGCCAGCTTTTGCTCCACTTCTCTGTTGTCGATATCACCACTAGAGTACTGTCTATAGTGACGATTGGCACGTAAGCTTGATTTAAAACCATTCATTGCATTGTAGATGGCACGCGTCGTACGCGTTTGATCGACATCACCAAAGTAGCGGTGGATCACCTGCGACTCAATCTGATCTAACCAATCTTCTGCCTTCATTTTTTGTGTATGATCATCACGCCTTGCCACCAAGCCTGTATATATACGGCAAAGCGCTTCTACAATCATGGCGTCATTTAGGCTAACCTGTGCCAGTGGCAAGCTCATCTCGGGCACAGCAGTACCTGGCCACTCACTCTCCTCTAAAGGGTATAGGCAGTCGCTGAGATTTGCTTCTGGCATCACAAGACCCAAGGTTAACCTATCTAATGCTTGGGCAAAACTAAAGCGATAATCATAGTCGTTGATATCTAAAGTTTGTTTTAGATGACGCTCATCAAAACCACGAACAAAGCCTGCTTCTAGCAGCAAATCGCAGCCACGGCTCATCTGTTCACGGGTCAACCCAAAACTCTCAAATAAGGGCGGTAGCATCAGCCAGTCTAAAACTTCAGCTGCTTCAAAACGGGCACTATGACTGCCTAGTAGCTTATAAAACCCGATGATCGCTTCCCATAACTGGCGAATATCAGCATCGACAACGCCCGTCACCTTCGCAGGTAAGGTTAAGCCATCTTGGCCCTTACCACTAACAAAAATAGAGCCAATCAGCGCATGATGACGCTCAACATCTGGCAATAACACCACGATATCTGATATATGGCGTTTTTTCTCACCAGTTTTAATAGGTTCATTGAGCCAACGGCCAATCATAATACGTAGTACTTCAAGCTGACGCTGCAAATTGTGACAGGAGTGAATGCTTAGGCTATTGTCTTGAGCAGAGATTGCCCACAAACGATCCTTTTCAAAACGCTTGTTTTCTAGTACGTCATCGTCATACCATGGCGACTCTGGCTCAGCGCCCAACACTATTTGCTCATTTACGGCTTGAGAGACTGTTGTTGCCGCAGCTTGCTGGGTCGATTGCTCATCAAGCATCAATACGTCATTTTGCAAACGTCGCAATAAACTTTGGCTATTTTGCATGGCTTGAGAGCGACCAGAATCAGCCATGCTGTGCTCACTCTCATCACTGATACGGCTCAGATCATCATCAAAACTATCATGCCACTCTACTAAATCATCTTGATATTGTTCGTTACCTGATAAATTGGCAAGCATAGCAAAAGTATCACGAGACTGCTTACCCAAACGAGACAGTAAACTATGCCCATAATCACGTAAAAATACGCTTTCGGGATTGATGATTTGCTGGCGCTGTAGCCAAGACTTATCAACAATATCTGCCCAGAATAGCTTAGAAGGATTATAGTGTAATAGCGTGATCTTCATATATTTGGACAACTGCTGCAAAAAATCAAGCTCGGTTTGCGGCAGTTGCTGAATAGTAAAAATACGCAATACTTTGGGCAACTGAGCACGCTCATTCGCGTTATTATTTTCTAGAGCTGACCAAAAAGTGTTTTCGATGCTTACACGGTGTTGATGCACGTCGGCAAACAGATGCGACCATAAGAATCGCTGCGCTGCCTCAAGCTCTACATAATGCGCCACCAACCACTCCGGTGTGCCGCGTGCGTACTGATCAAAGCGTAGTGATAACGCATCTTTATCTGCTATCAATGCGTCTACATTGAGCGGCATATTATGTGACCATAGCGCAAGCCAGTCCTCACGGTGGGTCAAGTAACGGTTGAACACTCTTGCTAAATCACTTGCCAGCTGCCAAATACGAGCGTCTTGCTGCGCCTTATCTTGTTGTACGCCCTCTTGCGTCGTTGCTACTTGCGGCTCATCAATCAAGGATGCCAATAGCGGATGTACTGGGTGGGTGTCATCCTTAACAATCAACTCTTGATAGTAAGTGAGATAACCAAACAGGCGCCACTGCATCACCGTTGGTGACAACACAGCAACTTCAGGCACATTCAATGTAGCCGCTTCAGGATCTGCTTCTAACAAATAGGCATTGTGCCGGGTGAGCACATCTTGCATGAGTGTCCATTGATACTGACCCCAAAACTTAGTACGCACCAACGTACTAATCCCCGCGCGGCTAGCAATTGTTTTATCCAACCAATCACCCAATACCATCGAGGGCACAATAACAATAAAGGGCTCAAAAACATGCTGGCTTTTTGACTGGTATTGTTCAAGTAGTTGATCGACAAGGTTTTCGGTACGGTGCGACTGAATGATGGTAAACATAGACAATAATCTGATTAAAGTAGGCGTAGAATATGAATGTTAAGAAAGGCTGTTTATTGTGACTGACAGGCTAAAACATACTAGTAAAAGACTCATGTCAGTAATCAGCCACTGCATGGACAGCGCTGAAAACAACACTCATCAATGCATGTTTGGTAGTCGTTACTGCATGGCATTTCTGCTAGTATATGGGTCGTTATGCTGGTCACAATGAGCAAAAGTCATTATATATATGACCCAAGCGCATTGGTAACGATAGTAATAAATATTGAGAAGATAAAAAATCACTCTATATATCAGTGTGCCATTGATGGTTATCGTTTGCTAGTATAAATACCAGTATTATAATACCTTGCGACATCTATTGTCGCATTGATCACACACATAGTTACAAGTGTTTTGATTATGAAAAGATGAAGGGCGTGGCTTTTTCGAATCAGCTGTTACACCCTATATTAAGACGACACTTTTACGGGGTTATTGAATATTATGCCATTACGTCCTATTGATGCTATTTTTGTCCATCCTAAGCAGCGTTTGTACGTTGTTTATTATCGTGGTGAGCTTTGGTGCCTACCACGTATGAAAATCGATGACAGATCATGGCAAAACAGGCGCCCGTATGTTGATGACAGTCGCTCACTATATCTTAGTATTCACCAAGCTATTAGCGACCCTATACTGGCACAAAAACTACGCACATTAGATTTACCTGCTGCAGTGCGTGGTAGCACGTTATCGCGTTTTGAGTTGTGGTGGGAGACACATGGCTTTAAATGGTTGAAAGACAGACTGACAGCAGGTCAGTCACCATTAGCAGCCCATCAAGCAGTGGGCTATGAAAGAACAACTGCTAATGAGTTTATTGATGCAAGCGTTCAACCCTCTAATTTCAATACTAATGACAATGATAGCAATAAACACAATGAATCGTTAGAATCATCTGCCATAGAAAAGGACGTGTTTGCGGATATGTTGGCACAGCTAACTGATGAAGTCATGGATCACAAGCTTTAAAGAAACGCTATATCCTATATAGTGACTGATACAACTTTTAAGACGAACCCATTAATAGATAGAGAGCAGTAATATATGAAAGACTACAAACTGCTACTGGTTGGACTAATTTCCCTGCTGGTAGCAATTTTTATCGCTCTCCTTACTTGGTTGTGGACCAGTAATCACAAAAATACAGACCCGCTGCCTATCATAACCAGTGAGACGCAACCTGCACCTGCCGCAAACGAAGAAAGCACGGACACCTCCCCTGATAGTACGCTTTCTATTCGTGCAGAACAAAGCCTACAAGTACCGATAGATGACGTTATTGTGAGCTTTGAGTCTCGCTATCCTCATATACAAGTTTTGGCGAATTATATTCCTGCTAATACGTTACTAACGATATCGAACGACGAACGCTCTGATCTGATCTCTGACACAGATATTATTATTGCCAATAACGAGCTGTCCAAAGAGCGTCTCTCGCCCCTACAAGAGAAGCTAAAAGCCACTCAACACAGTAGTAATCAAAATCAAACAGGTGCTAACTCGGTCAATAGCAATACGGATGACGATAAGACTGATAATGATGACATTACTCCCAATAGCACCAACAAAGAAGCACGCACACTAACCTCTTTTAATTACGCTCTAAAAGATGATCAAGCGCTTGAAGGTGTGGTTTTGACCGATAATCCTGTTGCCGTTAGTTTCCGTAACTTTTTACTCTCAAGTGCCGGTCAAACTATATTAGAAAAATACGAGTACTATAATATCAATGGCTATGAGAACAGTGTAAATGACTTATTTGAACCCTCTTCACAGGCGAGCAAGGCATCCGGTAATAACCCAGTAAATGTCGCTGATGCGCTTGGTAATAGCGAATCGCAATAAATTATTTGTATTTACCTTTTTGCTGATTGCTTTTACGACTGCTTTTTTCTACAATGTCACTCCATAATGCGCCTATAGCTCAACAGGATAGAGCAGTTGCCTCCTAAGCGATCGATCCGAGTTCGAGTCTTGGTGGGCGCACCAATCATTGTATTTAGACATAACCTCGCATTACCTCAAACCCTCCAAACCCCTTATACATATACATAGTTGTCTTTATTGATTACTTGTTATTACCTGCTAGCACCTCTACAATGTTGTTAAATAAGTTGTTAAATAATATACAACGTCATTTTCTGTTGTTAATTATGCAGTGAGGTTGTTGTTAAACCTCTGAGCGCTTTGAGGTATAAGCCATGACGAGAAGACAAGACTATCGATTAACTGACGCTGGTGTGAAAGCAATCGCCAAACAGTCCACACCCACCAAAGTTACGCGCCATGGTGATGGCAACAATTTATATCTCATACAACATCCCAATGGCTCGTTGTTTTGGCAGGTGACTTATCGCTATCAATCCCCTAAAGATTTTAAGCCAAAGCAAAAAACTTATCAGATTGGTATTTATAAATCTGCCAAGCAAATCATTGGCTCTACATTTAAACCAGAGGTGTCACTAAAAGAGGCTCGGCTGGTACGTGATAAAGCTCAAGCATTACTGGCTGATAATATTGATCCTACTGAACATAAAAATAATGATAAAAATAACTATGAGCAGAAGGACTTATTTAAAATTATTGCTAAGAGCTATATTGACGAAAAATCTACCACTACCTCTAAGAAGAATATTCAAAAACTTCACAACTATCTATAGTCACTGCACTACAAAAGAGTTATGTTTTGGATGAATATCATAAAACAATTTAGATAAGTCATTTTCCATCCAACCTTGGCGTAAAAACTTCACTTGAGCCCACTTTTTCTCGATGGGATTT
>NZ_JAMYEB010000009.1:0-113199 GCF_033790785.1 Psychrobacter sp. PP-21 | reverse complement strand
AGCCCTAAGCATGAGCATCAGCAATCCGATCAACGCCAGCATTGGCACCGCCTTTGATGTCGCCACCATCTTCGACGAAGATGCAGCAGACGGCACCGTCAACGAGGGCGACAAGCCGAGCGTTAGCATTGCTGCCACTGATGCGCAATCGATTGAAGGGGTGGACAATGTCTTGAGCTTTACGGTTGAGCAAGATAGTGAAAGTAATTTTGACACTACAGTGCAAGTGACAGTTGATCCAAGTAGTGACGTAGAAGCGGCAGATATTGCTTCGATTATCTATATCAATGCGACTGGTGATCAAGTGGTTATTACCGATGCTACGGTCATAGCAGAAGTTTTAGATGGTAGTACTATACTTGAGATCAAAATTCCTGCAGGAAGCCAAACAGCACCTGCTATTATCGTCACTACTAATAATGATGATATCTTTGAGAGCAGTGAGCAGCTCAGCTTTGTGGTCACTAGTGCTGATAATGCAGACATTGATAGTGCTGTTGCGACTGGCACTATTTTAGATGAAGATGCGGTAGACGGTACACCTCAAGCAGGTGATAAGCCGACTGCAATTGTCACTAGAGACAGTGTGGTTGAGGGGAATACTCTTGAGTTCACCGTTGATTTGAGCAACCTATCTGAGTCTGATACAACAGTAGCGCTGACGTTAGCGAATGGTACAGCGGTACTTGGCACAGACACGAATATGTCTGTCGAAGTAAGCTTAGATGGTGGCAACACCTTTAGCACAGTCACTGTTGCTGTAGATGGCACTTTTAGTGTCGATGTTCCAGCTAACAGCACGAATGGCATAATCGTACGTGTGCCTACTGTGGATGACAATATTGATGAGCCAGATGAAACCATTACACTGACAGCAAGCGCAACTGACCAAGTCACACCAAGCACAGCGACTGGTACCATCATTGATAACGATGCTGCGCCTGTTGTTTCAATTGTTGGTGCTACTTTAGTAAATGAAGATGCTGGTACGGTCACTTATACCGTTAGCTTAACCAACCCATCATCAACGGCTGTGACGGTTGATTATGCCACCAGTAATGGTACAGCCACTGCTGGGGCTGATTATGGTGCAAACTCAGGTACGTTGACTTTTGCACCAGGGGAGGTAACCAAAACGGTAACGGTTGCTATTACTGACGACACCCTGTTTGAAAATTCTGAGAACTATACTATCGCTTTATCTAATCCATCACTCAATGCCAGTATTGATAGCACGCAAGCAAGTGTTACCACCGTCATTACTGACAATGATATAGCGCCAACCGTCACTATTGAAGATACAGATGCAGCCACAACACCACAAGATAACAGCGTGGTTGAAGGCACAGGTAACAATGTGACTGGCGCTATCGATATCACTAACCCGCAAAGTGTCGCAGCGCTGACTATCAACAGTGTCGATGTGACCACAGCCACCGCTGCTAATCCTGTGATTATAAATGGTAGCGAAGGCCAACTGGTTATTACGGGTTACAACTCGGCCACAGGCTCGCTCACTTATGCATATACCGAAGATGGCAGTGCTGAAATGCACAACACCGCTGGTGACAATGTATTAGACCAGTTTACTGTCAATCTCACCAATAGTGCAGGTGGGACTTCATCTGACACGTTAGATATTCGTATCATTGATACCGCACCTACTGCCAATCCAGATACTAATAGCCTTACTGAAGAGACAGACAAAGTAACAGGTAACGTGCTCACGGCTACAGGTGCCGCTGCAACAGATGTCGCCGACAGTTTAGGGGTAGACGCAACACTTGTCACGGCGATAGAATCAGTTACATCTACCACGGTGACGGGTACAGTAGGCGGAAGTACACAAGGTGAATATGGTGTGCTTTCGCTCAATGCAGATGGCAGTTACAGTTACGATCTTGATAACGATGCAGTACAATATCTTGCTGTCGATGATGAACCTTTAACCGAAACCTTCAACTACACCATCACAGATGCTGATGGTGATACCAGTACGACCACTTTGACTGTGACTATCAATGGTACTAACGATAGACCTGTCATCACTAACGTTGCGAACGGTAACAACATCATCGAAACTGCTGCAGCAATAACCGAGCAGGCTGATGGTACTGCTATCATTCGAACGGGTACCCTTAGCTTTGCGGATACTGATGACAGTGATGAGCCGACGATTAGTGAAATCGCGGCAGAAAACATCTATGTCTATGACTCAAACAACACAACCTTCACCAATGCCAATCCATTAACAGATGTTCAAAAAGCAGCCTTATCAAGTATATTTGAAGCAGATAATAATGCAGGCAGTTTTGAAGAGGGTAGCTGGAGTATTAATGCTGAGGCGGACGTCATTGATTTCCTTCCTGAAGGGGAAACCATCACCATTCGTTATGCCGTACAAGTCAATGATAATGAAGGTATCACCAATGCTGTTAATGGTAACGAAATCAGTACCAGTGAGCTTCGCTACATTGAAGTGACCATTACAGGTACTGATGATAGTATCGCGCTTGTAGATGATACTGATAGTACCGATGAAGATACAGTATTATCAGTGGCGGCTGCCAATGGTATTTTTGCAAACGATACTGCAGATGCTGATGCCAATACAGAGTTAACTGTCGATAGTTATACCGTTGCTGGTATGATGGGGACATTCAACGTAGGTGTTGCTACTAGCGTCACTATAGACGGCTCTATCATTGGTGAGCTGACCATAAACACTGATGGAAGCTATATCTTTGATCCTGCTGAAAACTTTAGTGGCACCGTACCAGTGGTCACTATTGCTGTCAATAATGGTCCTAATGCCGCAACTCCAGAAAGCGGTACAGAGACACTGACGATCACCGTCAATCCAGTATCAGATGCACCAGATATTGGTGATGATATTGCATTATCAACTGACGAAGATAACACTACTGCTAGCTTAGGTTTACAAGCACCTGTTATTAGTGATGATGCGGATTTAGATGGCATAGGGAATGCTACTGACAACCCTGAACGTATCGGTTTGATTACCTTAACGGGTATACCAGATAGTGCAACCCTAAACTACGGGGGTAATACCTATGCATCAACTGGTGCTGACATCACCATATTATTAAGTGATTATTTGACTAATGACCAAATAATCAACAATGCAGGCACACCAACCATCACCATGACCAGTGCTGAATTTGAAGCGATGACACTAACGCCACCTACCGACGATGCTACCAATATCTCATTTGATATGTCGGTAACTGAATACGAGGTCGATGACAATGGTGATATTGCACAAGTAAATGGTTCTAATGTTGATGGTGCAGAGAGTACCGTCACTATTGATATTGAAGTCCAAGCTGTGACGGATACTGAAGATAATAATGCTGCGAATAATAACCCTAATGATGATAATAGTATTGACTATAGTACCTTTGGCTATGACCAGAATGAAGTCACGGGAGATACCTTAACGGTCACTGTAAATGAAGGTGAGTCTGTTGATTTACCAATCACCACCAATTTTGGTGACTTAGTGGGTAGAGGTGGAAGTCTAGAGACCTATGGTTTCGTAATTAGCGGATTACAGCCAGATGCTGTTGTCTCATTTATACCTGCTGGTAGTAGTAGGGTGACCGAGTATACTGTTGATACCAACGGTCAGGTATTGATTGGTGTTAATGCTGCCGCACCGACATCTACTAGTTTGAGAGTCAATGGTGGCTCAGAGCCGCAAATTAGCATCACATCAGCTGAATATAACTCACAAGATATGAGTAATATTACCGTGTCGTTATTTACCCAAGACCACGATACTGACTCATCTCCAAGAAATAAAACGGTTGAGCTAATCGATACTGTTAACGTTAATCTGACCGTGACACCTGTTGCTGGTCAAGTAGTAGCGAATGATGTTAGTACAACTGAAGATACAGCCTTCACACTTGATGAGTTTAATTTTGCAGTACTTGATGACCAAGACGGCAGCTCAGCTGTTGCCGAAATCATCACTGCAATTCGATTTACCTTGCCGGAAGGTTGGACATATAACGATGGTACCACCGATACAGTAGGCGCGAGTGGCGGTACGGTGATTGTTATTACCGACACCTCTGACTTGGGTAGCTTGTCGCTTACGCCACCTGCGCAGTCTTCAACAGATACTGATATCGACTTTGAAGTAACCAGTGCAGATTTGGATGATGATGGAGATGTAGCCGTTGCTATCAGTGAAACAACCACATTAACCCAAACGATTAACATCACGCCTGTAGCCGAAGTTGTGGGTAGTGATATTGATGGTGATGGTACGCCTGACTTAACCATTAATCCAGACTACACTTACACTGCTGTAGCGCAAGAAGACGCTGCATTTGACCTTGGTGTTGACGGTACATTCAGATTACTCGATAACTGGTCAAACCAAGATGATACGGTTGATTTTGGAGAAGAAAGCCATACTACTGCTCTCAATGATTCTGAGCAGACTTATGCTCATCTGACGTTTGGTAGTAGAGACAGTGGTGTGTTTACTGCCATTGAAGGCGCCGTATTTACCTATAACAACGGTAGTAATACCTTGTCGCTTACAGATAATGGAACGGGTGTCGATATCCCAGCCGCTTATCTGAACACGGTTACTGTGACCCCGCCGCAAGACTATAGTGATTATACAGTCACTTCGGTATCGGCTACTGCTGAGACAGCAGTCAAGGTAGAAGCTGTGACTATTGACTATGATGAAGATACAGACACTAGTATCGAGCCAGTAACGAGTGGTGAGAGTTACTTAACTTTCACAGTTGCAGGTGTTGCTGACCAAGTTACGCTAGGTGTCGACCCTGCTACAGGTTTAGAGGATCAGGCAATTAGCGGTGGTAATAATCGTGATGGGTCATCAGTTGCAGTTGTTATTCCTACTGATGGTATTCCTTTGAATATCCGCCCAAGCTCACGTGACGATGATGGCTCTGAAGCTTACGATGTTACTATTACAGACATTCCGCTAGGCGCTCAGCTATATGCCGATAATGATGGGACACTGACGCTGTTGGATACTATTGGGGGCTCAGTAACCATAGCTAATTACACCAATACAGTGAGCGATTTATACTTTGTACCAGCTGAAAACTATAGCGGCAAAGCCAATCTCCAAGTATCAGCAGTCAGTAGAGAGAGCGATGGAAACATCAGTGCTTCTAGCGCAACATTGAACTTACCTATTAGTGTCGTTGGTCTAGCAGATCTTATTGTAAATGACAACCTAGCAACTGAGACTGCAACGATAGTGGATATCGATGAGCAGTCTGTCACCAAAGATTATACGTATGTTGGTATCGAAGGCGCTGGCAATGACAGCATATCGTTGTCAGCGTTCTTTGCTGATACTGCCAATATTGCCGCTTATGATACTGGTAGTCCAGCAGCAGAGCAGGTCACTTACAAGGTGACAGGCGTGCCTATAGGATTTGGCATCACGGGAGCAGTGTTCTTAGGCGGTAGTGAAAGTGAAGGTACTCGTAGCTGGTCTGTATCTTTAGACGCTCTCAAAGACGGCTCAGCAAAACTGACAACGCCTGAAAACTTTGCTGGTGATATCGAGCTGACCATTACAGGAACGACGACAGAAGTAGTGTCTGGCAATAGTGTGACTCACGGCACAAGAACGGTCTCTGTATTAATTACACCTGATGCTGCCGATGGGGTAGTCAACAACCCACAAGTGCTAGCAACAGAGGATGTATGGGCAACTGTCAATTTCCTTGCAGCATTTGTGAGTGACGATACAGTCGTGCCAGGCAACAGCGATATTGGATATGAGTCGCTTGAGACTGTAATACTCAGGGCTAATGACTTGATAAGTAGAGACTTATCACTACGTGTCGATGGTGTCGAAGTGCCTCTGAATGCAAATGAAACGTATTCATATGGTCCCAATCAAACGATTGAGATTAGGTACGATGATGACAAGCGCCATAGCGATGACAATGTCACATTGCCGTTTGAGTACACTTATACAGATACCGCATCACTCGCGGACGACGCTACGATTAGCAGTCAATCATCAACAGGAACGGCTAATGTAAACGTGACATTCCAAGCAGTGACTGACACACCAACGATAAGCGTAGATGTTACCGACAACAGTATCAATAATAATGGTACAGATGATACGGCGTCAGCGATTGTCGCCATATCCTCACCTGACCAGGACGGGTCTGAGTTGTTTACTCGCTTAGAGGTTCGCGACGTCCCTGATGGTATTATTGTACAAGGTGGTATCCTAGCGGGTAGTACCTGGTATGTCGACGTACCAGATACGGCCATTACAGACTCAGCGCCAGAGTATACACTGGTATTGGCTCGCAACCCAAAAACCAACGATATCCCTGTAGGCACCTTCAATGTCACTGTAGTAGGTGTCACACAAGATATCAATGGAGAGGGCATCGATGGTAGTGAAGCGACTGTTGTAGGTATATTCCCTATTACCTTGACGAGAGACGGGAATGGCGGTGATCCTGGAACGGTTGATTTGATCGATACGCTCAATGTTACTCCTGCGCCTCAGTCAGAAGATGCTGCTATTTTATTGTCTAGTTTAGTAAATGCTGAGTTGAGCGATACAAATGTAGTTAGTGCTTATAGCTTCTTACTAACCGATCTACCTGAAGGCACAGTGTTGAGTAGCAATAATCCAAACGTAAGTGTACAGCAAGTCGCAGGTCAGTGGATTGTTAGCGTTGAAGCCAGTGCGAACCTAACACCTAATCAAGCGCTAGGTAATGTTGTTTTGACGCCACCTGAAAACTTTAGTACCAATGAGGCTAATGTTGGTCAAGAGCTCAGTTTTAATGTTGAATTCACTGCGCTGAACGATCGGGGTCTAGAAGACAATTTGAGAATTGACGATGTTAATGTAGAGATAACACCAATCACTGATCCTTTCGACAACGATGGTCAGACTACAGCATTGGCCGTCAATGAGGATACCCCTGTTGCCATCAACATCAACTTGACCAATAGTGCAGATGGAGACTATGTTTCTCTGGTTGATGGTAGGCTTTATCTACAACTCGATGAGAGTGGTTTGACCGATGTCAATGGTGGTACTGGTGTGCTGACTGATAGTAGTAACAACCCACTAGTATCTGTCACGTTGACCGATGGTCAAGTGGGCGATATTCCTGCTGGTACTTACTACGTCGTTGATGTTGCAGATACAGACAGTGATATCGATGGTATCAACCCTGCTGACACGATCACGGTCAATTATACCCCTGCCGAAAATGAAGATGGCACGGCAGTAGTGAATGTATACGCAGCACACAATGAAGTCGATGAGATCAATGGTGATGATAGCGTGACATTGACATATCAGCACAGTTACGATATCGCAGTTGCTGCACAACCAGATGCATTGGCTATTTTGGATAGAGATGATGATTTAATGGTTACTGCAACGGGGGATGAGGATACACTCATAGCCATACCTTATCAGATCAATCCAGTAGATGAAGGAGACGATGCAGCAGCGATCACTTTAGACGAGGTGCCTAATGGTTATCTGGTGTATTACGTTAATACTGCAGGAGACACTGTTCTAGCCAGTAACAATGGCGTCTCAGGTGGTAATAACAATAACTCATGGTCAATCAATGCCAGTCAGTTAAATAACATTAATCGTGGTGAAGTAGGTGAGATGGATAATATCTTTATTCAAGCGCCTGAGAATGTCAGTGGCACGGTTTCAGATATTGAAGTCAGCGTCATCAGTGACAGTGGTTTGGCCAGTACCCCGCTTGTAGTGACCTTAGATGTGACACCTGTGGCCGATGAAATCGTATTTAATCCATCTACTTTGGTTGGTTTCCAAGGTAAGTGGACGACGCTCAACTTAAATGCTGCAATGGAAGATATTGACGGCAGTGAAACCGTTAATATCATTGTAACTGGTGACAATCTATATGGTGATGTACTACAGGTAACAACCAGAGATGGCGCGCCATTAAACGTAACGTGGAATGCCAGTATACAAACCTACGTTATCGAAGGAGTACCTTATGAAAGTATTAACAATTTGCGTGTACAATCGGCGACATCTTATGTTGGTCCTTTAACCATTACATTAGAAACAGTTGAAACGGGCAATGGGGATACTTTTGTCACAGACCCAGGTACCATTAATATCGATGTAGCGCCTACTTTAGTATTCAATGGCACCCCTGACGATGATGCTTTAATTTCAGTAAACCAGACGTCTGCGCTTAAATATACTGGCGGCGCAGGCGATGATTTGTTTGTCGGTGGTAGTGGAAACGATATTTTTAATGGTGATGCTGGCAATGATACTTTAACTGGCAATGCCGGTAACGATACCATTAACGGTGGCATCGGTAATGATACTATCAGTGGTGGCGCAGGTAACGATGTCCTGAATGGCGATGCTGGTAACGACATAATTAATGGCGGCATTGGCAATGATACAATTAACGGCGGTGCAGGCGCAGATACGATTGATGCCGGTACAGGCAATGATACGATAGTCTTTGCTGCTGACAATATCTTAATGGATGGTGGCACTGGTATCGACACCATACTCATCAATGAAGATAGTACCACCATTGATTTTGGCACCTTTAATGCTACTGTGTTTGAGAGTATTGAAGTCATCGATATGACAGGTAATGGCGCTCAAGCGCTTACCAATCTGTCCACTAATGATGTGCTTGATATTATCAATGATACAGTACTTACTGATAAAGATTTGATCATCAATGGTGATAGTTCTGATAGTGTAACGTTGACCGATGAATGGACGGATACGAATACTACTGTATCGCAGGATGGTATTAGCTACGATGTCTATAGCTTCTCAGATACCAATGGAACGCACGATCTGTTGATTCAGACTGATATTACGACCAATATTATTATATAGGTCTATTCAACTAGTACGGGGTTTGACTTTTATCTTCTACAAAACGCTATTGGATCAAATCCAGTGGCGTTTTTTTGAGTGTTGTCTACGAAATAGCATACTTTAATAACTGGCTAGCTTTCCTTACTTAATTGCTTACTCACTCGGGTCCGATCATGGTGGAAAGTCATGACGTAATTGTGCGACATTATCCGTTGTGACCGTATCTGTGAAGTTATTGAGATCGCTATGCACGTATTGTGTGACGGCAGCTATTTGCGCATCATTCATCATGCTATGGAAAGATGGCATACCGCGCAGGCCGTTAATGATTACGCTAATAATATAGTACTTTGATTCCATCTTACTGTTATTGGTCAGTGGCGGATAGTAACCAGCGCCTTGCGCGCCGTCACCTTTTTGCATATGACAACCTGCACAAGAGTCGTCATAGAGTTTCTTACCGCTGGTTGTAGCAAATCCTGTTTTGCCTTGTGTGCTGCCTTCAAACTTGGCGAGCCACTGCTGCATGCTGGCATCATCGCTCATTTTTGGTATCGAGCGCACATCGACGATATTACTAGTGGGTTCAGCCAACTCACTTTTGGACATGTATACGCCGCCCCATGCGCCTTGATTGCGACTGGCCTGATTGTCGAAACTGCTGTTAAATAGTACAGGCGTCGTCTGTGGATTGGCGATAGTGGCTACATCTTGTGTTCTATTCTGACTACAGCCTGACAATGTTAGCAACGCGATCGACCCGCCAACTATGAGCTTTATTACGGCCTTGCCTGAGCCAGACGATGCGATTGGGTTTACTGTCACCATATTCATGATTATTCCTAATATGTCTAGTCTCATTGTTATCATCCTTGCTTCAACGCTAGACTGGTTATCCGAAATCTTATTAAAAAGACACTGCTACCCAAGTTTTTTAGCTTTTTGATGCAAGCGTTTGGCGGCATCCATACCAGATAATATTGCCCCTTCTTGCCACGCAGGAATGTGCGAACAGTGCTCACCTGCCAGTACGATGCGGTGATCAATCTCGCAGAGTGTCTCGTAATACTGCTCACGACTGGACTCGCTCCAGATACCATAACAGCCAAGCGACCAAGGAATACGATGCCATGCAACCGAAGTGCCCGAGCGGAACTCTTTGGTATACTGCGGATGAATCTGTTTGCCATAGGCGAGCGCCGCGTTGATACGTTCTTTGGGTGTTAATGAGTTAAATTTGTACGAAGTCTCGCCAAATCCGTAAGCGCCAAGCAACACACCAGCGCCTGTGCTAAACATATCTTGTGACGGGTAAGAGATTTGGGTGATCGGCAGATCAGTATAGGTGATACCGCCATAGATCCATTCATCCTCTTCCCAGAACCGCCGTTTGAACTCTAAACCCACTTTATACGAGCTGTCATAAGGGACGGCCGCCATCGCTTTCTTCATTGGAGCGGAGACATTGATATCAATTTGAGTCAATATGGATAAAGGAATCGTACAAATGCACCAATCCGCGCGCACCGTTTTGGTAGCACCGTCAGGGCTATTGCTATCAACATAGTCAACGGTGACGCCCGTCTCGTCTTGATTGATTTTGGTGACTTTGGCATTGAAGGTAATCATATCTCGGCACTCACGTGTGAACGCATCACCAATTTTTCCCATACCGCCGACAGGCTGAAACATCGTTGGTTGATGCACATGGACGGTATAGTTGCTATAAATGTCCGACCACATGCCTGAGTCTAGTAGCTTATCCATCGGTATGGGCGTTGATGGTTTGGCATCTGGCATCAATCCACCACCCGGATACACACTATAGCCCCGATGCTTACCCGTTTCATGGCTTTTGACATAGCGATAATTGTTATCTAGGACGCCCCAGCCCTTTAGACCTTCGAGTAGTTTTTCTTTGTCCTCTTTATTGACCGTACTATCGAGACTGCCTTTATTTACGGCTTTGGACAATAACTCTGACACATAACCACGAATATCGCTCTGTAATTCGCCCAAGCGCTGCGGCGCGCCGTTAAAGTGATTGGTACGGTGTAGATAAGCACGATCATTGGTTTGGATAAAGGGTTGCAATGCGACGCCAAACTTTTTGCAGTAATGAAAGACCGCGTAATGATGGATGGGCAATCGCCATGGACCGCCATTAAAGTAATTGCCTTGTTTAAAGTCGCAAGTGACCTCAGCGCCGCCCAGCTCTGTATATTTGTCACCGCTATTGAGTGTCCAGCTACGTCCGCCGCCACGATTTTGGTACTCAAGCACGGTCACTTTGTAGCCTGCTTTGCGTAGCTCATAGGCCGCAGTTAGCCCGCCCAATCCTGCACCCAAAATCACAATGCTGGCACCAGCTGGTGCACCTTTCAGACTCATTTCTTCTTTAAAGCTCGACTCGGAGGCAAACCCCAACGTGGTCATCGCTTGATACATTGCGGTCGCGCCTGCGGTCTTGCCTATCATTGAGAGCAGTTGCCGACGCGTAGGGGATTGAAGCAGGTCATTCATAGGATTATCCTTATCGTGCGGGTCTCTGCCATATGATAAAAGGCGAAGATTAGAGCGCATTTTTATAGTTAGTTTTAATGCCAATTCTTAGGGTTAGCTTTTTTCTTTTATCACACGCGTGACATCAGCCGCGCTGACATCGCTGCTTGGTAGACCACCAAATGTGACTCGTACATAGTTAGTGATACTAGCGATTTGTGCAGGGCTTAAATCTTTTGAGAAGCCTGGCATTTTTGGTGCCGTGTTAAATGCACCTTTCGCCCCAAAAGCAATCACGCCAACGAGCGCATTAGGTTTTACGCGGCGAATACTACTGAGGCCAACGATGGATGCATAGCGTGCATCGGGCTGAGCGTAACCATCGACGCCATGACAGCTGGCGCAATTCGCTAAATATAAGTCTTTTGGCGAGTTGCTGCCCAAGTTATTATTGCTGCCGCTATTGTTGGCACTGTTGACAATATTCGTTTTGGCTTGCGCTAGATAGTCTTTTTGCTCAAGTAAGTTATAAGTAATGGAGTTGCTGACTGGCTGCGGTAGGCGAGACACATTGACAGGTATCAAATAGTCATCGGTCTTAATGGCTGGGACGACTTTGAGATAAGACGCCATCGCGATCAGATCTTCATCAGTGAGATAGCGCGTACTATGTGCCACGGCTTCCGCCATTGGTCCGCCCGCATAAGCGCGCTTATCAAGCGTTCCTGTACGCAGGTAAGTCACGATGTCCATTTCGCTCCAAAGGCCAATGCCTGTGTCGTTGTCAGGGGTGATATTTGGGGCAAACCATTTACCGAGCGGTGCACCAGATAGATAACGGTCTTTATCAAGGCCTTGGGTTAAGTTGCGCGGGGTATGGCAGGTGCCACAATGCTCTAGATTATTGACCAGATATTCACCGCGTTGCTGGGTTTGCGTAAGTCCTGAGCGATTTTCGGTAGAGGGTACGTTGATCACATTCCATGCCAGCATCAAGCTGCGGATATTTAATGGAAAAGGCAAATGAGTGGTTTTTTCAGGGGGTTTGTCTACGATAGGGACGGTCTGGAAATAAGCGAATAAAGCACTGACGTCATCATCCGTCAGGCCATGATAGGACGGGTAAGGCATAGCAGGATAGATCTGATGACCGGGCGCGCGACCTTTTCGCAAGGCTTTTTTAAAATCTGCCTCAGTATAATTGCCAATACCATAGCGCGTCGATGGTGTGATATTGGTCGAGTAGATATTGCCAATCGGCGTCTCAATCGGCACGCCGCCACTATAGTCTTCACGATGGCAAGCCATACAGTCAGCGGTACGCGCCACGTAAGCGCCACGGTTGGCAAGCGCACTATTGGCTGGACTGACATTTGGTAGGGTTATTCGACTGGGCAAAGTGTTTATTGGCAAACTGACATTGTCTGCCATCACGACAGTAGACACTAAGCTAAATCCCAGTCCCAATGCTACTGCCAATGAAAACGACAATGTTGGCATGACGGCAGAAAGTGGCTTCATAATGTCCTTATAATACTGATAAATCATCCTTAATCCCTCATCCTAATATGCCTGCAATTCGCCAGTCGCGTCTAGCAAAATAAATCAAAATGATAAAAATTCATATTTCAAAAAACATTGTCGCAAAAAAGTACTGTCGTAAAGTTAACACTGACTACTATTGTCTGGCGGCTTCGACTTTTATATTTAAGTTAAGGTTTTTGGTCAGTCCAAACCAGACAAGTTTGTTTATATTCCATTTTGTGCGATCAATCGTCGCAGTGAAGTCGCCACCGCAGACATCCTTTTTGAGGCTAGGGCTCAAATAACAATCAAAATTCGTGGCTTTCAGGCTAATAGGATGTGTCTCGCCATGTAGCGTCAGCTTGCCATCTACTCTTGTTACCTGCGGGCTATTCTTATTTTGATCAAAATACCACTTCGTCGACTTAAATTGCGCCGAGGGAAATTTTTTTGCATCAAAAAAATCAGTTCCCGTCAGACTACTATTAAAAGAGGGATTGCCTGTATTGAGGGACTCTATCGGTATGATTAATGAGATGTCGCCTGTTTGCCGACTTGGGTCGTATTGCAATTGACCTTTGATATCATAAAAGCCACCAGTAGTGGCAGAGGTCTGGAAGCGTTCAATGGCAAATCGTATGTGAGTATTGGTAGGATTGATGGAGTAACTGGCGGCATGACTGTCACCGATAGTGCTGACAAGCATTAATGGAATAATCAATAAGGCGTAGATGTGGGGGATTTTTTGTCCAATGCATAAAAGGTGCATGGCTACATTCCTTTGTGGGCTATCGATATATAAAGCGTTTTATTAACGAGCGCCATCCATGGTTTTGCTCAATACTAAGCCAGTTCTCATTTCTTATTTATACATTGTTTTTCAAATGGTTAGTAGTGTTATTTTGGTCAATATATAACCGCTGGTTTCAGTTATATCTAAACATTCATATCTCAATATTGATTCTGAATATTGGGTGTATCAGTGTTAGATAGCTTCATATCAGCGCGGTTTCTATGACTGTCGATATTTTTATTTGTATTCGCTATTGAGTGTTTGAAGAAAAGGGTGGCAATCGCACACGCTATCGTCAGTGATAGCAGCATAGAGACCAAAGTATGACTAAAGAAATGATCGCCAAACAGCATTTTATACAGCCCCATTATCCATCCTAAGACCGTGACTGTGGTAAATATTTGATAGCGATACTTTTTTAACGTCGGCAAAAAAGTCAATCCATATAAAGAAAACCCTGCGCTGGCGTGAGCCGCTGGGAAGCATCTGGCGGGCGTAGCTGCTACGATGTTTTGCCATAGGTTAAGATAAGGCAGATCACCGTTAAAAATAACTAAGTCATTCGGGCAGCTCACATGAGTAAAGCCTTTGAGCGTGGCAATGCTAGCCGGTACAATCGCGATTATAATCAGTAGATAGCCGATCTCTCGAATTGGTAACGGAAGCAGAAATCTATCAAATTTACGGCGATGCTGTGAGGCGGTGTTAGGTAAAGGTTGTCGGTACTTAATGATTAACACTACTATGAGGTAGACCGCCAGTAGAATTAATAGGGCTTTGGGCAAATCATAAAAGATAAACGCATAAGGCTGCGCGCCTTTTTCTAGTAGCCAGTGTCCATGGCTATAAAAAAGCTCACTGATGCGTATGTCCAACTGGCTATGCTCAACAACCAATGTGGCAATGATGGTCACGCACAGTAATTTTAGCCAGCCCCAAGCTATTGAGTGGTTTTCTAAAGTCATAGATACACCTGATAACGTATATTAAGTGATGATAGATTCCAGCATGTTGTTATAAAAAAATAGACAACTATAAAAAGATAGACAGCGCCATTAACCATAAGACGGTTAAAAGAAACAACGACAAAAATTGCGCAGCGGAGCCGACATCTTTTGCTATCTTGGCGAGTGGATGCTTGGCGGTTGACGTGTGGTCAACGCAAGCTTCGATACCGGTATTGATCAGCTCAACAATCAAAGATAAAAAAGACGCGATGACTAGCATCATTTTTATGCTCATTGCAAAAGGCATAAAAGCGATAGCCACAAACAGGGCAAAGTTGAGCCACACGACTTGTCTAAAAGCCGCCTCAAACTTGTATGCTGCCCTAAAGCCGTCCATTGAATAGCTAGCAGCTTTTATAATGCGATAAAAGCCCGTTTTGCCTTTTGCGTTCTCTGCAAAGTTATCAGGCGTGAATGCACTATGATGTGCTGCCTGCTTGATAGAGCTGTGACTGGCTGTCTTGTCTTCAAGATTAATAGGAGTGATTTTATTCATATAGAATTCTTAATGGTCTATTAATATCAAGGTATGCGCTCGGCTTTGCACGACCAAAAAAACAGTCACGCAAAGTCGATATAGCTTAAGTATAAGACGAGAGAGATTAAGAAAGTGTTAAGAGACTATAAAGAGGCTGGGATACGTGGTAATGAACATTAAATAGGGAAGAGCGTATTTTTTAGATGAGATTTCTAGCACTATTGATTACATTGGTTGCGGTCACTTGTAATAGATACTAAAAGTGCTGCCGCCTGAGGGGTTGGCTTGATGGGTCAGCTGCCAGCCCATATGAGACATGATGCGTTGTACGATACTTAGTCCCAAACCTGAGCCTTCAACCTTGTGATTGATATCATGCTCTGGTGACAAGGCTGTGCCTGTACCCTCGTCTTGATAGTCATAAGTCAATCGCTCAAACCGTTCATATAGCAGCGGCATCATCGCCTCAGGAATACCCAGACCAGTATCAGTCACCGTGATTTTTTCGTCATCGATAGTAATGGTTACCTCGCCATTATCGGTATATTGAAACGCATTTTTAATGAGGTTGCCCAATGCCATTTTTAGTAGTTCGGGACGTACGTAAGCGCTGTATTCTTGCTCAGCAATTACCTGACAAGTAACAGACTTATACCGCAGTAAGTATTTTAGGCGCTGCATTTCCGCTAAAGCGATATTGTTGATAGAGGTTTGCGGTGCGTCTAATTTTTCAGGCGCGCGCGATAGTAGAAGCAGGGCGGTGATAATCTCAGAAGTTTCTTTGGCAGTAGTGCTGATGCGATTGGTAAATTCATTTAAGTGGCTGTCAGCGTCTAATTGCGAGGCCAACACTTCAGAAGCTCCCATGATAATAGTCAACGGCGTACGCAGCTCATGACTGACATCACCAGTAAACAGTTGCTCGCGCTTGAGGTACTGTTCTAACTTGTGGTTTTTATCATCGATAGCCCGTGCCAAGACACCAACCTCAGATGGCAAGTGTGTCAAATCGCTTAAATTGTGATGGTCAGTCTCGACGGCTCGTTTCAGATCTAGTAAAGGCTTGATGATTTGTTTAGAGGACAATTGGGAAAAAATAGCAGCGATAAGTAAGCTTAAAATCACGGCTACTTTTAGCGTATCTGCAAATATGTCTTCTAGGTGCTCAAATATCGCCAAGACTGGATAATTTTCCATCACCATTTCTGTGTTTTCTAAGTAAGTCAAAATATAAGCTTGACCATCTTGAGTATAGGCGAAAAGATGCAGGTTGGCATGACCTGCTCCAGAGGCTTTACTAACAGTGACAGAAGTCTCTTGCACCGTGTCATTGGCTATCGCTTGTAAACTAGCAGGTGCTTTGTCATAGCGATAAATCTTGATACCTGGTTCGGCGACATAAATAGGTTGGTCACCGTACTTTTCTTGACTGAGTTCTAGCTGCTGCAATAGGCGAGCCTTGACCAAATCTTGCTCTATTCGGCTCTCCGCGTACAAGAAAATACTGACAAAAGCTGCGCACAGTAATAATGCGAATATGAAGTAAGACAGTCTGAACTTATTGGCTATCGAGTCTATATTGAGCATGGCGTAAGACAACCTAATAGAAGAAGGCGATATATAACAGGGCTATATGTAATAGAGCGATAAATACGATACGGTCAGTCGATTAGTAAATTGGATAAGGTTTATTCAATTCATACTATAATGATGACTACGCGCTTGCTGATTTATTAGGGTCAACAATTTGGTAGCCCACGCCAGGTACTGTGACTATCATGGGTGTGTCAAATGGCTTATCAACCTGCGCCCGCACGCTATGCATATGGGTGCGCAGTGCATCACTACTGGGTACATCTAGTCCCCATACCTTTTCTTCAATCTCAGTTTTACTGACGACTCTAGGCGCTGCACTCATTAGGATATGCAGTATTTTAAAGCCAGTTGGGGTAAGCTTCAGTGATTGTCCCTCACGCATAATAGTATGCTCACTATTGTTTAAGGATAACGCTCCGACGGCAATACTGTGGGCAAAATGATCGTCCTCATGGCGACGTATGAGTGCTTTGATACGGCACTCCAACTCAACCAACGAAAACGGCTTGACCAAATAATCGTCAGCGCCGCTATCAAACCCAGCGACTTTATCCAAGATTGTATCGCGAGCCGTGAGCATGAGCACAGGCGTTTTGTCATGCAACTCTTCTCTGAGTTTTTTGCACAGCTGCGTGCCATCCATACCTGGTAGCATCACATCTAGCAATATCACATCATAACGATTGTTTGAGGCAAGTGTTAGCCCGCTATAGCCATTATGTGCGTTGTCCAACTCAAACCCTTTTGGCTCAAAAAAAGCATAAATATTGGCCACGATATCGGGGTTGTCTTCAATAACGAGTATCTTGTACATGATGCTGACCTAAAAAATAGTGGTTACCTAAAAGGACTGAGTAATATAAGAACGAATGCCGCGAGCTATTTCTAACAAATTAATTTTATTAACTCACTTTTAACCACTCAATTAGAATGGGCAAGTTTAAAAAAGGTTGATGCACCTTTGATTTCATCGGTTGTAATACCAAAAAAGCTAAGCAATGTCGGCGTAATAAAATCGTGTGACACTGGCTGATTGACCATACTAGAAAGACTTTCAGTATCGATACTATTGCTATTGGGCGACCAAACTATCGTAGGCACGTGTTTTTGTGCATCTGGTGCAAATTTATAGGGTAAGCCGTGAAGGTAGATATTATCTTCACCCAAACTCTCCCCATGATCACTAATATATACCATTACTACATCATAATCTTGCTCATAAGGCTTTAGCGTATCAATCACATTACTCAAAAAATAATCGGTATAACGAATCGCATTATCATAGCCATTTATCACAGACTGAGCATCACATTTGGACAGCTCATTGGTCATGCAGACAGGGTTATACGCTTCAAATTCTTTCGGATAGCGCTGATAATAGGCGGGGCCATGATTGCCCATTTGATGCATCAGAATGAGCGTGTCTTTAGCCATCTCTTTCTGTGAGCTACCTGATTTAACCAGTTTATCAAACCCATCAAGCATACCGATATCTCGGCATTCGACATCACATTTCGGATTGGTATCAGCTGTTTTGTAGTCTTCAAAAGTAACACGATCGGCCACGCCTTTTGAGCTAGAGTTATTGTCCCGCCAAATGACATTGACCCCTTGCTTGTTTAGTGTATCTAATACGTTTTCATTATACTTGGCGGTATCGATATCGTAGTCTGTTCGATTTGCATAGCTAAACATGCAAGGTACGGAGTAGGCCGTAGAGGTTCCACAAGAGACAGCATTCTGAAAACTATAGAGGTCTGACTGCTTTGAGAGCAGGGGTGTGGTATTGCGTGTATAGCCATTTAAACCAAAGTGATCCGCTCGAGCAGTTTCGCCAACCACAAACACCATCAGTTTGGGTTTTGCAATGCTGTTGTCAGGGGTTAATCGCCTTGCATCTGTCGCATGCAGCGTGAAAGTATCAGGACGGCGCAGCTCTTTAATATAGTTTTCGCCAAGTTTTAACATTGAGTAAATAGGCGTAATCGGGTTGGCATAAGAGCGCACTTCTTTATGCTGACGAAAGAAGCTGGCGTACTGATCACCAAAGGGTAAGAGACAAGCGGCGATGACTGCGATAGATAATATCAGCGTAACTGTTTTTTGTAGAATGCTGAGTTGCCAGGTAAAGCGCTTTAAGCGAATTTTGCTAATAATAAACGCTGGCAACACCCCCAATATCAGCACTCGAATCACCAGACTGGGTGTGAACAATCCCATCGCTTCTGCTTGATCGGTCTCCATGCTATTGATTAGCATATTGGTGTCAAATATCGTTCCGTAAGCATCAGTAAAATAACCACAGATGGCGGCAGTAATCAGCAGCGTTATCAACACTGGCTTGGCAATCTGGCGATAGCAAAGCAGCTGTAATACTAGCCACATCAGTCCAAATAGCACACCCGTAATAGACAGTATAAAACCTATGTTTTTGATAAATGGATAGACATTTAGCACCTGCTCGAAAAATCCAGTATTAGCAGTCGCGACCAAATACAAGGCAGTGGTAATCAGAAGATAACTGAGATTGACTTCACGATGATATGGCTGACTTAGGAAATGGGTTTTTCCACGAGCTGTGGGCGTATTTATTTTGACGGCTTGAGGTATTGACATACAAGAACTTCTCAACAAAATGGTAGGAAACGTCATTCCTTACCGTACCAAACGGGCTGTTAAGAAGGTGTTAAGGTGGTATCTCTGATACTTATGCCAATAGAAGAGAGGTTGAATGGTTCGTTTAGACGTGTGTTAAGACGTTCACTGATAGATGCTATAGCATACTCAAATTATTCGGGGTTCATCATAGCCATTAGCTGAGGCTTGTTCTTTATGGTAATAAAGCCATAGTGCATATTGATAATGGTCTGTTTTTGCCATGATTGAATGATTTTATTGATGGTCTGTCGGGTGGTACCGAGCATGAAGCCAAGCTCCTCTTGCGACAAGCGTAGATCTATTTTTATATCAGCGCCTACCTGCTTGCCATAAGTGCCAATCAGCCCGATGAGCATACTAGCTAGTCTTGCGGATGTATTTAGCGAGGTCGCATTATCAATCCATTCAAAGGCTCTACGTATCCGCCCGCAGGTAATGAGCGCGAGATGCTTGTACAAAATCGGATGCTGCTCAGCGGTGTGGATCACTGCTTTTCTAGGGATGGACAGTAAAGTAACCTTGTTTGTAGTCCACGCATCATGGGTACGAGGGTTGTCATCGATGATAGATATCTCACCAAACCAATCACCACTAGACAGGTGGGTAAGGGTCATGGCGTTTCCGCTAGCGCTTACATTACAAACCCTGATCGTCCCTCCTAGAACTAAGTGTAAGGCCGCATCATCATTATCACCAACCGCATGAATCATCTGGTTTTTTTGATACGTTTTTAGCACAGCGCTATGTGCCAGTTGTGTCTGGATTTCGGCTGGCAAGTGAGTAAACCAAGGGTCATTATCTAGATGATGAGTGATATTCATAAGTGTAATGTTTTTGACAGATTTGGGGTTACAAAATAGTGTAGAGTGATGTTTCAGGATATCTACAATTGTAAAGGACTATACAATGCAAACAGCTATGGACACCACCACACAAACGCATTCAACCTCGAGTGTACACCAAAACATGAGCGAGCAAGAATGGGAGATGCGCGTCAATCTTGCAGCCTGCTATCGCATCATTGCCTCTTATGGCTGGGATGATTTGGTATTCACGCATATCTCAGCCCGTGTTCCAGGGACAGAAGACGAGTTTTTGATCAATCCGTACGGAATGTTATTTGAAGAGATTACCGCATCTAACCTAGTCAAAGTAAACAAAGCTGGCGAAAAATTAGCGCCATCAGAATTCGATGTCAATCCAGCAGGGTTTATCATCCATAGTGCGGTGCACGAAGCTCGTGACGATGCCCACTGCGTGATTCATTTGCACACAAATGACGGTGTTGCTGTATCGGCACAAGAGCAAGGCTTATTACCCATCTCCCAGCAGTCGCTATTTCCTTTGTCTAATCTAGCGTACCACGGCTACGAAGGCGTCGCGCTTAACCCAGAAGAAAAAGTTCGTTTGGTCGCTGATTTAGGTGACGCTCACTTTATGATTTTACGTAACCATGGTCTGCTGACGTGTGCCGATACCGTGGCAAATGCGTTCTTATATATGTATATTTTACAAAACGCCTGCGAGATTCAAATCAAGGCGCAAAGCGGTGGCAGTGCATTGACGCCGATACCCGCACAGATATTGGCCGGTATTCAAGCGGCATCGGAGCAAGTAACCAGAGGGGCGAATGGTGATATCGCATGGCCTGCCTTATTAAGAAAGCTACGCCGTACTGACCCATCGTTTGAGGAGTGATGACATACGGGTGGATTTAGATGAGTATTACCATCAAGGACATTATATATGCATAAGTAAAAGACACTTTTGCATAAATAAAAGACACTTTGGTGATAATGATGGCTTATCTACCGTTTAGAACTCGTATGCTTTAAAAAATGAATTCAAAAAACGCAAAGCATAAAGCGGGGCTTTGCGTTTTTTTATGCATACCTAAAAATCCTTATCGTTCAACCTCTCTCATTCTCCGTTTTTGCAAGCTCTTTTCAGTCGTCCAACTTTTATCAACCAGTATCTTCTTTGTCATCATATGTTCACAAATCGGCCGTATTCTTAAGCCCACTATAAATAGTTGCTGCGTATAACTTATCTCTTTATCCATTAAGTGATTCATTGATACTGGTTAGTGCGTATATAAAAGGTGTGTGTATGAGCGTTGCTGGCAGGCTTGGTAGTATCTCTACCCGTATGCTGATTATTTTAGCGTTGGCTTTTTCACTTATTATCCTCATGGTCTACTTGGTCATTGAAACCCAAGGTAAGCCGCGCATTATGGAGATGACTTCAGAGACCGTGGTTGAAACAGGCAACGAAGTCATCAATAGCATCATGGTGAGTATCAACCATGTCGATGGACTGGCAAAGGCGAGCAGCACGATGGCGGGCGGTCTACCTAAAGAAGATGCACTCTACCAAGAAACCTTTGGCAACCTCATGCAACAAATGGATCAACGAATTGTCGGTGGCGGCGTGTGGTTCGACCCAAATATGTATGCCCAAGGTCAAGAGCGTCAGTCTTTTGTATGGGCGCGTGATGATTCAGGCAGCATGCAGTCAGTAACGCGCTATGACCAAGTGAGCCAAACGCCCAATGCTTATTATCGAGATTGGTGGTATATCCCAGCGATGTATGCCAATCATGATCACTGTGTCTGGAGTCGGGCATACATCGACCCCACGAGCAATCAGCCGATGATGACTTGTGCTAAAGCGTTGTACAACAGTAGCAATCAAGCGTTTGATGGCGTGGTGAGTTTTAACTTATTATTGGACAATCTTGATGCCGCCATGAAGAGGTGGCAAGAGAAAATAGGCGGCTATGTCTTTTTGGTTGATTTGGACAATCGATTTTTGACCTTTCCTAAGCAGTCGCTCGTCACGCAAACGACGGCCAACAATCCGCAAGGTGAGATGATGAACGCCAGTCAGTTGGCGACTATCAATCCGAGCTTTGCGCCTATCGCGGACAGTTTGGGTCGCATTAACGATACGCTCATTGATGATGCCACTGCCAAAGATAAAGGTCGTTTTACGTTAGCGGCTCGTAGTATTTTGAGCACAACCAATCTGGGCAAAATAAGTGAGCAAGAGTCTGAGTTGCTCTCAGCGTTGCTTTTGTTAAATATCGATCAAACTTTCAATTTAGTCGACAGTCATCTGGTCGATACCATCGCTGTACCTAATGATTTTGTCTTACAGCAGCCAGCCACCGCCTTTGTCTTTCGCATGCCATTTACTTATTGGAAAATGGTGATTGTAAAACCCAATAGTGACTTGCTCAGCGTTGCAAATGCGCTATCGAACCAGCTGATTCAGGCCATGCTACTGGGTTTTATCCCTATTTTATTATTAACGGCATGGGTGTTTCGTAAGTATTTTACTCGTCCATTACAACGTATGTCGCTTTTGGTGGCTGAGATGGGCGCTTTGATTGAACAAAAACAATATCAACAACTACTCGCACATAAGCTGCCCAACTCAAGCGTGAGCGAAATTCAAATCATCAGTGAGCAGACCAACCAACTGATTGATCGTGTCGTTGAGAACGAAGGCGCGCTTGCTGAAATCAACGTCCATCTCGAAAAACAAGTCGCTGCCCGTACCCAAGATCTACAGCAAGCGATGGATGAGTTAAAAGCCTCGCAAGTACAATTAGTGCGCTCCGAAAAAATGGCAACCTTAGGACAAATGGTGGCTGGGGTGGCGCACGAAGTCAATACGCCACTGGGCTATGTCCGCAGTAATATCGAATTGGTCGGTGATAACCTGATGCGTTTCGATGAACTGATCAACCATACTGACCAGCTATTGCAGGCGCTAAAAGACGCCAATGCTGACCAAGCGCAAGTAACACAATTGACGGCTCAAACCCTAGAGTGCTGTGAAGAAATCAAAGAAGATGAAGTCAGTGAAGATTTGGCTGATTTGATCAAAGACAGTTTGTACGGGGTGGATCAGATTGCTGAGCTGGTGGTAAGTTTGCGCGATTTTTCTAGAATTGATGAATCAAAAGTAAAAGACGTCGATATCAATGACTGTATCAATACCTCGCTAGTCATGGCGCGCAACAACCTTAAAACCTTAGATATTGCGACCAACCTAGCGACACTGCCGCTGATTCAATGCAACCCCTCGCAAATCAACCAAGTGCTGTTAAATTTATTCAACAATGCCGCTCAAGCCATAGCGCCTGATCATAAAGGCGAATTGCACATCATCTCAGCGGTCGATGAAGCACAGCAACAAGTCGTGGTTCGAGTCACTGACAATGGGGTCGGCATCAACGAGCACACGTTAGACCGTATTTTTGAGCCGTTTTTCACGACCAAAAAAGCAGGTGATGGGACGGGTTTGGGGCTGGCGATCAGCACACAGATTATGGAGCAGCATGGTGGCAGTATTGCAGCGACCTCCATTGTCGGCGAGGGCACAACTTTTACTATTGTGCTGCCAATACAGTCGAAAACTTATGAGAATAAACCCTCCAAAGCCTTGTTTGAAGGTTGAAATACTTCTCACCATTTACCCAAAGAGAGCATCATGCAAAAACCAAAAATTGCCTTTATCGATGATGAGCCGCGCATTTTACGCAGTCTAAAGATGCACTTTCGCCAGTCACACGATGTATTTACCACCACGGATGCCACTGAGCTTATGAAATATGTCAGCGAGCACGATGTACAAGTGGTCATCAGTGACCAACGTATGCCTGATAAGCAAGGGACGGAAGTCTTGCGTGATGTTAAAGAAGCGTCACCCAATACCATTCGTATCTTGTTAACAGGCTATGCGGATCTCAATGCGGTGATTGACTCGGTCAATGACGGAGAGATTTACCGTTATATCACCAAGCCTTGGCAAAATGATGAGCTCAAAAAGATCGTAAATAAAGCCACAGAGATTGCTCAGCAAACGCAAGATATTACCCAAAATATGAAGCAAGGTGATGAATCTCAGAGTTTTATGAATGCTAGTAGCAAAAGGAATATACTGGTATTAGATGATGATGAGAGTATTTATCAAGAAATAAAAAATCAGTTTAAAAGTACTTATACAGTGAGCTGGGCAAGCAACCTCGAGCAGGCTGCGAAGTTATTACAAAAAAAGAAGTTTGGTGTCACCATCACGGATGCGACGCTCAACGAAGAAAATATTACTCCTATTGTCTACGCCCTAAAAAATATCCAGCCCGATCTGATGGTGCTGATGTTGACTGAATTTAAAGACGCTCACATGGTGATTGATCTCATCAATAAAGGTCAGGTGTATCGCTGTCTGCCACGTCCTACCAACTTCTCTATCATGAGTATCAGTCTGGACCGCGCGTTTGAGCATCACGAAAAACTGGTACAGCAGCCGATATTAGCAACTCGTCATCATGTTGAAGAAGTGCCAGAAGCTGAGACTTTTAATTTTTCTGAAAGATTGAAGGGTTTCTTTGCCAAGTTTAGAGGCTGGCGCATGATGATGTAAGATATTCTGATTAAGATGCTATATCAGGTCAGCATATGATTGAGCATTATCTTTAATAAAGAATAAATACCCGTATTTATAAGAATTTGCGTGACATAATTACGGTATCGAGTGATAGGCTTATTAAAACAATACGTTTATGTTTCTTATGATCATTATTAGACCGCTAATCACCATTAGTATCAGCAGCATTATTCTAAACTGACTAATACTGATGCCAGCCAAAAAGTGCTTGCCAATGACGTTGCCAATAACGGCACCCAGTCCTAATACAATACCATACACACAGATCTTGACTGTGAGTATGCCAAAAAAGGCGTAGCTGACGACTTGTACAATACCGACAAAAAAAGAATTCGCCGTTTTGGTCGCAATAAGATTCTCTTTTTCTAGACCTGCGTTCATATAAAAAGGGTTAAGAATGGGACCTAGGCCACCCACCAACGTGCTCATAAAGGCAATGAAAAAGCCCACAGGTACAAAACCTACTTTTGGCATATCAAACGTTTTACTTACTTTACCGAACTTGTATTGGAAAATAGTAGAGACTAAAAACGCACCTACCAATAACTGAATCCAGCCTGCATCCAAACGACTAAAGACCAATGCCGCCAAACACGCTCCTACGATAGCACTTGGCACATAGTATTTGGTCAATGACCAATCAATATCATGCCAAAATAAATAGAGCCGCGAGGCATTACTCATAAAGGTAGCCACGTTGATCACAGGCGGCGCAACCGCAGTCCCTATCATCGAAGAAGTGACTGGTATCAGCAGCATCGCACCGCCACCACCAGATATCGTAGAGATAATAAAAGCGATCATACCAGCACTGAATAGTCCTACTAAGTGCCACGTTGGAATGGTTTGCAATAAATCTAAAACAAGGGGCACTATAAAATCCTATTTCATGAGTGACATCAAGTAGTGATGTGTTGCTAATGTTGGACAGCTGACAAAAAAGTGAGGAGTGTTAAAGGCTTGTCCCTAATAACTATTGAAAGTATGGTAAAAGTATCTCTAAAAAAACGGTGGCCATACCTGAGTATAACCACCGCCGGAGAGACATTTAGAGACGAACTAGCAAAAACTTATGCAGCAGTCTTCTTAAAGCGTTTACGATACATTTTACGAATGATTGGCATAAAAATCATGACAACGACCAGACCCCATAATGATACGGTGATTGGGCTGCTCCACAGGATAGACATCTCACCTTGAGAGATAGAGAGCGCACGACGTAGGTTAGACTCCATAAGCTCACCTAGTACATAACCTAGGATAAGGGCTGATAGAGGGAAGTGCAGTTTACGTAAGAAATAACCAAAGATACCAAGTCCTACCATGAACACCATATCAAACGTTGTACTGTTGATAGAGTAGACACCAACCTCTACCATGTCAAGGTAGGTCGACCAAAGCGTATATTCTGACAATATCTTATACGCATTGATATTAATAGCCTGTAAATGTTATACGATCAAATAATCACGATGTAAATTATAGTTTAATAAAATTTAACTCGTATTTAGGAACTGTATTTTTATAGTGTTTTTACCTCCACTCAAGCTCTTCTTAGAACAAAAAAATATGTGTGTTCGTTGAGAATCTATTCCTATTGCATCTACTATTGTCGTTTTTGAAGGGCTACATATTGTTTCTATTGCTTAATCTCTGCATAATATAAGGAGATTACTGTTCTAATCTCTGCATATCTCTGGGGAACGTATGAAGCATACTACTTATATTCATGAACATCCAAACTGGACTGAATGGCAATGGTCGGACAAGAAGCTATTGCCACTCGTCAGTCGTGTGCGGATATTACAAGGTCGTTTATTAGGAAAATTGCTAACGCTAGGGTTTGAGTTAAATGTTGAGGCGCAATTAGATGCTGTGACTTTAGAGATTGTCAAAACCTCTGAGATAGAAGGGGAGTCTCTAAATAACGATCAAGTGCGTTCCTCAGTTGCACGGCATTTAGGGTTAAATAATGCCAGTATGCCAACGACTACTCGTGAGATCGATGCAGTGGTAGAGATGATGCTAAGTGCTACCTATCGTTATCAACAGCCGCTATTGTTCGATGATTTACTCGGATGGCATCGAGCATTATTTCCAGATGGATATAGTGGGCTTTATCGTATTCAAGCAGGCAGTATCCGTGATGATAGTAAAGGACCAATGCAAGTAGTGTCTGGTGGGTATGGTCGTGAGCAGGTTCATTTTGTTGCACCCAGTGCAGATAGGTTGCCAGATGAGCTAGACAAATTTTTATTATGGTTTAACACTTCGCCAAATAAGCAAGAAGATATAGATTTGGTCATAAAAGCAGGTATTGCTCATTTATGGTTTGTGACTTTGCATCCATTCGATGATGGAAATGGACGACTAACACGAGCACTCACAGAACGAATGCTGGCAAAAAGCGATAACAGTGCCCAACGCTTTTATAGTATGTCAGCGCAAATCCTTAAACAGCGTAATGACTACTACAAAATACTAGAGCGTACGCAAAAAGGTGATAAAGATATCACGGATTGGTTGATGTGGTTTTTACAAACGCTAGAGCAATCCCTCATTGTAGCTCAAGAAACTACAGATAAAATTATCAGTAAGGCGGGCTTTTGGCAGACGCATCGACAGCATGCTTTGAATGACAGGCAGGTGAAAATGTTAAATACTTTGCTGACTGATTTTTATGGCAAACTCACCACTAAAAAATGGGCGACCATGACTAAGTGTTCTATAGACACGGCACTAAGAGATATTAATGATTTAATAGAGAAGGATATGATGCAAAAATCTGTAGCATCAGGGCGCAGTACGAGTTATGAGTTGGTTTTATGATAAAAACTATATTGTTCAAGTCTGCTATGGCAGCAATAAAGTATACAAATAAGCGGTAATAGAGACAACCCATTCAGTGACATAATATGAGTGGTTCCATTATGAAGGTCTAAAATATTCGATACGATAAGGAAGTCTTAACTTTATAAGAGGGTTACATTTAGAAGGTCTTCTTTGTATGTACAAGGGATCAACATAGAGTCCAAGCTGATTGTTCAAGAGGATAAAAGCGCTTAGACTTTGCTATACATCTACTATGCAGTTATTGATTGTAGAAAATAAAGCAAGATGCCTTATTCCTGTGTGATAAATGTGCATTGTCATTTTAGTGTTGATTTATAAATAATCACAAATAGCTTTTCTAATCTTGTTTAATATCGATAACTTACTAGCAGACATCAATCTCATTAATTTATTAGGGGATGACAAAAGGTTTGATGAAGAATAAAACGGCCTTCGACTCTTAAAATCAAAGGCTGCTTTAATAGTCTAGAAGGTAGTATGTGCTAGACACACAAATACCTAGTTATATTTTACGATGACATCGCTACCCTCAAGCTCTACTTTATACGTGTCGAGTCTAATGCTTTTGTCATCTAAACATTGACCTGTGGCAAGATTAAAGCGTTGCTTATAAATAGGTGAGGCGACATATAGCACATTTTCATCAGAGCCATCCTCGTTGGTAATAGTGGTGCCGCCAATCAGACCTCTAGACAAGACGTTGGCTTGACTGAACGGATCATAATTATCAAGCGCAAATAACTGTGTTTGCTTGGTGCAAAAAATAGCCACTTGTTTGCCGTTTACGAGCGCACAGACACCTGTCTCGGGAATAATATCATTGATTTTGCATACAGTGAGCTGAGTCATCAGAAGATCCTTAATAGTAAAATATAAATGAGACCAACAACAAAAAATGCTTTTTAGCGTCTAATATTAATAGACGCTGACACGTTAAGATTACGCCAATTCGGTCACTTTGATTTGCGTCTTTTCGATATCGGTTGCAGGGCGAATCTGCTCTCGCTCAGTGACGAATACCACATTGTCATCGCCTTGCTCACTATTCACAAAATGGCGGAAACGTTTGAGTTTTTCGCTATCAGTAATGGTGGCTTTCCATTCACAAACATAGTTGTCGATGAGTAATTGCATCTGTGACTCTAGCTCCTCAGCGATACCTAAACTGTCCTCAATAATGACTGCCTGTAGATACTCAAGTCCACCTTCAAGGCTCTCGCGCCATTTGGATGTACGCTGAAGCTTATCTGCGGTCTTGATATAAAACATGATAATACGGTCGATATATTTGACAACTGTATCCGTATCAAGATCCGTTGCGAATAGCTCGCCATGACGTGGGGTCATGCCACCATTACCACAGACAAAGAGATTCCAGCCGTTTTCAGTGGCAATAATCCCAAAATCTTTGCTTTGCGCTTCAGCGCACTCACGGGTACATCCAGATACGCCCATTTTTATTTTGTGTGGTGAGCGTACTCCTTTGTAGCGGTCTTCTAGTCTAAGTGCTAAGCCCACGCTGTCATCGACACCGTAGCGACACCAGTTGTTGCCCACACAAGATTTCACTGTACGCAGAGATTTACCATAAGCATGGCCCGTCTCAAATCCAGCATCGACCAGTTGGGTCCAGATATCGGGCAGTTGGTCTAAACGTGCGCCAAATAAGTCGACGCGCTGACCGCCAGTGATTTTGGTATATAGATTGAACTCTTTGGCGACTTGTCCGAGGATGATGAGTTTATCTGCAGTGATTTCACCGCCAGGCACGCGTGGCACGACCGAATAAGTCCCATCTTTTTGAATATTGCCTAGATAGTAATCGTTGCTGTCTTGCAGTGGCGTGAGTTCGGGCTTGAGTACATAATCATTCCAACAAGACGCCAAAATAGAGGCGACGGTTGGTTTGCAAATCTCGCAGCCATGACCACTACCGTGCTCATCTAATAGCGCATCAAATGTCTTAATGCCTTGTACTCGAATCAAGCTATACAACTCCTGACGTGAGTAAGCAAAATGCTCACACAGATCATTATTGACTTCAAAACCAAGCGCGGTTAGTTGATAGCCCAATGTGTCTTTTACCATAGGTGCGCAGCCGCCACAGCCGGTACCAGCACTGGTACATGATTTCACCTCTGCCATGGTATAAGCACCGTCTTCAACGGCGGCACAAATAGCACCTTTGGTGACGTTGTAACAAGAGCAAATCGTGGCGCTATCGGGCAGGTTCTCGATACCCATGGTGGGTTTTTCTACGTTGGGTAGGATCAGGCTTTCAGGATGGGCAGGCAGGTCAATATCGTTTAGAAATAGCTGCAAGAGATTGTTGTAATCCTCAGTGTCGCCTACCAATACAGCGCCCAATAGCCGCTTATTGTCTGCTGTGGTTACCAGTTTTTTATAGATACCCTCAGCAGGGTTTTGGTATAAATAGCTCAAACTGTTCTCTGTTGCACCGTGCGCATCACCGATACTGCCCACATCGACGCCCATCAGTTTGAGCTTGGTGCTCATGTCAGCGCCTGTAAAGGTCTGAGCGTGATCGCCTGCGATTTGAGCAGCGCAAATACTAGCCATGCTATAACCTGGTGCGACCAAGCCAAAAACGGTGTTGTCCCATACGGCGCATTCTCCAATGGCATATACATTCGGGGCACTGGTACGGCAGGCTTCATCAATCAAAATACCGCCACGGGTGCCGATTTCAATACCGCATTCAGGGTTGCTTTTGATAATGCCATCTTGCGGACGAATACCCGCACTAAAGACGATCATGTCGGTATCGAGCGACGTATCATCAGCGAACTGCATGGTTAAGTGACACGATGCTTCATCCGACAGGGTATTGTCGATAATGGTCTTAGTATTTTTACCTGTTAGTACTTTGACGCCAAGGGCTTCAATTTTACGCTTTAAAATATCACCGCCAGCAGCATCAAGCTGTACGCCCATCAGCTGAGGCGCAAACTCGACTACGTAAGTCTCTAGTCCTAGTGTGACTAGGGCTTTGGCGGCTTCAAGACCCAGCAGACCACCACCGACCACGACACCTTTTTTAACTTTTTGCTGCTCAGCAGTACTAAGAATATCATCCAAATCTTTAATCGTACGATAGACATGACAGTGCCGATGCTCGCGCCCTGGAATTGGCGGCACAAACGGATAGGAGCCTGTTGCTAGTACCAATTCAGCATAGTCTATCTGGGTACCGTCTTCCGTGCTGATACATTGATTGGCGGCATCGATGTTTGTGATTCGCTGATTAAGATGCAACTGAATCTGAGCATCCTCATACCTGCTCAAGTCCACTAAGTTTAGTTTACTCACATCTTTATGTTCAAAATAGCTCGATAGATACACCCGGTCATAAGCTGGGCGATCCTCTTCAGCAAATACGTGAATCTCAAACTGATCGTGTAAGCCTTGCTCTATGGCTCGCTCGATAAAGTGATGTCCCACCATGCCGTTACCAATCACCACTAATTTAGCTTTATTCATCGTACTTACTATAGTGCTACTCATATGCCTATCCTCAGTAATGGGTTTGCTTAAATACTTTCATCTAATGTCCCATCCAAAAGTCGCAAGTTAATTTTTAGATGGTTCAATGATAGATAGTCGTTAATACTTAGATGCCTATAACTATTAAGCCCTCAATAATCGTGCCAAACACAATTAATGACATTCAATTATCGAACCCTTATATAGTTAAAAAATATGTAGCCTTACCAGTTTATAAGGTCATGCCAGTACTTTTGGTGATGCTATTTTCTGTTGTAAGTAATTGCTTAATATGATCTTTTTAATAGTTGTCATTTACATCCTATGCACCAAAATAGTGACAAAAATGCACCAATTTGGTTTTGATTGTTACTTTAAAGGTGCATCGCTTACTTTACTTAATCGAGAGGTAATTTAGTTTTATCTAAGCAATATTATTTAATTGGGATGCCTTTAGAGCCATCTGGTACAAAGCGTAGCCCTATTAAAAAAGATGATGCTTTATATCTATGTCAATTTTATATTTGCAGCTGGCACATCCATTGCACTCTCTTAATGGTCGCAACTGATAAGTTTCTGACTCATAACGTGTTTTTATAACTTTAATGTTAGCCATTTGAGGAAATCGTCTATGCCTTCATCGAAACCTGATGTGCCAAATAAAAACAAGCTGAATATCTTTTCTTTTAGCGGTAAAAACAAAATTCTCCATCTTGGGTGGATGGCGTTTTTTTTCACCTTTTTTGTGTGGTTTAACCACGCACCATTCTTATCTGCGATAGGGGAGAGCTTGAACCTCACCAAAGACCAGGTAAAAACCTTATTGATATTAAATGTTGCCTTGACTATTCCAGCCCGAGTCATCATCGGTATGTTGACCGATCGCTTTGGTCCGCGGCTTGTTTACACTGCAATTTTAGCCATTGGCGCTATTCCCTGTTTCACCTTCGCTTTTGCGCAAGATTACAATACGCTAGCGCTATCACGCTTTTTGTTAGGTTTCGTTGGTGCAGGGTTTGTGGTCGGTATTCGTCTCATGAGTGACTGGTTTCCTGCCAATGAGCTGGGTACAGCTGAAGGTATCTATGGGGGCTGGGGAAATTTCGGCTCTGCCGCCGCGGCACTGCTACTACCGACAGTCGCTATTGCGGCCGCTGCCATTTTCGGCGGTGAGGAAGGTTGGCGTTATGCAACGGCTACTTCAGGGTTGGTTATGATGCTCTATAGTGTGATTTTTTATAAGATGGTACGTGATACCCCTAAGGGTGCCACATATTTCAAACCTAAAAAATCGGGTGCCATGATGGTGACTTCATCAGGTGACTTCTGGCTCATGATGGTATTTAAACTGCCGATGTATTTGGCATTGGCCTTATTGGCGTGGAAATTATCACCAGCTGGTGTGAGTTTGCTGAATCAGGCAAGTGTCAACATTGTCTATATTGCGTTGGTGGTGTTATATGTTTATGAATTTATCAGTAGTTATCGTTTTAATAAAGAAGTATTCACCACGCCTGTGCCAAAAGCTCACCGATATGACTTTAAGCAAGTCGGTATTTTGAATATTTTATACTTTGCGACTTTTGGCTCAGAGTTGGCCGTGGTGTCTATGTTGCCGCTTTTTTATCAAGAGACTTTTAACTTATCGATTGTCATGGCAGGTGTCTTGGCATCAAGCTACGCCTTTATGAATCTGATGTCGCGTCCTGGCGGCGGCTGGTTGAGTGATAAATTCGGCCGTAAAATCACGCTGTTGATTCTTACCGCAGGTTTGGCTATTGGTTATCTGTTGATGGGTGTCGTTGACTCTTCATGGCCGATCGCACTTGCGCTGTTGATTACCATGTTCTGCTCTTTCTTTGTACAGGCGGGTGAGGGAGCAGTGTTTGCTGTGATTCCTTTGATTAAACGTAGTATGACAGGTCAGTTTGCAGGAATGACGGGTGCTTACGGTAACGTCGGGTCAGTGGTCTATCTAACTGTACTGAGTCTGGTATCGTATCAGGCATTCTTCTTTGTAATTGCTGCAACGGCTGTGGTTGGCTTCTTGGCGCTGTTTTTATTAAAAGAGCCTGAAGGCGTTATTATTGAAGAGATGCCAGATGGCAGCTTTGCTCAAATACAAGTGAGCTAAATTATGCATGAGAGCGTCAAACAAGCGCCTAAACAAACAAATCAAGTAAGCAGTCATAATGCGGACGTTGCATTGTGGCTGCCTGATTTTTGTACGATGGCAGGGCGCAAAGCTGAGAACCAAGATAGCCTACTCATAACGACCTGCTTGCCTTATGGGTTCCCATCGTTATCATCGTCAGCGCATAGTGGCGATCATCCCTCTTTTACAGCGCCTTTATTGGTTCTAATGGCTGATGGGGTCAGTGCTTGCCAGTTTCCCAAACAAGCCAGTCAGTCAGTGATAAACACGGTGACACACCATATCACCTCAAAACTTGCAGAGATGGTACAGACAGATAGGGTGCAAGCAAATGAGATATCAAACGAATCTCAAGAGCAATCGCCAAATCCACTACACCGTTTTGATGACGATCAAGTTGCCATCGTGATTAAGGAGGCGGTGCACCAAGCCAATGATGCGCTTTATTTCCCGCAAACGTATGAGCGCCTGCCAGCTTTATTATCGACTTTATCAGGATTGCTATGCATAGGCGACCGTATTCATCTGTTTCATACGGGCGATTCTCGTATCTATCGTATCGGTATCGACAGTATGGTGCTATTGACCAAAGACCATCATATCCACCACGGACGGGATAAAGGAGCACTGTCTGCTGCTATCGGTGCTGATACCCGAGTTGAGCTGCAACAGTCGGTGTTTACCTTGCATCAAAACGAGTGTTTGGCGCTCATGACTGATGGGGTTTATGAGTCTATCGCGCCAGCAGAGTTACAGTTTGAGCTGTGTGCTGCGGTACAGGCCATGCATCAATCAGTGGGATGTCCCAATCAAATCATTGACCATCTTCAGATGAGCCAGCGCTTATGTGAGCACGCCTTTAGCGAGGGCAGTTACGATAATCTCAGTGTGATCATGCTGGGTATGAACGATGTAATCACAAAGAGCAAAACGCACAGAGAAACCGACAACGGCATTGCGCTTGATCAAAGTGTGGATAGCGAGAGTAGTCACGCTCAGGATATCAATCACTATCGCTTACCAACGGGCTTGGCAGTAGGGGCACAGATTGATAGTTTTGTGGTCAAAAAAATCATCGCGCGCACAGCTCGCAGTGAGGTGTATTTAGTAGAGGATGATGACCAGCATGCATTTGTTTTGAAGTCGCCAAGTCTCAACGTCATTGCTGATGGGCATTATCTACGTGAGTTTTTAAAGGAACGCAAAATCGGTTTGAGCCTGTCCAAGCACAAACGTATTGGTGAGCCCGCTTACAATCAAGTGAACCCCAATAGCGTATCCTCCCATGATCCGCTTTTAACCAGTGATGTCTCTAAAAAACTGAGTGCGACCTTTAATGCGTCTAATGCATCGGGGCTTTTGCGCTACTACCCAGTACCTGCCAGTAGCACTTATTTATATCATTTAACGGAATATATCGAAGGGGAGAGCCTACGAGTATTTATGGATCGTCAAGCCCCTTGTGATATTTGGCAAACTTACGATTTACTTACTAAGATCGGTATGGCGGTCCGTGTGATGCATCGGAACTATCTACTGCATCAAGATATCAAGCCTGAAAATATATTATTAACTCAATCAGGTGCGGTCAAGTTAATCGACTTTGGCTCTGCTAGCTCCTCCATACTAAAAGACAGTACGCGTCCTCCTAATGGTGATTTGCACTACGCTGCACCAGAATACTACACCGATGCCCCAAAAGGCGTGCATTCTGATTTGTTTTCCATTGCCGTGATTGGTTATGAGTTACTTACAGGTGAGCTGCCATTTAGCTCGCAAGAGTTGATGAACCCATCCGCCTCACTGATCGTACCTGCCGAGCGCCTGCGTCAAAACCGAGTGCCCGCTACCAGCCAGCAAGCGTTGATGCGTGCACTACACTCTAGTACGCAGGCAAGGTATCAAGCGATTGGCGAGTTCTTACAAGACTTTAATCCTGATAATAGTAACGATACCAGAGACCCTGAACCGCTGATCATACGTCATCCCTTATTGGTTTGGCACAGCATTTGCTTTATTCAATTTGTCATTATCATATCGTTGCTGATTTATTTTTCATAAAACCTTGTTAAACGTAAATAGTACGACAAGCCATTTTATTCAACGCTGCGTGTTGCGGCTAAGGAATGATTTTCCTATGTCACTTGATTCACCAGAACCAACCCATACTGCTTTCTCTACCAATGCTTCTTCTTCTAGACGTCAGACTACTGCGGGCATCGTTATTATAGGCGCTGGGATGGCAGGCAGTCGTTTTGCCATTGAGCTGGCACGTGCCCAGCAGCAAAGCAGCCAAGAAAAAGGCGCAGCTCATTTACCCATCACGCTGATTAGCAAAGAACCGCAAGTGGGCTACAACCGTATCATGCTGTCACCAGTACTTTCAGGAGAGTCGGTTTTTGAAGAGACATATTTATACGAGCTAGCAGAATATGAGCAATTGGGTATCACGGTATTGGCTGGCACGTCGGTAGATGCAATCGAAACCAAGCAACAGTGTATTGAATTGAGTGATGGACAAGTCCTAGATTATACCGAGCTGGTGCTGGCTACTGGCTCGCAAGCTCGCGTCATCCCTTTTGCCAATCATGATGCTAAGGGGGTTCATGTATTTCGAGAGATTGCTGATGTGCAGGTATTGACGGAGTACGCGCGCCAAGCAAAAAAGGGTCTTGTCATTGGTGGCGGGGTGCTGGGTCTGGAAGCCGCTTGTGCTTTGGCGTCTCAAGGGGCAGATATGACAGTGGTTCATGTCGATAGTCATGTTCTCAACCGACAGCTTGATATGCCCGCCGCTCATCTGCTACAAGCAGAGCTCTTCAGTCGAAGTGTCAAGCTGGAGGTGTTAGCCAACACAGAATGTATTACGGTCAATGATCAACACGAGGTTAATGGTCTGTTATTAAAGGATGGTCGCACACTGCCAGCAGACTTTATTGTCATGGCCGTTGGTGTCATCCCCAATACGACACTGGCCCAGCAAAGCGGTCTTGAGGTTAACCGAGGTATCCTTGTAGATAACTTTATGCATACGAGCTGTCCTCATGTCTATGCGATCGGTGAATGTGTCGAGCTGGACGGGGAGCTATTCGGGATGGTGGCTCCTGTCAATCAACAGGTCGATACTTTGGTGTCTGTCTTAAAAACGCCACGCATCTCAAGTCGCAAGACAGCCAATAGTAACTCACAACTAAATAAATCTAAAAACCACTGGCGTCCCTTTATCAGCAAGCCTTTATCTTTAAAATTAAAAGTATCTGGCATCGCCGCTTTTTCAGCAGGTCAGATTGCTTTTGATGATAGTGAAATGGCACAGATAGAGCGCGTGGTTTATCAGCAAACGAGCCTCGATCATTATCTTTGTCTCTACATTAAAGAAAGCAAACTTATTGGCACGGTACTATACGGTGATGTGAGTGAAAGCGGGTTTTATAGTCAGCTGATCACTGATGGCAGTGACATATCCTCGATAAAAGAAGACCTTATCTTTGGCGAAGCCTATTGCGATGTAGAGAAAATAGAAGCAGCTGAGCCCGAATCTGCCGCGCCAAGTGACGCACACCTAATAGGAGAGGCCTCATGAGCAGCACCATCTCAAATGATGAGCAAGACCTCAATGTTGTACCGTCCTCTCGTATTACGATTTACACTGAGGATTTGGTCAGTCCGATTCGTACCACTTGTCCTTACTGCGGCGTAGGCTGCGGCGTACTAGCAAACATCGATGAGGCAGGTGTAGTCAGCGTGACAGGCGATCCTGAGCATCCAGCAAACTTCGGTAAACTCTGCTCAAAAGGCAGTGCATTGGCACAAACATTGGGCACTGAGCGCAGGTTGACTCAGCCTTATTATCAAGACAAACAGCGATCAATTGCAAAAGGACAACCAACAGATAAGCAGCCTGTCGAGTGGGAGGTAGTATTGGATGATATTGCCAGTCGTTTGAATAACACTATCGCGACACACGGGCGTGACAGCGTAATGTTTTATGTGTCAGGGCAGCTGCTTACAGAGGATTACTACGTTGCCAATAAGTTTATTAAAGGCTTCATTGGTAATAATAATATCGATTCCAATTCGCGTCTTTGTATGTCCTCAGCAGTTGCAGGGCATAAGCGTGCTTTTGGTGCAGACTTAGTGCCTAGTAATTATGAAGATTTAGAGTCTTGTGATTTATTGGTATTGGTGGGCTCCAATATGGCGTGGTGTCATCCTATCTTATTCGGACGGTTTTTAGCCGCCAAAAAGCGTGATCCTAATAAAAAACTGATCGTGATTGATCCGCGTCGTACTGATTCTTGTGAATTTGCCGATTTGCACGTGCCCATCACTGTTGGCACGGATACGCACTTATATAACGGACTGCTGCATTATCTTGAGCAAGAAGGCTGTGGTGATAAAGACTATCTTAAGCAGTGTCAGGATGTCACGCCCGCCTTAGAGGCCGCAAAAATATGGACGATTGATAAAGTGGCGACGGCATGTGGTATCAGTGCGGATCTGGTACAGGAGTTTTATGCGCTGGTCGCTGCAAATGATAAAACCGTCACGGCATTTAGCATGGGTGTCAACCAATCTGCAAGTGGTACCGACAAGGTCAATGCCATTATCAATACTCACTTGTATACTGGGCGAGTGGGCCGAGTAGGTGCAAGTCCGTTTTCACTCACCGGTCAGCCAAATGCGATGGGCGGGCGCGAAGTCGGTGCATTAGCTAACCTGCTTGCCGCGCATCTAGACCTAGACAACGAGCAGCATCGTCATTTGGTGGCTGATTTTTGGCAAGCGCCGCAACCGCTTGCCGCAGAAGTTGGGGTAAAAGCTTGCGATGCTGCTGATGCCATACTAGATGGCCGTATCAAAGCCATCTGGATTATGGCGACCAATCCTGTCGTCAGCTTGCCTGAGGCTGATAAGTTTCGCCGCGCATTGGCTACCTGTGATTTGGTGATAGTATCTGACTGCTCCGTCGACAGCGATACGGTTAAGTGTGCAGATATTGTTTTGCCTGCACAGGGTTGGGGGGAGAAATCAGGCACAGTGACCAATTCGGAGCGCCGCATCTCGCGCCAGCGGGCGTTAATGCCTGCACTCGGACAAGCAAAGCCTGACTGGTGGATACTATCGCAAGTCGCTAAACGCATGGGTTTGACAGGGTTTGATTATCAGCATCCTAGGGATATATTTAATGAGCATATCGCCCTAACTGCTTATAGAAATGATGCCAGCCAAGATATATCAGCGAGCAATCAACCGCGCCATCTTAATTTAGCAAAAGATCTTTCGCCAATGGTAGTAGGGGCGATAGCATCGATAGAGGAAAGCCCAAACCATCTTAAGCAGCAAAATAAAAACGTATTCTCTTTCAGTCACGACGCATATGATGTCATGACACCGTTTCAGTGGGGCGGCGCACGTATTACACCTAGCAAAACGAAATTTATTGCCATTACGCCTCCCAGTCACGCCAGTATACCCAATAGGCATACGCAACGATTGAGCTTGAAAAGCGCTCATAGTAAAAAAAATAACGGCAGTCATACGTTTCATCAGAATGACTCATTAGACCTACGGCTGATTACAGGTAGGCTTCGCGATCAATGGCATACGATGACGCGCACAGGACTTGCACCGCAGCTCAACCAACACGAGTCTGTACCAACACTCACCGTACATCCAAATGATGCCAAGCAGCTCGGTGTTGACCAAGGCGATTATGTACAGCTACGTCCCTGCTATGAGAAAAGCTATGAGAAAAACTATGAGAAAAACTATGAGAAAAACTATGAGAAAAACTATGAGAAAAACTTATCAATACATAGCCAGCCGCAGCGCATGGTTGCCAGCAATACAACTACAGACAGTCAGGTGCTCGCACAGGTTGGCATCAGCGACAGTATGAGCGTAGGCGATGCCTTTATGCCGATGCATTGGAGCAACGCCTTTGCTCGTTTTGCTCGCGTAGGTACGCTGATCCCAACGGTCGTTGATCCGCATTCAGGACAGCCTGAATTAAAAAATTCTGCAATCAGCGTAATGCCTGTACCGATGAAAACTTATGGCAAGATTTTGGTGCATCCTGATCTACAAGACACCATGATAGTGCATCTGCGTGAGACTTTATTGGATTTTGAGAAAGAGTCTGAGGATCAAGGAGTGCTGATATCTTCTTCTGATACAAATACAACTTCTGAAAGATCAAACTCATTACCCGCATTGACATGGAGTTTAAGTCGTCAAACCAATAGCGTCTTGATTACTTTAGCCAGTCCTATAGACAAAGTCGTCAGTAAACTGCTTGACCCTGAGTACTGGCAAAATTTTATCAATGCCTATCAAGCATCTCTCACCGATAAATCGATCAATAGTGCCTTTACTTGCAGCAAGCAAGCAAAGCAACTTCGCTTCGTCTCGACGCAGGTAGAAGCAAATAATAAAGCGATAGATCGGGCATCGATTAGTACGTCAAAGTCTGACATACCAAGCGATCAGCTACTACTAAGCGTTTGTTTTGCACCGCAGGTGGCGCAGCTACCCAGTATTCATTGGCTTAACAATTGCTTCGCCAGTACTGATGCGATACCAGAAAATCAACGCTATAAGTGGTTGCTAGCAGGTCGTCCAGCGACAGGGTATGTTGATCCAGGTGCATTAGTATGTTCATGTATGGCAGTTGGAGAGAATATTATTATCGAGACGATTACCAAGCAGCAGTGTATGAGTGCCCATGCGGTTGGAAAGGCATGCCGAGCAGGGACTAACTGCGGTTCATGTGTGAGTCAAATTAATGCCTTGATCGATAGGTATGCGTCTTAAGTAGTGTTTGTTGCAAAGTTTGATCGTTAATATGGCATAGGGCTTGCACCGTATTTTATATGCTCTTCTTTTCTTAGGTATGCCATTGTTAGGTGCAGAGTTGCGCGTTATTAACAGTGTTATTAGGAGTTATTACCATGACTGATTCATCTACCTTCATTGCCGCATTAACTTCACAGAATTTACCCAATATAAATTGTCATATTAGAGTGAGCGATGAGCCATTAGGTATAGAAAAAAGTGTGAAAACGGGCACGGTACATTTGGTTGGTGCAGGTTCTGGCGATCCTGAGCTACTCACGTTAAAAGCATTACGAGTAATGCAAAAAGCAGATGTCGTGCTCTATGATAGTTTGGTTTCAGAGGATATTTTAGATATGTGTGCGCTGACGGCAGAGAAGATATTCGTCGGTAAGCGCCGTGCCAATCACGCGCTACCACAAGAAGGTATCAATGAGCTACTGGTCAAATATGCGTTAGCGGGTAAAACGGTCGTTAGGCTCAAAGGGGGCGACCCCTTTATTTTTGGACGAGGTGGTGAAGAGCTGCAAGAAGTGGTGCGTCATGGTATTCATTTTGAATCTATTCCTGGTATCACTGCTGCTAGTGCGGCTGCAAGCAGAGCAGGTATTCCATTGACACACCGTGATCATGCACAAGCCGTGAAGTTTGTAACAGCATGCAAAAAATCAGGTGCACCTAATAATGACTATGATGAACTTTTGGACAGTACGCAAACCGTTGTCTTTTATATGGGGTTGAATCGACTAGATGAGATGACCCAAGGGCTAATTGCCGCAGGGCGCGACAGTAATACACCTTTTGCTGTGATTAGTCATGCCAGTTTGCCAACGCAGCAGCTTCTTATCGGTACGCTTGGTAATATCGCGGAGCAGCAAGCTGAGGCAAAACTGCCAACACCTGCGCTATTGATTATGGGTGATGTGGTTAATTTATATCATGAGTTTGCAAACTACAACCTTGGTGCGTTAGGCAAAAGTACCTTTATTGACGTTCAAAACGTTGTTAGCAGTCATGATTTAGTCAGTAATTTGGAGGTTGTCACGTAGGATAGAAGCATACTAGTGCCAAGCGATAATAGTGCTTAGCACTTTTATAGTATGTCAGCGCAAACACTTAAACTGAACCGCCCCGGTATTGTCGGAGACTTAACATTCTGAGAGAATACGACAATGAAAAGACAAACCTACACTCCTGAGATTAAAGAACGCGCCGTCCGTATGCTGATCGAAGCAGCAAACGACTATCCCTCCACATGGGCAGCCATTCAAGCCATTGCCCCTAAGATTGGCTGCACGCCTGAAACCCTGCGCTCATGGCACAAGAAGCATATAGATCAAACTATCCCTGCATCGGTACAAGCTCAAAGCCAAGAGCAACGTATTAAAGATCTTGAACGTGAGAACAGAGAGCTCAAGCAAGCCAATGAGATTATACGTAAGGCTGCCGCTTTTTTCGCCCAGGCGGAGAAGGGCCGTCCACCGAAATAATGGTCACATTTATCGATGATCACAAGCAGAAATACGGGATCGAGCCAATCTGTAGAGTACTACCGATTGCCCCATCAACCTACTACCGTACTAAAGACTTGGAGAGTTACCCTGAAAAGCGCTCGTTGCGTCAGCAGCATGACGATTATTATATCAACGAGATTAAACGCATCTGGCAGGACAGTAAATGCCGTTACGGTGTTCGTAAAGTCTGGCAGCAGATGAAGGCAGATGGTATTCATGTGGCTCGTTGTACGGTAGAGCGTTTAATGAAGCAGTATGGTATGCAAGGTATCTGGCGCGGTAAGGGCAAGATCACCACCAATAGCCGTGATGACCAAAAATGCGCTGATGACCTGATTAATCGTAATTTTAATGCCCATCGTCCTAATCAGCTATGGGTAGCTGACTTCACCTATATAAAAACAACTAGCGGCTGGGTATATACCGCTTTTATTATTGACGTGTTTGCCCGTAGCATTGTCGGTTGGAAAGTATCTAATCGCATGAACACGGATATGGTTATGGCTGCGCTAAATCAGGCGATAGCAGACAGGAACAACCCTAAGGATGTCATTCATCACAGTGATCGAGGGGTTCAGTACTTATCCATTCGCTATACTGACAAAATGTGTGACTCTGGTATCATCGCTTCTGTCGGCACGACTGGTGATTCATACGATAATGCACTGGCTGAAACGGTCAATGGACTCTATAAATATGAGGTAATTGACTATTTAAAGGAGAATTGGACTGGCGTTAATGATGTTGAACTGGCAACCCTCGAATGGGTGGACTGGTTTAATAAAACACGTCTGCATAGCACGATTGGTTATGTGTCACCCTTTGAGTTTGAAAAGCGGTATTACGATAATTTAACCCTGTCAGGCATCGCTGCCTGACTCAAGCAAATCAGCCTCCGATAAAGTCGGGGCGGTTCACAGTGTTTGTTTAGGCAGTTTTATATTAGAGACGCTTAACGCATAAGTAGCCATCAGAGTAGCAAAGTGATTGTAATACTCAAAGCTCCGCTCAGGCGATAAGTGCCCCATAATACCTGAGAGAGCATACCAGCGATCTTGTCCCTTGTTATGCTCCCCGAGTAGGCCTTCTTTTATACGCAGTACGTCGCTTTTGTCATAATCGGTGAGTGCCTCTACGAGATCTGAATGACCTACTAGCGCTAAAGATAGGTTGCTCACTGCCGTATGCCTAAACCCATGAAAGGTATGCTCTGCTACATTATCATCTACCGATATGTCTTTTAAGACTCGTTTGAGTAACTGCAACGGAACATGGTCATCAATAGGGCGCTGATCCGATGATAAGGTAAAGATAAATTTGTTTGAACTCTCGCCAATATTACTCTGCACAAAATTAATAAAAAAATTCAGCTCATTAGGTTTGAGGAGAGCAAATAAGGGAACGCGGCGAATACTACTTTGAGTCTTAGTTGGACGGTAGCTATTGGGCCTGATTACCACTGAGGGTACAGCTGTTTTTAAGCCTTCGATGTCATTATACTTAAGACCCAATAGCTCTTTTTTACGCATCCCAGTACGATAGACTAAGATAAATAAAAGCGCGAACATCTCCCGCTCCAATATATCTACAGAACCCAGTATCTGCGTAATAATGGCTTGGTACGCTTGCGGTGATATCAGCTCCGCACGTACACGCCGACCATTTTTGGACTGCTGGAAATTCACAGAGGGAAGGTTGTATTTGCTCTTGGCAAAGTTGTGCATACTCTTTAATAAATTGGCAGAATATCCAATATCAGTATGTAACTATCCCCTAAACTAACACAGCTCAAACGTAGAATTTCTTATAACATACCCATAAGGAGTTTTGATATGAGCAAACGAATGACTGAGACCCAAATCGTATCGATATTAAAAGAAGCAGACGCTGGAATACCTGCTAAAGAGCTGTGTCGTAAATACGGGATTGCTAGCTCGACTTTTATAATGAGGAACGTTAAGAAACAGTCTGGGAGACTGTTTTAGTGACGCAAGACGAAGCGATAGCGAAGTTAGATCTAAGTATGGCGGTATGGAAGCCTCTGATGTCAAACGACTAAAAGAGCTTGAAGAAGAAAACCGTAGGCTTAAACAGATGTATGCTGACTTAAGCCTTAAAGCACAAATGCAGGAAGATATCATAAAAAAGCTATAGCGCCTGTACCCGAGCGCAAAGTCTGGGCGCAAGAATTGCAGGCGCAGTATGATGTCAGCATTGCAGTGAGTTGTCAGGTTGTCTGCATGAGTCGAACCGCTTACTACTATAAGCCTAAGCTATCTGATGATAGTGAGATTATTGATGTCTTAAACAAGCTAACAGATAAGCACAATCGTTGGGGCTTCCCTAAGTGTTTTAAGCGTATACGCAAGCTTGGCTATTCATGGAATCATAAGCGAGTACACCGTGTTTATACCGCGTTAAACTTAAACCTACACCGTAAGTCTAAAAGACGGCTACCAACACGTCATCCTCAGCCGTTAAGTGTGCCAAACGCATTGGGCCATACTTGGTCAATGGACTTTATGAGCGACAGACTACACAACAATATTCGCTTTCGAACCTTTAATGTGATTGATGATTACAACCGTGAAGTATTAGGCATTGATATTGGTACCAGCATGCCTTCACTCCGAGTAATTCGTTACCTTGACCAGCTAGCCGAGTGGCATGGTTACCCTAAGCAAATAAGGGTAGATAACGGCAGTGAGTTTACATCTAGCACATTCACTGATTGGGCATCAGCTCATGGTGTCTATGTTGACTATATTGAGCCTGGCTGTCCTTATCAGAACGCTTACATTGAAAGGTTTAATCGCAGTTATCGCAATGAGGTTTTAGATTGCTACCTTTTCAACAATTTAAACGAGGTCAGTCAACTGACTGAGGAATGGATCACGGTTTATAACACCGAAAGACCCCATGATTCACTTAATGATATGACACCTGCCGAGTACAGACAGGTGGCTTAATTATTCTACGATGATGTTGTGTTAAGAATGGGGTATTTACATCACTAATACGAAATCATGTACATTTTCTAAGTCACCTATGCGGTGATGAAGGCGAGCAAACAATCACCTGAAAAGAACACTACTTTCTAAGTCACCTATGCGGTGATGAAGACCGATAGCAGCATCTTTGAGTGCTTTTATGTTTTCTAAGTCACCTATGCGGTGATGAAGGTCGAGAAGTACGATAGCTGTCTTAGTATTGATTTCTAAGTCACCTATGCGGTGATGAAGTAGCGGTTAATGGCAACATCGGTATTCTTATTTTTCTAAGTCACCTATGCGGTGATGAAGGGGTAAACGCTTTCAATGCAATGATATTGAATTTTCTAAGTCACCTATGCGGTGATGAAGTCTCTTGCGTTATCAATGCGCCCTGTTCGCTGTTTCTAAGTCACCTATGCGGTGATGAAGGTGTTCTACAACGTCACCAAACGCACGATTAATTTCTAAGTCACCTATGCGGTGATGAAGACTCGGCATCACTGCCAATCTATTACGGGCGATTTCTAAGTCACCTATGCGGTGATGAAGAAGATGGTCGCACAAATCCTTTTGAATCAAGCTTTCTAAGTCACCTATGCGGTGATGAAGTAGCGGTTAATGGCAACATCGGTATTCTTATTTTTCTAAGTCACCTATGCGGTGATGAAGGATATACAACAAGTACCGTAGTGTTCTTTTCATTTCTAAGTCACCTATGCGGTGATGAAGGATATACAACAAGTACCGTAGTGTTCTTTTCATTTCTAAGTCACCTATGCGGTGATGAAGCTCAACCTCAAACTTCACTTGGCGCTTTAAGCTTTCTAAGTCACCTATGCGGTGATGAAGGCGATAGCATGAGTCATGACTTGGCTAATCTTTTTCTAAGTCACCTATGCGGTGATGAAGTGCATGAGTACGCTATTACTGAGCCAAAGCAATTTCTAAGTCACCTATGCGGTGATGAAGACCGCCGCATTTGTTGAGGTGGAAACTAAGACTTTCTAAGTCACCTATGCGGTGATGAAGTGGGCGTACTGCGTCCTATGCTATGGCTTGATTTTCTAAGTCACCTATGCGGTGATGAAGATGAAAGACGCTCACGGTGCTGCTGCTGACGTTTTCTAAGTCACCTATGCGGTGATGAAGAATTACTGACCTATGCTGTCAAATCTGTAGACATTGACTTGGGAGATTTTAGTTACGCAGCTTGACGATAAAAATCAAACCACACCTGTCTTGGCGTTTTATAGCCCAAACCCTTTTGGATTCTAGTCTGGTTATACTCAAGCTCAATATATTTAATGATGTCATTGATAGCTTCGAATCTCATTTTATAATCCTGATGATACACTAACTCATTTTTCAATATGCCCCAGAAACTCTCTATCGGAGCATTATCAAAGCAATTACCACGTCTGGACATTGAACCCTTAAATTTATGCTTCTTAATGATCTTATGATAGTCATAACTACAGTACTGACTGCCTCTATCAGAATGCACAATCAGCCGTTGGTTGGGTCGTTTGTTCTTGATGGCCATATTGAGTGCACGGCAAACTAAATCTGCTGTCATACGCTTGTGGATAGCATAGCCGACCAGCTCTTTAGTGTAGAGGTCTTTAACACCTGCTAAGTATAGCCAACCCTCATCTGTCCATATGTAAGTGATGTCACTAACCCAAGCTTCGTTAGGACGACTGGTATCAAATTTTTGATCGAGCAGGTTTGGATAAATAAACTTGTTATGGTTTGAGTTGGTGGTAACTTTAAAACGCTTGTGACGACGGCAAACAATGCCGTATTCTTCTTTAATGCGTCTTACCATGTATTGACTGATATGATGGCCTTGCTCTGCAAGATGAGCATGCAATCGCTCACAGCCATAGCGCTGCTTAGTTTCATCATGAGCCACGCGAACCAGCAGCTCACACTGGTTGCGGTGGATCTGCTGATTACTAACACCACGATTTATCCAGTTATAATAGCTTGATGGCTTGACATCTAATACGTGACACATACAAGTGATGCTAAATATTTTCTGGTTATCCTTGATAAAGACGTACCTCATCAACTGTCACTGCGGGCATAGCCCTTCGTCTTGCGTCACTAAAACAGTCTCCCAGACTGTTTCTTAACGTTCCTCATTGGCGAAGTACGCCGTGGCCTTTTTTAGAATATCTCGCTCTTCCTGAGCAACTTTTAGATCACGTTTAAGACGTTTATTCTCTTCTAGTATAGCCATGAGCTCAGGATCATATTCTTTAGTACCAATAAGCTGGCCTTTATCAGCTTTGTTTTGCCAGTTAGATAATGTCTGCATGGCGATGCCAAGCTGCTTTGCAGTCGCTGAAACATTGCCCTTATTATCTGCTATCTTTTTAACGGCTTCAGCTTTGAATGCTGCACTATAGGTTCTGATTTTCTTAGTCATGATAAACTCCTCATTGAGTCGTTAGTTTACCAAGTTTGGTTCTACAGTTTTTTCAGCATAGCTCAGAGGAATACTAGTATATGTCTGTGTAGTATAAAGATGGTTGTGGCCTAAGCATTTTTGCACAATAGCAAGCCGATCTACATAGTTAGACCCTAAATCCTTTGACTGTAGTATTGAATAAGCGTTGCCATGCCGTAGCTTGTGGGGAGAAATCATTCGATTGAGTCGACCGTGTTTGATTGCGCGTTTACTTATACGTTCAAGTAGCTTACTGATTGAATTTGGGGTGTAAGGAGTGCCTTCAGCATTAAGGAACGCTGGTGTTTCAGATGGCTTTGAATATTTACGAGCGTATTTTTTATATAAAGGAGATGCGTGGTATTTTTCCACACGTTTGATAGTTACTAAGCTAAGCAAAGTCCAGCGTGGCTTAATTTGATTACCACGGCCCTTACTTCCTTTAACTTTCAAAGATACATAGTCGGGATGAATAGGCAGGTCAGTATCGCGGGAAATATATTTTTCAGAATTAAGGCTAGTAATATCTTTAAAGTCTTGAAGAGTAACTCTAGGTAGTTCTGAACGACGTAAGCCAGAGTCGTATAAAAACTGGAGTAAAGCTCTTTCTCGTTCTGAATCAGTAAATTCAATCAATATAAAAAGCTCATCAAGTGTGCAAGAGCTAATGGGTGTGCGCTTTGGTGGTTTTGATAGCAAGCCATCGCTGTATGGGTTATCTTGTCTAAGCTTATCACGGTCTTCTGTAGGGCTACAAAGGTATTCGATGAAGGCATGTATTGTCTCATCTCTACTTCTAACAGTAGATGAGTTCTTATGATCTTCACGAATTAAAAATGTCAGGTATTCTTGAATTACGTATTTTGGAACTGTAATAAATACTTCATCAGATTCACTGTCATCATAATCTGGACGACTACGAATATAACTTAAGAAGTAGCTTAGGTTTCTACCATAAGTAACTGCTGATTTATAAGAGATTATTTGATGTTTGGTTCGATACGACAAATACTCAGAAACAAGAGGAAGGATCTTGCCATCATCATCAAATACTCCAATACCATTCACTGTTACGGTTTTGTTCAATGATAAGTTTGGAATCTCATTGAGTAAACAAGACTTAGATAAATCTAACTTTGTATCAAAACAAACTTTAACATCCATAATAATCACTATCTCAATACATAGACTAAATTATGTATTGCATTATATATGATTTATTACTCCGTATTGTGCATTATTGTTATGGGGGTATAATAAAAATAAATCAGCTGAACGCTGATAGAGTTGGCAGGAGAGCTTACCGTCTGCCACAAAGAACTGAAACAACGTATGACAAGGGGGCAGTGCTACTTGCTCTGCCTCACCTGGATTCCAACCTGAAACAATCAGGCGGCGCGAGTTAGGATTGGTTTTTATTTGTTCGACCACTTGTGCAATTTGATCGACGCCATCAGAATTATAACCGGCGTCTTCGTTTTTGGTCGCGCCATAGTTGCGCCATTGATGACCATATACTGGGCCAAGATCACCTTCGGGACGATTGAAGCGTGCGGTTTGCTCCGCTGTTGCCCACTCATTTCAAATGCGCACTCCGTTGTCTTGTAGGTACTGAACATGAGTACTACCACTTAAAAACCATAGCAGTTCGTAAGCAATAGATTTAAAATGAACCTTTTTGGTGGTTAGCAGTGGAAAACCTTCTGCTAAGTCAAAACGCAACTGCGCGCCAAAATGACTCAGCGTACCCGTACCCGTACGATCACCTTTTTCGGTACCGTTGTCTAAGACGTGACGCGTAGCAAATCAAGATACGCTTGCTCGTTATTACTGTGGTTACTATTGATCATAAAAATGCTCTTTAGTTACTGCTGACAGTAGCTACCGACTAGACGAATAACCGATACCGCCGCTGTCATTATGAAAAGTATTGCTAGGGTAGGTGCTGCGACCATTTACCCTATTATTCAAGTTATCCATCACTCTACTGGGAGCACAGCCTTAGTAAGCCGCTTGTTTGCCCCAGTCGTAGATGCCGCGCTTGTAAGCGTAACCGATCAAGAACAGACCAATGAGTATCATCGGTGCGCTCAATATCTGACCTTTGGTCATCCAACCGAGCAAGATAAACCCTTGATCAACGTCTGGCTGACGGAAGAACTCAATGATGAAACGGCTCAAGCCATAGCCCAGCATAAAGACACCAGTCACCGCCATGCGTGGACGGGGTTTTGATGAATACCACCACAGGAATAAGAACAATAGCAGACCTTCGGCAAAAGCTTCGTAGAGCTGTGACGGATGACGAGGCAGCAAGTACTGACCGTTGACTTCAGTCATAACGTCTTGCAGCGCAGGGTTGGCTTGTAGCTGCTGCATATCAAAGCCAGCTGCCTGAGGGAAGTACGTGAGCCAGTTATAGCCACCATCAGAGACGCGGCCCCACAGCTCGCCATTGATATAGTTACCGATGCGACCAAATAACAAACCCGTCGGTACGCAGGGGACGATAAAATCGAGCACTTGAAATGGTGTCTTTTTATACTTGCGAGCAAAGTACAGCATACCTAGCATCACACCGATCAGACCGCCATGGAATGACATACCGCCTTCCCAGACTTTGAACAGATAAGCAGGGTTTTGTAGCAGCTCGCTAAATTGATAAAACAACACATAACCGACACGGCCGCCTAAAATAACGCCAAGTGCGCCAAAGAACACTAAGTCTGAGACCATATCTGTCGTCCAGCCCTCACGCTTGGTACTGCGATACCATGCCAGACCATAAGCGGCAGCAAATGCCAGTAAATACATCAGCCCATACCAGTGGACTTCGACAGGTCCCAGTGCTAAAGCGACAGGATCGTACTGAGGGTGAATCGTCATAAGAGTGTCATAATATTGATAATAAAGTGCTGACTATAATAGCAAATTTCATGCGCCCAGCATACATAATTGCTATGACGCCAGTCAGGGGACGCTAGGAGATTTACTAATGGAGTTAAGGGTCGTTGATAGAGTGCTCGGCAAGAGGTGTGAAAGAAAAGAAGCGTTAGATCTCAGATATAGCCGCAGTGATAGAAGAAGGGGGTTGAGGTGACCATAAGAGGTTCTTGATAGTGGACAGTCTAAGAAAAGTATGGCGTTCTTAGCGCATAAAAGATGCCCACTACCAAGTAGATAGGATTAAAACAATTAGATAGCCACCAGTTCTTGTACGTTGTTGTCGACCATGGTGTCGCCTGCACCTTGAGACACGACCTTGCCCCGTGATAGCACTGTATAGTTATCAGCGAGCTCTTCGGCAAACTCATAAAACTGCTCTACCAACACAATCGCCATATCACCCTTGTCTGCTAAGTCTCGAAGTACGCGGCCGATATCTTTAATAATAGACGGCTGTATACCCTCGGTTGGCTCATCCAAAATCAACACTGATGGCTCGGAGGCGAGCGCACGAGCGATAGCAAGCTGCTGCTGCTGACCACCAGACAGGTCACCGCCGCGTCGATGCTTCATCTCATCGAGCACTGGAAAGATATCATATAAATGCTTGGGTACTTGCTTGGCTTTAGTGCGTGAGAATTTTGCCATACCGATCAAGATATTCTCTTCTACCGTCAGTGTCGAAAAAATATCACGACCTTGAGGCACATAAGCCAAACCTGCTCGGACGCGTTGCTCTGGGGACATCTTGCTGATGTCTTTATCATTCAGTAATATCTGCCCTGATTTGATAGGTAATATGCCCATCAAGCATTTGAGCAACGTGGTTTTGCCCACGCCGTTACGCCCAAGTACCACGCTGCACGCACCTATAGGTGCTGTGAACGAGACGTCTCGTAAAATATGACTGCCGCCGTAATATTGATTGATGCCATTGACTTGTAACATGACGGTCTCCTAACCTCTACATTGTTTTCTGATGTCTATATGGTCTAGCCGTGTATTTAATCGAGATATACTTGATTATCGCTCTAACTATTGACCAATTATCGCCCCAAATAGGACTCAATAACCGCTTCATTGGCTTGCACTTCCGCCAAAGTACCTTCGGCTAATATCGCCCCTTGTGCCAATACCGTGACTTTTTCACTAATCGCATCGATAAAGGTCATGTCATGCTCGACAACCACTAGAGTATGGTTCTTTTTGAGGCGTAGGCACAGCTCTGCAGTATGTTCTGTTTCGGCATCGGTCATGCCTGCTACTGGCTCATCGAGCAAAATCAGCTTGGGGCTTTGCATCAGTAACATACCAATCTCTAGCCATTGCTTTTGACCGTGTGAGAGCAAGCCAGCAGGTTTGTTGGTTTTGTCAGTCAAACGAATTTGTTCAAGGGTCGCATCCAGGGTATCGCGCGTGTCGGCATCAAGTTTGTTAAATAAACTTTTGGCCACGCGCTTGTCCTTGGGTGCGGCAAGTAGCAAATTATCCATGACAGTAAAATTTTCAAATACGGTGGGCTTTTGAAACTTACGACCGATACCTGCTTCAGCGATTTCTTCGGTAGATAGGCTAGCAAGGTTATGCGTTTGACCAAAAAACACACTACCGTCAGTAGGGCGGGTCTTACCAGTGATGACATCCATAAGCGTGGTTTTACCCGCACCATTGGGACCAATAATACAGCGTAGCTCGCCTTCCTCGATATAGAGCGACAGATTGTTGAGTGCTCGAAACGAATCAAACCAAACGCTCACCTCTTCTAGGTATAGCGCAATACCGTGGCTAAAATCGACGCCTGATGGCTTTGGGTGACTGCGTCCCGTACCGCCATGAGTACGCCCATACTCATTGATAAGCTGCTCAGTCGTTGATGGTTTATCACTTAGCATTATTGTTTCTCCTTTTTGAATCGGTCAAACAAGCCCATAATGCCATTGGGTAAAAACAAGGTGACCACAACGAATAACCCGCCTAAAATCAATAGCCAAAACTCAGGGTAGGCGACCGTAAAGTAGGTTTTTACTGCGTTCACCACACCCGTACCTAAAATCGCACCGATCAAACTTCCTCGGCCGCCAGTCGCGACCCAGACTGCCATCTCGATTGAGTTCACAGGGTTCATTTCACTCGGATTAATAATACCGACTTGCGGCACATAGAGCGCACCTGCGATACCAGCTATGACAGCGGACAATACCCAAGCTGATAGCTTGTACCATAGGGTACGATAACCCAAATACTGCAAGCGGTTTTCGCTATCGCGAATCGCACCCAGTACGCGTCCATAAGGCTGGTTCATCAAATGACGCAAACCCATGTAAGACACAAGCAGTGCCAAAGCAGTCACGAAACATAGCACCGCACGGGTTGAGGCAGCCGTAATGTCGTAGCCTAAAAGGGTAGTGAAACCAGTAAAGCCATTGTTACCACCAAATCCTGTTTCATTACGGAAGAATAGCAGCGCTGCTGCGTAGACCATCGCTTGGGTGATGATGGAAAAATACACGCCTTTGATCTTGGAGCGAAAGGCAAAAAAACCAAAGATAAAGGCAATCAGTCCTGGCACTAAGACTACTAATGCGACTGCCCACCAAAAATGCTGCGTGCCAGCCCAATACCATGGCATCTCAGTCCAGCTCAAAAAACGCATAAAATCAGGCAGGCCATCGCCAGCAGTCTCACGCGTTAAGTACATACCAAACGCATAACCACCTAAGGCAAAGTACAGACCATGTCCCAAGCTTAGAATGCCAGCATAGCCCCAGACCAGATCTAGTGCCAAAGCCACCATCGCTAGTGCCATGATCTTACCAATAAGCGTGATCCAGTAAGCTGAAAGGTGAAAAGGTGAGGTCTCTGGCATCAGGTGTAGCCAAGGAAGTATTAAAAGTATGGCAAAACATAAACCGATTAAAATGGCACTACGCCGCGAGTCAGACAGTAATTTGGTCAGTATCATAGAGCTCTCCTTATTCGACAAAGCGGCCTTTGAGGGCAAATAAACCTTGTGGCCGCTTCTGAATAAACAGAATCACAAGAACCAACAACACAATCTTAGCCAATACTGCACCGATACCAATCTCAAGTACGGTACCACTGACCCCCAATCCCAAGGCGGCCAATACCGCGCCCCACACTTGTCCGACACCGCCCACAACGACGACTAAAAACGTATCAATGATATAGGTCTGTCCCAGATCAGGACCGACGTTGCCCACTTGCGCCAGTGCACAACCAGCCATACCAGCCAGCCCAGAGCCTAGACCGAATGCCATCATATCGATGCGTGCCGAAGGTATGCCCACGGCACGTGCCATTTGACGATTTTGAGTGACAGCACGTATAAATAACCCAAAGCGAGTCTTGTTGAGCAAGTACACCAGTAGCGCCACGACGATGACCGTAAACACGATAATGGCGATACGGTTGTAAGGCAGTACAAGGCTTGAGGACACTTGATACGCACCGCTGAGCCATGCCACATTACTGACTTCAACGTTTTGCGCGCCAAAAATCATCCGCACCAGCTGCATGAGAATCAGACTCACGCCAAAGGTCGCCAATAGTGTCTCTAGCTCACGACCATATAACGGACGAATAACAATGCGCTCAATAATCATACCGATGATGGCGCTGACCAAAAATGCTGCGGGAATAGCAGCAAGCAAGTACCAGCCCGCCATGTCCGGCATATAAGCTTGAAATGCGTTTTGCACCATATAGGTGGTATAAGCACCAATCATGATCAGCTCACCGTGCGCCATATTAATGACGCCAAGCAACCCAAAGGTAATCGCAAGACCAAGCGCTGCTAGCAATAAAATACTGGCCGTACTCATACCAGTGAAAATATGCCCCGTCCATGTGCTTATCTGAATACGGCGTGCCACGCTATCTCTGGCATCAATTAGCGCTGCTTCGAGCGTAGGATCCACGTTATCGGCTGCAAGAGCGGACTCGATATCAACCAATACCTGCGGGCTGTCGCTATCGGCGAGTAGATTGACCGCGGCGATCTGAGTGGGGAGGTCACCGTTTTTGAAGTCAATACGAGCCTGCAATGCAGCTAATGCTTTTTGAACTTTGGTATTGTCTTCGTTTGCGGCCGCTGCTGTGATAATGGCTGGATCGACTTGATCGATGTTATTAGCCAAAATCTCCACCGCTTGCAGGCGCTGAGCTGGCTTGTCAGATTCGAGCTTTACCTTTGCCTGTCCAAAAATAAGCGCCGAGCGTAATGTGTTGGTCAACGTTATTTGTGATAAATCACTGGGCCAGTCTGACGTTTCTTTTTTTTCGGGATAAGTAAATAGCTGATCCTCTGCATTGAGCAAATAAGTCTGTCCACCATTGCCTTGGTATAGCTCGTCATTTGCAATCAACTCAACCAAACTGTCCAAACTCTCAACCGATCCTGGCCAATCACTTAGCATGGCTTGGCGTTGACTAAAGTCTCCTGCCACAAATTGGGGAATAGCATCGCCTACAGTTGGTTGGCTAATCGTTGCTGGATGAGCAGTGGGAGATTTTGCAGGCGTTGAGGCATTAGCAGGTGTGGTCAATGACTGCTCATTGTTTGTGCGTAATGTGTCACTACCGTCGGTCATTGACTCCGATGTCGCAGCGACGGTGTTCGCAGATTGAGTGGCCTTAATCACATGGTCATAGGCATGTTCTGTATTACTATGGTCACCGTGATCAGCATGTGCAGTGGTGGCCAAGGTCGTTATGAATAACGTGGTGACTGCAAGTAGCCGCAAAATCGTGCACACTGAAAAACGAGTGACGTGCGTCATTAGCCCGCTTAACGATGCTTGCTGAGCGTTATCATTTTTGGACGATATTTGCCCTGCAAATGGGCGTAAAGTGTGGCGCTGCATATGCGGCTCCCTATGTTTTACAGACAACAAACCTTCAGCCTTTACCGCTCATGTCTTGAGCGATAAAGGTTTGATAAAGTTTGAAGGGTTTTAAAAGGTCAAACATAACTATAAGGTCAAACATAGCTATGGCAGTTGAGCGCGCTGATTCGTGATTGTGCTCAGGCATTATAGTCTCACCAGCCATATATTTGTCAGCATACAGTCATTAAAAAGACGGTCTATTTAGGAATGTACTCGCTCCAAGGCTGGGCTTGGATAACTTCTGGCGTCTTAAAAATCGTATCAAATTGACCATCGGCACGAATTTGACCAATCATGACAGGTTTCCATAAATGATGGTTTTCCTCATCCATTTTTAGCGTGTAGCCTGAAGGGGCATCAAATGTCTGTCCAGCCATGCTAATACGTACTTTATCGACATCAGTGGTACCTGCCTGTTCAACGGCTTGTTTCCACATATTGATGCCCACATAGGTGGCTTCCATCGGATCATTGGTCACAACCTTTTCAGCATTTGGCAGTTTTTGATCTAGTGCATACTGCTTATAGCGTTTGGTAAAGTCGCTGTTGGTTGGGTTTTTGATCGACATAAAGTAGTTCCATGCCGCCAAATGCCCTTGCAATAAACTGGTATCGATGCCGCGTAGCTCTTCTTCACCGACTGAGAATGCCATAACCGGAATGTCTGAGGCGTTGATACCTTGGTTGGCAAGTTCACGATAGAACGGAACATTTGAGTCGCCATTGATGGTAGAGATTACGGCTGTCTTTTTGCCTGTTGAGAATTTTTTGACATTGGAGACGATGGTTTGATAATTACTAAAGCCGAACGGCGTGTATTCTTCCATGATGTCTTCATCAGCGATACCTTTTGACTTTAAGAATGCCTTTAAGATCTGGTTGGTGGTTCTTGGGTAGACGTAATCAGTACCTAACAGTACAAAGCGCTCTGCGCCGCCACCTTCTTCGCTCATTAAGTATTCAACCGCGGGTATAGCTTGCTGATTGGGCGCTGCGCCAGTATAAAAGATGTTTTCTGATTGCTCTTGTCCTTCGTACTGTACTGGATAGAACATCAACCCGTTCAACTCTTCAACCACTGGTAATACTGACTTGCGTGATACTGATGTCCAGCCACCAAAAATAACATCTACTTTGTCTTGAGTGAGTAGTTGACGGGCTTTTTCAGCAAACAACGGCCAATCAGAAGCAGGGTCAACGACCACAGGTTCTAGCTGTTTACCGAGTACGCCGCCGCTGGCATTAATCTCATCAATGGTCATGAGTGCCGTGTCTTTTAGAGAGGTTTCAGAGATGGCCATGGTGCCAGATAGTGAATGCAAAATGCCCACTTTGATGGTGTCGCCATCAGCAGCAGGAGTCGTCGTTGTTTCTGTAGTGGTTTCGGTTGTTGTCTCTGTAGAGGTCGCCGTTTCAGCAGGTTTTTGACAGCCAGCGAGGCTCAAGCTACCAACGACAGCGATGGCTAGTAATGAGAAGCGAGATTTGATTTTGCTGGGTAAGTGAGAGTCAACACACTGAGGATTGGCTAAAGTTGGTAACGAAAACATGGACATCTCCTAAATAAACACAAAAAGTAAAAATACTGCTCCTGAACAATAATTAAGACTTCAAGTTCTGTGCCAAGTCAAAAGAGTCAGTAATCGAGTAATAATTGAGCAATAATTAAATCTTGTCGGTCGTTTTCATTAATTTAGTGCACGATTGTTAATGAAAGTGCACCATAAAGGGGAGAGGAATAAAAAGTTGGTGCAGTGTATAGAGCAGCACACTGAAATAGAAAAGCTCTCATTAAAAGACCTGAGGCGATAAAAAAGTTTCTATTAAAAACGGTCAAAACGGCTACGGTAATCTTGCTAAGATAGAGGTTCTCTTACGCGCTTATCTGATATAAGACTGACGGTGACGCTAGGATAATTTCATTTTGAGGAATGACGTATGAATGTCCACCTAACACACTGGTCTGTCTCAAATGATCGTACCAGTATATTATCTGCGTTCACTCGAATGACGCGGCTCGCTGTCCTGCCAGTGATATGCGGTGGCAGTGCAGTATGGGGTATATCTAGTGCACAAGCAGCTATCAGTAGCGTCGAGCAAGTGACTATCTATCAGGGACTGGCAAGTGTCACACGTTCGTTGCCTATCACAGGGAGTGGCGAGCAAACCGTGATATTCTCTTGCCTATCACCTTATATAGATAAAGAAAGTCTAAGCGTACAGGCAATAGGTAATGTCAATATTGGTGAAGTCAGTATTGAAGCGTTGAGTGGAGAGCAAGCCGCCCAATGCCAATATCAAGGCGATACTAAAGTGCAGGCGCAGCAAAACACTCTAGCCAGTATCAATGCTGAATTAGAAGCGGCGCGCTTGGCAAAAGCCTACTTGCAGAATTTGACTAAAGCCACGCAAGTCAACACAGCGAGTACGATTACAAATAACGCACGCGACATAGAAGCGCAAGCAACCCGCATTAACCAAAAGATTTTGGACATTCAGCGGCGACAGGCAAGTGCCCAAGACGCACTGAATCAGCTGGTAGCGGGCAGCGCAACATCAACCTCCAATGACGTGACACAGGTAAGTGTGCGCACTGCCAGTCGCTTGCCAAGTAGCGTTAAATTGCACTATCAAGTACAGGGTGCAGGATGGGAGCCTACGTATCAGGCGCGTCTAAACACCAGTAGTGATCAGTTGAGTATCACCGCCTCGGCGATCATCGCCCAGCAAACGGGCGAGAACTGGACCAACGTACCTGTCACTCTCAGTACCGCCAATCCCAACCAAAGTGCGACAGGACGACTGCCTTATGTGCCGCGCCTATCGCTATATGAAGAAAACCAAAATGCTCAGTATGCATCAGCTATGGTGGATAACACGCCTGTAGTCGTGTCTGCGAGAGAGAGCTATAGCGACGACTCTAGAGCACCAAATATGGCGCCGCTACCGAACTTTACGGTCAGTAGCCAGAACAAAAACGGTATCATTGAGTATCGCTTGCCGCAGCTGGTGAGTATCCCTAGTGATGGTAGACGGGTACGCACAGTTATTGGCGAGCAGTATGGCGGTAGTAAGCTGTGGGTTCGAAGTACCCCTAGCGTTGAGACGACAGCATATTGGTATGCATCAGCACCATTTCTGACGCCAGAGTGGGTGGATGGCTCATTACAGCTGTACCGTGATGACAACTATGTAGGTCAATCGCGCTATAACTATCAGATGCTAAAAGAGCAGGGGATTGGTTTTGGTCGTGATTCAAATATGCTTGTAAAAGCGCTGATCAACGAAGACAAGCAAGGTGAAAAAGGTGTGCTAAGCCGCACACAAACTTTAACGACTACCCAAGCCTATCAATTTACCAACCAGCACGACCGCGCTGTACGCTTGCAAGTACTAGGTAGCGAGCCTGTTAGCCGCGATGATAGTCTGAAAGTTGCAGTCACCCACACGCCGCCTATCACTGAGCGCAATTGGAATGACAATCAAGGCATGGTAGCGTGGGAGTTTGACTTGCCGAGCAAACAGTCACAGGTGATACGCTCAACGTCCCAAATCAGTTACCCTACCAATAAAGTATTGAGTGGTAATCGATAAGCGGCGCTTGATTAGTAAATCAGTTTTAAGTGATGATTTTTATTTTTACCAAAAATCTCGCGCCCAACATAAAATAATAAAAGGAATGCTATGTGTATTGTTGCCATTGCTTGGCAGTTATTTGACGAACTGCCATTAGTGCTATTGTCCAATCGCGATGAGTTTTTGCAGCGTCCGACGGATCCGCTACATCAGTGGGCTGACCAACCTATTTATGCTGGACGTGATAAACAAAGCGGTGGTACGTGGTTAGGCATTCATCAGCAAACATCGCCAGCGCAGAGTCCAGAGTATTATGAACAAAATGGTCTTTGGGCTGCGGTATTGAATTTTCGTGATGGAGTGCAAGCAAGCAGTGATGAGCGCTCACGTGGTGCACTGGTCACTGAGTTTTTAACAGGAACTCTAAGTCCGATGGATTTTGCACGGCAGATTGATTTGCAAAACTATGCAGGCTTTAACCTGATTATTGGTGACGCCACTCAAGCTGTCATCGTTAATAATCGCGGTCATGCACCCACGCCATTATATGCAGGTCTGCATGTCATATCTAACGGTCAGCCAGAGGACAGCTGGTTTAAGACCGAGCGGTTGCGTGGACGTTTGCGCCAAGAGGTGCTGCCGTTGATTGCTGAGGACAGCTCGGCTGAATACTGGCAAGCGGCGGCATTCGATGTACTATCGGATAACACCAAAGCACCAGATGATCAGCTGCCAGAGACGGGTATGAGCACTGAGATTGAGCAAACCTTGTCCTCTGTTTATATTGAGCCAGTGGCTTTTGGTGATGTTGAAACCAACACACCCACCTATGGTACGCGGACTCAAAGCATTTTGACATTACGCAAAGATAGGGATGCAGATTTCACGACCGATATCATCAGCCGAGAATTTGACAGTAACTCAAAGTAGTCATCAATAGCGTTTTGAGAGTATAGGTCTAGGAGCATAAAAAAACACCCACGGTAATTGCTAACATTCTAGCTATTGTCGTGGGTGTTTTGCATCGTACTATTGAGTAATTTATTACATAAGCAGATGATTATTTTGCTCAGGAATGATCAGTTCTTGTTTTAAGGGGAGTTCGCGTACCAATTCTTGCAAGGCACGGCGATAAACGCCTCGTTTAAAGTGAATCACTTGTCCGAGTGGATACCAGTAGCTGACCCATTGCCAATGGTCAAATTCAGGCTTCCCTTCATCGAAGCGAATATGTTGAGTATTTGGCTCATCTAAGCGTAGCAAAAACCATTTTTGTTTTTGCCCAATACATAAGGGGTGCTGGCCATGACGTACATAACGTTTTGGCAAGCGATAACGCAGCCAATCTTGCGTGACTGCCAATAAGTCCACATGACGCGGATGTAAACCGACCTCTTCCCAGAGTTCGCGATACATTGCATCCATCGGCGTCTCCCCGCGGTCGATACCACCCTGCGGAAATTGCCAAGCGTTGTGACCAATCCGTTTTGCCCACAGAACCTGCCCTTGTGTATTTGCCAAGATGATGCCGACATTGGCGCGAAAGCCGTCTGCATCTATCATGACTAAACCTTTTAATTTATTTAAAAATAGCTCGTCCTAGATCCAAATCATAATAGCAATCGTAATTATTATAAGGTGATTGTTATTGGTATCTGCCTAAAACGAGTTTCATTACCGTTATTAAACCAAGAAACAAGCAAAATGTGTAACAGTATTTTGCTATAAAATGTTTCACGAGTTTTACCTTTTAAAATCAAATATTTATAAATGAACTTTTGTGTATTTATAAGATAATGGTTTTGTAGGCGTGGTAATGAGCAGCGACAACTGCACTATTCCAAAACAATCAAAAGGTTTACGAAATAACAGCTTTATCAAAAATCGAAGAGTAAGAGTAGTGTATTTACTCATCGTGACACGGTAGCAGAACAATGGCTCTATAAAATCTTACTTTGGCTTATGCTACACTAGCCAAGTGTTATATATTTCAAACAATAAAAATAGGCAATATGCCAATCAAAGTAAGGAGCATCTGCAATGTCAGAGTCAAAAGCAAGCGTCACATGGCAAGAAAACAAAGCTTTTATGGGTGTGTCACCATCAGGACATAACGTGCAGCTCGATGCTGATAAAGAGAAAGGCTCAAGCCCGATGGAGCTGATCCTGCTAGGATTAGGGGGGTGTGCCAGTTACGATGTTGTATCGATCTTGCAGAAATCTCGTCAAGAAATAACAGACGTGCGCTGTGAGCTAACTGCCAAGCGTGCTGAGACCATACCAGCTGTATATACTGATATTCATATGCATTTTGTTGTGACAGGTCAAAATATCAAAGACAAACAGGTCGAAAAAGCGGTTCAGCTATCAGCTGAAAAATACTGTTCTGCCAGCCGTATGCTAGTGGAAGGTGGGGTCAACATTACCCACGATTTTGAAGTGATTGCAGGTTAGGGACTTATACAATGATCAGTGCACTCTTTGACTTGGTTTCTGATAAAGTTGCCTCCGCTATCTGGGCGATGATAGCCGCAAGCTTACTGCCATGGGCAGTATCTTTAGTGGCAAAAATATCCGGTGGATTTAGAATCAGAAACAATGCGCATCCACGTGACTTTATGCAAAGCACTACTGGTATTGCTGCACGCGCTGATGCCGCACAAAAAAACAGCTATGAAACCTTACCTGTATTTTTAGCAGCTGTACTGACAGCGATGCTACTCTTTGTACCGCAGTCTATTATTAATGTATTGGCTTGGTTGTATGTAATGATTAGGATTGGCTACTGCACCGCTTATATTACCAACTTATCGACATTTCGCTCTATTCTTTGGGTATTGTCGATGGCATGCTGTCTAATGCTGTTTTATTTAGCGATACGAGTCAGCGTATAGCACTGCCCATTGTTACTTATAAAGCAAACCACGTATGACTAGGTGATTATTTTTGCACACTCGCTTGTAGTGCGCTGATAATCACCGCTTTATTCTTTTCTCTTTTAATCGCTTCCCATACCATCTGTGCCTCAACATAGCCTTTAGTAAGCATACCTAGCCATTGCTTGTAGCGACCGACCAACACCACATCATTCTTTGCTGCACCCTCCAAAAACTTAATCTGATGGGCGATCAAATCTTGCCACAACAATGTAGAGACATTCTCTAGATTTTCAATATTGTTTTTAGCATTGCTCTCAGCATTTTCTTCAGCATTATTATTAGTATGGCTATCGACTTGCGCAACCAGATCAGGACGTGTTACTGCACCGCGACCTAACATCAAATGCGGTGTACTTGCTTGCGTCATACATTCATTTGCTTGCGCTGCTGTCCATATCTCGCCATTGGCAATGACTGGAATATCGAGCGCATTAAAACTTTGGATTTTGTCCCAATAGGCGGGCGGCTTATAGCCTTGGGTCTTAGTGCGTGCATGAATGGTGAGCCAGTCGGCTCCACTGTCGTTAATTGCGCCGCGAATATCATCCATTCGGCTAGTGTCGGTATAGCCCAGACGAATCTTAGCTGATACTGGTATATGGGCGGGAACGGCTTGACGTACGGCACTGATAATCTGATACATTGTTTCAGGTTCATCTAACAATACAGAACCACCACGATGGCTGTTGACCGTTTTTGCAGGACATCCAAAATTGATATCAATTGCAGGCGCGCCAAGCTCGCAAGCATAAGTGGCGTTTTCTGCCATCAGCTGCGCTTCGCTACCCAAAATCTGTATATGAATAGGCGTGCCAGAGGCTGTTTTGGCATCGTGATGGAGTTCGGGGACGTACCTATAGAAAACATGCGCAGGCAAGACATGCTGAGTAATACGAATAAACTCACTCACTGACCAATCATAAGGACGCCCTAAATCTGATGCAATCTGCGTTAGAATTTGGCGCATCAAAGGATCGGTCAAGCCCTCCATAGGTGCGAGCAAACGCACGGGAGCTGCAAATAACTGATTAATAGTATTTTGACGCGTTTGAAGTTGCTGGCTATTATTCATGCTGGTGATTCACTGCTAAAGGGTCGTTATAAGAGAGATTGAATAAAACTTGAGTCTGACAGAGGTGTAGGGTAATTAGGTATTACCAAAAATCACTTTTTTGCCCGTCTGTAATCCTGATATCAAGTCTTTAATATTGTGAATATCCAAATTGCTTTGCGCACGCGTGCAAGCAACGTAGAGCAAACGCAACTCTTCTGGGCTTATTTTGACCGCATTGGTGGTCACATCGTAGTAAAAATCATCATCTAACTGTACTTTCTCCCACTCGAGCCCTTTGGCTTTATGAGCCGTAGAGATGACATAGTCAGCATTTTCGATACTGGTCAGGCTATTGACCGCTTGACTCAAGACATTGGTACCGTGGTCATCGACCAGTTTGACCAGTGTTTTGAGATCACTGCCTTCATTGGTTTCGGCGTACTCTTGCACATCACCCCAGTTATAAAAATACGCCAGCTCAGGTACACCATAAGCCGATTTACCATTTTTTAAGTTTTCGGCTGCTTGGCAGAATTTGAGCATACGGTCAGTATCTGCTTGTAGCGCCACGCGGTGGCCATGCTTTAGTCCTGTCAATAGTTGTGACATAGCAGCCGCATTGGTACGGCACAAAATAGCATCTTTTTTACTATGTACCATGCCCTTATCGGTAGAGGACTGTTTATTCGGATTGCCTTTTAGCGGTACGTCCTCTTGTAGGGCCTTAAGTAAGGTGTTAGCTACCTCTGCAATCGGCTCGCCAAAGCGAAAGGACTGCGTCAGTAACGTCTGCGGTAGGGGTAGTTTTTTCATTGCATTGACCGCGCCGCGCCATTCATAAATCTGCTGATGCGCGTCGCCCACATAGATGACTTGTCTCGACTGCTGGGTCAAGATACCCATCATCAAGGGGTCAGCATCTTGCGCTTCATCAAACAAAATAAAATCCGCAGGGATACTTGGCTTGGACAGCGCCCATAGTTTGAGATAAATATCATGCCCAATGCCCGCAGGATGACGCGCATCGATCGATTGTAACCAGCGTTGCTCAACAGCAGGGTAGAGCATCTCACGCAGTTGCTTTGCATCTGACGCATTGAGCCAACTGGGGAACAGGATATGCCTTGGCGCAGGGTAGCTGGCATGTGTGCTGCAAAAATTACTTACTGCATCGCTGACGAACCGAGACAGCCGTGCTGGCGTGAGCGTAATATATTTATTGACCCCCTCCATTTGCCGACGTACTTGCACAGGCTGCAGTCCCAAGTCGTCACCCAGACGTTTGGGTGAAAAGCGCGGCAAAGACAGCTTGGCAGTAATATCACGAGCGACATGGCGATAGGCCAGCGAGTGAAAAGTACGGCATTCTACATGCGGCGGAAACTTCTGCCGTGCATCATTGGCAATGGCTTTGTTAAACGCCAAATATAGACCGCGCCCACGTAAACGTTCCCCAATCAGCTTGAGGGTCGTTGTCTTACCAGCACCTGCATAAGCGACCACTTTAAATGACTTGTGATCCATCGCCATATTCAGCGCAGCAAGCTGCTCATCAGTGGGGTCGCTCATATAAGCTGGCATCGATGCGGACATAATAAAGTTACCTAAAGTACAAAAAATGATTAAAACACAAGGGGCAAAAAAGCCACTGGATAAACAATGGCTTAGAGATGATGATGGTGCTAAAACATGATAATAAGCGCTAAGCTTACTGATGGGACAAGAAGAAAATATGTGAGCAGTTTACAGCACAGTTTTATGTATCTAGTCTCATTCTAATCTAAATTAGGAGCTATTGGACATCCAAATAGGGCACTGGTGAGACTATTTTTTGATTGCTGATGTTAGATTAGGACTTGTTTCTTCTTTTATCAAAATTTTTGCCAGAAATAAACCAAGCTCAAACAACAGCCACATTGGAAAGGCTAACATCAACATCGATACCCCATCAGGTGGCGTGACTACGGCAGCCACAGCAAAACAGCCAACAATGATGTAACGGCGTTTTTCTTCTAGACTTTGAATGGAGACAATGCCGGCCAATATCAATAGTAAAGTGACAACGGGAATCTCAAAGGTTAAGCCAAATACCATAAATAGTTTTAAGGCAAAACTAAGATAGCTGTCGATATCCGTCATGGGTAGTACGTTTTGCGGGGCAAACATGATAAAGAACTTTAAGACCCCTTTGAGCACAATAAAGTAAGAAAAAGCCACACCTGCATAAAACAGAAATATAGAAGATAGCAGCACTGGAATAGCAATTTTCTTTTCTTTTTTATACAGACCGGGCGCTACAAATGACCAAATTTGATAAAGGATATAGGGCATCGCCAAAAATGCGGCTACGAATACGGTCAGACGTATCGGCGCCATAAAGTTTGACGTGATATCGGTGGCAATCATGGTCGAATTGGCGGGTAACTGTGCAACTAATGGGTCAGACAACAAGTTATATAGCTCGCGCGAATAGCCGACCAAGCCTAAAAATATTATCAGTACCGCCACACATATTTTGATCAAATGCCGACGCAGCTCAATCAAATGCTCGGTAATAGGCATATCAGCCAAAGGGCTTAAAACATCCTCTGATTTTTTATCTTGAGTGGTACTAGTTTTTGTTTCAGTATCTTGATCGATGACATTTGGGTCAGTAACGGCAGAAACAGCGATTTTCTCTTGACGACTTTTTTTACGCTTGAATAATGGCATCAATCAGTCTCCTGCTTATGGTCAGAAGTCTGCATGTTGGCAGGACTGTTGAGTAGGGCGTCAGCTTTATAATTTGGCACATATGGCGGCATTGGGAGCCGACGTGCTTTGTCATAAGCACCAAGTCGAAACCACATGTTTTCCCATGGACGGGTAGTGATGGTCTGAACAACTGGCGCTGCCTTGGCATTATCACCTATAGTTGCATCACCCACATTTACATCATCTACATTGTCACCGTTGTGACCGCGCTTCGATAATTGACCATTTTCTAATGTATCTGGCTGCTCGTCAGAGGCATAAGCATAGTCGAAGGCTTTTGGTGTGGCTGGTTGCTGCTTTTGTGTGCGGCTATTTTCATGAGCTTCGTCACCCTTGCTGTTTTCAGCATTCGTGGATGCTTCAGAAGCAGGACTATGTGAGCTTTCAAAAGCTTTCATATTGCCGCGCATCTCAGCCATCTCACGCCTCATTTCAACTTCAGTCTGGCGAATTTTGGCAAGCTCTTTTTGCATTTGCTGGCGTGTCTCAGCCAAGTCAAGCTCAGCCTCTATTTCAGACTGCAATGTTGAGACTGTACGGCGAATTTTGGCGTACCATTGCCCAGCCGTGCGCGCTGCCTGTGGCAGTTTTTCTGGGCCCAAGACAATGAGAGCGATAACGCCAAAGAGAAGTAGTTCAGAAAACCCGATATCAAACATAATGGTCCGATGTCACTGTCTAAATGCTATACATTATGCTTATCATCAACCTTGGTGGTTGCTGTGCGCTCTTCGGTATGGGCTGTGCCGTCGTGATCAAGCACCACGTGTTTTTTGGCGTGTTCTGTATTTTCGTCTTTGACCGCTTCTTTAAAGCCTTTAACCGCACCGCCTAAATCTTTGCCAGCATTTCTAAGTTTTGAAGTGCCAAAAACGACAACGACAACAACCAGTAGTATTAGCCAATGTGTAATAGAAAAACTACCCATAACGGTATCCTTATGACTTGGTTTTGTGACTTAGTTTTCAGTCTTTATATGCATATTTTGCAGTTATAAAAGGTTTATGTATCAAACAAAAAGCATCGACATATAAGTCGAGATAAAACAGAGATATATTATAACCTGCAGTTATTACAAATAGATGAAAACAACAGTAATCAAATAAAAGTGATGCTTATTGCATAAGAGCTATCTAGCAGCCTTTTCATCAATACCTGACAACCCAAAACGTCTGCCTAGTTCGCCCAACACAGCATCTGACTCAATATCAAACCATGCCAGTCCAACTAGAGTGTGAAACCAGACATCTGCCACTTCATATATTAGCTCGTGACGCGCCTCATCATACTGCGCCTTATCCCTACTTTTATCACAGTGAGCAAAATCTTTAGCAGCGATGATGCTCTCTGTACTTTCTTCACCGATTTTTTCTAATATTTTATTTAAGCCTTTGGCATATAGACTGGCTACGTATGAACTGTCAGCATCGGCTTGTTTGCGTTCTGCTAAGACTTGATCGAGCTGTTGTAGTACAGAGGCGTTATCAACTGACTCTTGGTTAGTAGCAGAATCAGCATGGGCATCATCTTTCTTGCCTTCAGGCATATCGTTAGTAGTTTTTGTAGCATGATAAATATCAGCAGGGTCTTTGAGTACCTTATCAACCGTTTGCCACTCTGGCGTTGGACCAGATAAATCTAAACGCTGATAAAAGCAAGATTCACGGCCCGTATGACAGGCAATACCGCCCGCTTGCGTGACACTAAGTACAATCACGTCTGCATCACAGTCTAGACGAATATCATGCACCGTCTGCGTATGACCTGATGATTCTCCCTTGTGCCACAATTTGGCACGCGAGCGCGAAAAATAAACGGCGGTCTTTGTTTGCGCCGTTAGTTGTAGTGCGTCGCTATTCATCCAAGCCATCATCAAGATACGACCTGACTGGTGATCTTGAGCAATCGCAGGAATCAAACCATCATCGTTAAAAGTTACGGCAGTCAGCCAAGCAGGTAAAGTCATAATGTATCTATCGTCTTATAGGTAAAAGGTGAAAAAGATCAATAAGCAATTATACTACTTATGAGTGAAGCAATGTTGTGAGTGAAGTAATGAAGGATGCGAGGAGATGATTCGACAAGTTGTATCAGATGAATACTGATTAAAATAAAAGTATGCTATAGCCCGCTATTTTACAGCCTAAATAAATGGGGATAAAGCGCTTCTTTGGTCGTCTTATCGAGTTTGACTACTTTATTGAGGCTAAAGTCATAATTGACAAAGTGCTGCCGTGATTGTGCCATGATTTCACCAGTATGCATACGGGTGACCTTTATGACTATGTGACCGCCATTGTCATATATTGGCTCCACACCGACTTCGAATAAAAGCTCTTCGCGCACTCGTATACGGCTCATGATATCTAGCTGCAATTGATCAATAATCAAACCCTGTTGCTCTGCGTTGATATCCTTAATACCTTTGGCTTGTAGGAATCTAAGACGCGCCTCAGACAGGAGTGCTGTTAGAGACTCAACGGCCATATGCTGTCCCAAGTCAATCTCAGTATGACGCACACGCATCACTGTCTCAAAGACAAATAAGTCATCTTCAAATGCTAACGCTTGTTCTGACACACTATCTCCTAAAGTGATGGTAATTGATTACGCCACCTATCATGCGAGAGGCGAGTAGTATTACAGTGATTAAGACCTTATAGTACAGCTATATGTAGGCGATAAATACGCTTGTTTCAATGGCACGCGTATCATGGAAACATACAGTACATACTTAAGCACAGCTTAAGCTGATATTCAATCTATTTGGAGACAAATTAGATATTTTATTGGAATTTTTGGCAGTGCTGTTAAGGCTTGTATTCTATTGGCTACCCGTCTTTATTATTCACCAGAGCCAAGCCAAAACTTTACTTGGCAAAACAACGCACTATCTGCTAAAATAGCGCCTCCCACCTCGAGGCAAATAGAGGTTTGGTTGTTATTTATGATAACAATTGGCCAGCATGACTATTTGACGACCAGGTTCTAAAACAGAAAAAGAGGCAAATCATCATGAAAAACAAGATGAAAACCAGAAGCGGCGCAGCTAAACGCTTCAAAAAAACAGCGAATGGCTTCAAGCGTAAGCAAGCATTCAAAAGCCATATTTTGACCAAGAAATCACCTAAGCGTATTCGCCAGTTGCGTGGTCTTAAGTTAGTGCATAAATCTGACGAAGCAGCAGTTCGTCGTATGTGCCCATACATCTAATAGCCTACCGTCATCTATATCTAATCAGAAATTATCTGATGAAATGATATTTGACTTTGCAATCTGACAATGGTGTTTGTCATTTGACAGCATCATCACTCGCTTAACAGTGATCAAAAAAATCTTGGAGTAAATTATGGCCCGTGTAAAACGTGGTGTACAGGCAAATCGCCGTCACAAAAAAATCTTAAAGCGCGCAAAAGGCTACTACGGTGCCCGTTCACGTGTTTACCGCGTAGCGGTACAGGCAGTGACCAAAGCTGGTCAATATGCTTATCGTGACCGTCGCAACAAGAAACGTACTTTCCGTCGTCTTTGGATCGCACGTATCAATGCTGGTGCACGCTTAAATGGCTTAAGCTATAGCCGCTTTATCAATGGTATGAAAAAAGCAAACATCGCAATCGATCGTCGCGTTCTAGCAGACATCGCTATGCATGATGCAGCGACTTTCACAGCATTGGTCGAAAAAGCAAAAGCGGAATTGGCCTAAATATTAACCGTCCTTTAGATATGATGCCTTTAAATAATTATTTATAAGTAGTTATCTAAACGGATAGGACTAATATTGATTAATAGTATGATATTAATAGAAGCTACCGCTGGTCGGTGGCTTTTTTTATATTAAATTATTCCATGCCCAATCGATGTTGAGACTGTATCGACAGTAAATACGCTTATCATCGACCAAATATTCAAGCCATTCTAATAGCCAGTCTCTCTGCATATTCTGTATATGAATATAACTGGATAAATGGTTTGCAATATTTGGTCAAATCCCTACAATTAATAGTTCGTTTAAATCAGGAATAATGCGTCTTATGACTAACCCTGCTGCCACCAACGACTTGTCGGCGTTACCGACCTTGTCTTCAGAGCTAAGTGAGCTTACTGAGGCTCAGCTTACTGAGTTTGCGAGTGCTGCTGAAGCTTTGATTCTACAAGTAACTGATGCGCGTACACTACAAGACTTACGTGTGCAATTGACTGGTAAAAAAAGCCCATTGACAGGTTGGTCAAAGCAAATGGGTAAACTCGATGCCGATAATAAAAAGATCTATGGCGGCCGGTTGCATCAAGTGCGTAGTCGCATTCAGCAAGCACTTACTGATCAACAGCAGCAATTAGAAGTGGCTGCGCTCAACGCCAAGTTAGAGAGTGAAAGTATCGATGTTACTTTACCCGCTCGCGGTGGTCAAAAAGGTCATTTGCATCCAGTAACGATGATTACTCAGCGCATGCAGCAGTATTTTATTCAAGCAGGCTTTAATGTCGCAACCGGCCCTGAAGTTGAGAGTGATTACTATAACTTTGAAGCATTAAACATTCCCTCGCATCATCCTGCACGTGCGATGCATGATACTTTTTATTTTGATGCGCATTATCTATTACGTACGCATACCAGTCCGGTACAGATCCGTACCATGGAAAAAAACGAGCCACCAATTCGTATTATTTGTCCTGGTCGTGTGTACCGTAATGACTCAGACCAAACGCACTCGCCGATGTTTCATCAGTTAGAAGGCCTTATGGTCACCGAGTCGAGCACTTTTGCTGAGCTAAAAGGTCTGATTAGTGAGTTTCTAGAAGCATTTTTTGCCAAAGAGCTAACCGTGCGCTTCCGTCCTTCGTTTTTCCCATTCACTGAGCCGTCTGCGGAAGTAGATATCTTGGATGATAACGGCAAATGGCTTGAGGTAATGGGCTGCGGCATGGTGCACCCACAAGTATTGACCAACTGCGGTATCGATAGCGACAAATATACTGGCTTTGCTTTTGGTATGGGTATCGAGCGCTTTGCAATGCTGTATTACGGTATCGATGATTTACGTTTATTTTTCCAAAATGACGTGCGCTTCTTAAAGCAATTTGGCTAGAGTGCTTTTGTTGATATAAAAGTGCCCCTTGTTAATATAGCAAGTTAACTTGCCAAGCTTTACTCCAACATCTTTATTATAAAATTCTGATCCGAGATATTTATGAAAATTAGCGAACAGTGGCTACGTCAATGGGTAAACCCCAACAATACTAGTGAAGAGTTGGCCGAGCAGCTAACCATGGCAGGGCTTGAGATTGATGATCGTTATGCCGTTGCCCGTGAGTTTAGCGGTGTGGTTGTCGGTGAAGTCATTAGTGTAGAGCCGCATCCAGATGCAGATAAATTGCGTGTGACGCAGGTGAATATCGGTGACGCTGAGCCATTACAAATCGTCTGCGGTGCGCCCAATGTGACCGTTGGTATGAAAGTACCCGTTGCGACTGTCGGCGCGGTATTACCAAGTGACGATATCAAAGGTTTTAAGATCAAAAAGAGCAAGCTACGCGGTGTGGCCTCAAATGGTATGCTGTGCGGCGCCTCTGAAATTGACTTGGTTGATGACATCGATGGCTTGCTTGAGTTACCTGAAGATGCACCAATTGGTACTGATATCCGTGAATATCTGGGTTTAGATAACCAGATATTGGACATCTCTATCACGCCAAACCGTGGTGATTGTTTTAGCGTGCGCGGTATTGCTCGTGAGATCTCAGTCATCAATGATTTGTCTGTACAAACGCCTGCGATTCCTGACAACATAGTCGCTTCTGATAATGGCGCAACACCAGCGGTAACCGTTGATGCAGTAGAAGCATGTCCTCGATACTTGTTACAATCGATTAGCAATATCGATCGCAGCATTGAAACGCCGAAATGGATGCGAGATGCGTTGGTACAGTCAGGTCTACGCTCGCATGGCTTCTTAGTCAATGTGACCAACTATGTATTGATGGAATTGGGTCAACCGTTACATGCGTTTGATGCTGATACTATCGTGGGTGATATTGTTGTACGTTTGGCACAACCGTCTGAGACCATTACTTTACTCAATGAGCAAACGGTTACCTTAACAGGTGATGAGCTCGTCATTGCTGACGACAAAGGTGCTTTGGCACTCGCTGGTATCATGGGTGGACAGCGTAGTAGTGTAACGGATAGCACGACAAACATCGTGCTAGAGAGCGCATTCTTTAATCAGCTCGCTATCGCTGCGCGCGCACGTCGTTTTGGACTACATACCGATGCCTCACAACGTTTTGAGCGCGGCGTCGACTTTGAATTACCACAGTTAGCATTGGCACGTGCTTGTGATCTAATCACTAGTGTCACGGGCGGGGAAGCGGGTCAAATAGTCACGGTAGAGAGTACTGAGCATTTGCCAGCACGCGCGCCAATCACCTTACCAATCGCGAAAGTTCGTGACGTTATTGGCATTGATATCGAGCCATCAGAGATGATGCGTATCTTGACTCAATTGGGTTTTGACGTTACGCAGCAGAGCGACGCACTGGTTTGCACACCACCATCTTATCGTTTTGATATGAGTATCAAGGAAGACTTAATCGAAGAAATCGCTCGTATCTATGGTTATGACAATATACCAAGTGTATTGCCGCATTTGCAGGTCAGCATGGATTATGATGATACTGCAGATTTGACGCATCAGATGAAGCTGGCATTAGTTGATAATGGCTACATGGAAGCTATCAGCTTTAGTTTTAGTGATGCAAAACTAGAAGCGTTGCTTGATGATGACGCGCTAGGGGAAGTATTGGCGCTGGCAAATCCTATTTCTAGTGATTTGGCCGTCATGCGCCGCACGTTACTATCGAGCCTACTGCCTTGCGTGCAATACAACCTGAATCGTCAGCAGCCGCGTGTACGTTTTTTTGAGACAGGTCTTAGCTTTGTTGGACAAAGTATTAGCGAGCTGGTACAAACGCCAAGCATTGCTTTAGTTGCCGTTGGTGATATATGGAGTGAGCAAGCGTATCAAAACCGTGCCTTAGATTTCTATGACCTAAAGCATGATATTGAGCAGCTGCTACCAGCGCAGATCGATAGCGCCCGTATCCGCTACGAGCGTAGCACGCTGAGCTTTTTGCACCCTGGCCAAAGCGCTGAGTTGTATATCGATGATATATACGTCGGTTGGTTGGGTCAGCTGCATCCAAGTACGGCAAAGCAACTCGATTTGCCAACGACATGGGTTGCTCAATTGTCATTAGCACCGCTATTAACGACGGCTCGCGAGCAACATGCGATCACCACGCCAAGTAAGTTTCCACAAGTACGCCGTGATATCGCTATCTTAGTCGACAGTGATATCAGTTTGCAGACCTTAGAGTCAACGGTGCGAGCTGCGGCAGGGGACTTGTTGGTTGATTTGTGGCTGTTCGATGTGTATCAAGGGGATAACGTGCCTACAGGTCAGCGTTCATTGGCGTTTGCATTGATATGGCAAGACAGTACTCAGACCCTATCTGATGACGCTGTAAAGACTGCTACGAACAATGTCGTACAGGCATTAACGGAGCAACACTCAGCGCAGTTACGCGACAGCTAATTTTTAGTAATTAAAACACCCAGTGCTCTATAGCCTTTGACTTATTAGGCTATAGAGCATTGTTATTCGTAAAACCATTATCTATAACCTTTTTTGTTTATAGAATACGTTAAGTCGTTATTAATAAAGGATTTTAATGCATACTGTGTTAAAAAGCAGTCAAAAAACCTTTATAATGACTACTCTTAACCTCATACCGCTAAACCATGATATTCGACATCACGACATAGCATAGGAGTCGTACTGTGAGCACCTTAACCAAATCTGACATGATTGAGCACTTGATGAGTCACCTGAACCTAACACGCCAAGAAGGCCGCTGTTTGGTAGAGAACTTTTTTGATGAGCTGTCAGATAGTTTGATTGATGGCAAAGAGGTCAAGCTATCAGGCTTTGGCAACTTTGAGCTTAAAGATAAGAACAGCCGTCCCGGTCGTAACCCAAAGACAGGGGAGCCAGTTGCTGTATCTGCTCGCCGCGTTGTTACTTTTAAAACGGGACAAAAGTTTCGCCAAAAAGTCGATGAGCGTTTATTTGATACTTGATGTGTTGTTTAGTAGGAGCTCAAATGATGCTCTGGTAGCGTTTATTATTACTTTATAGAGCATCTACTGTGGTCTTTTATATCAGTGTTACAATATATAGTTCTGATATCGCTATAGCAGCCGAGACTAGATACAGCATGCGATATTAACACCATAATTTGGACATAAAAAAAGAGAGCATATGCTCTCTTTTTTTTACTACAGTGTATCTATTGTATGAACAATAAATTACTGAGCTTCTTCAACTACTACTTCGTCAGAAGCTTCAACAGCAGCAGTATCAGTTTCGCTAGCTACGTCCATGCTAGTAGTCGTACCGTCTACAGGAACTTCAGCGTCCATTTCGTCAGTAGCAGTAGCAGCTTGTGCATCAGCGATGTCAGCTTCAGCGTCAGCAACAGCAGCTTCAGCATCAGCAGTCATTTCGCCTTCAGCAGCAGCTTCGTTTAGCTCTTCAGATGCGTCTTGCACTTCTTCTTGTGCGTCAGATAGATCTTCAGCAGCGTTTTCTGTGCTGCTGTCACAAGCAGTTAAGCCCATAGTTGCAGTCATGATACCAGCTAGAGCAAGTAATTTAAGTTTCATAAGGTTTTCTCCGGAAAAATGAAATGAGCAGTAGCAGCAACAAAGGCTGAATTCTAAGATTTCTCAGAATCCAACTGGTCTTAGTTACAGCTACTCAGCTTTCACGCATTCTATATGTTTTCTATGTAAATAGGAATAGGCTGTACAATTAAGTAACAATAATATTTTCAATAATATTTTACTTTGTCTAACTGATAGTATTTTTAATACAACAAATAAAATTAATCGACGTATAATCAATGACATCAGCCTACTCAAGAAAGTGTTAGGTGCTTAATATTCACCATGGTTTTTGATTATTCTTGGCGTTTTACCTATAAGTAGTATAAGAAAATATACCAGTTCTTGAGACTATGAGGGACAAAGACAGCTGAAATATTTTAGAATCGCTCGTTTTAGAGTACCTAACGAAAATATCAGATGGCTGAACAGAAAACCAATTGGAAACTTTGTACTAAAAACTGTATCACATAATGAATAACCAATACGAATGACTATAGATATCGTATATTTGAGGAACAAACTATGAAATGGCAAGGCAGACGAGGCAGCTCTAACGTACGATCCAGTAAGGGTGGCGGTAAGATGATAGGCGGCGGTATCGGCGGTATTATTATTGCTGGAATTTTATGGCTAGTCTTTGGCGTCAATCCAATGACCGCATTGCAAACAGGTCAGGTGGTTGCTGGTGGTGGTAGTAATGGGACCTCTACCGAGCCTGCGACCAGTACTGATCGGGATACACAGTTCGTAAAAGTGGTACTGGCGGATACAGAAGAAGTATGGCATCAGATATTTAATGAAGGGGGCAGTACTTATAAAGAGCCCTCACTAATTCTTTTTAATGGTCAAGTAAGCTCAGCTTGCGGTAGTGCCAGTTCAGCGACAGGTCCATTTTATTGCCCTGGCGATCAAACAATCTATTTAGATACCTCGTTTTTTGTAGAGATGCGTCAGAACCTTGGTATCTCAGGAGATCAGCAAGGGTCAGGTAGTCAAGAGAACCAAGGCAAAGCAGGAGATTTTGCGCAGGCTTACGTCATATCACATGAAGTCGGTCACCATGTGCAGACGCTACTTGGTATCAGTCAGCAAGTTAATGAAGCTCGTCAGCAAGTCACGCAAGTACAATCTAATAAATTATCAGTATTACAAGAGCTGCAGGCAGATTGCTTTGCGGGTGTATGGGCACAGCGTAATCAAGAGCGCGTACAGTTCTTAGAAGCAGGCGATATTGATGAAGCTGTAAACGCTGCCAGTCAAATCGGTGATGATCGTCTGGCACAAGCTAGCGGCGGGGCAGTTGTTCCTGATAACTTCACTCACGGTACCAGCCAACAACGTGTGGAATGGTTTACTCGTGGTCTAGAGAGCGGTAATGTACAATCTTGCGACACCTTTAGTGGTGCGCTCTAGAACTATCAGTAGCGTGCGCTAAAAGCGACGTATACTAACTCGTAAAAACCACAGCTCACATATAACACTAAAATAAAGACATTAAAAAAGCCTGCAATCAATTGCGGGCTTTTTTAATGTCTTTTATTTGATATTACCAACCTAACAGTCAGACAATATCAGAGTAAAACGCTATTAGTTATTATCAAGAACATAACCACCAGCACCGCCAATAGCTGCGCCAGCTAACGCGCCACGAGCGATATCTTTGCTGTCGCCTTTGCTTCTGATAAGCGCGCCAGCAGCAGCGCCAGCAGTTGCACCTTTAGCAGTGTTGCTCATGCCGCCATATGAGTTACAGCCAGTCATGATTAGTGCTGAGCTAGTAATTGCAGTCATTGCGATTGTTTTAGCAAATTTCATATTATCACCTATTGAGTCGTCAAGTTAGAATACAGAACTTTTAAAAAGCAGTACCCATCGTATTTTCAAATATATTTCTACTGTCTGCCATAATAGTCGGTTAACAACTTATTGGTCATAGTAAAAACGCTAAACTTTGCAAATAACATGTAATCGATGTTGCCAGACTGTATCATCGAGCTAGCACTTACACGTAATGAGCACCTATTTATATTAGTGTTTTTCTATATTGACACTTTATCGTGTTGATACCTTCTTAGGTGGCATAACTGACGTAATAGTAATAATAGTATGATAGCGAGTACGCTGAGTTTTAGATAAGCAAAAAAAAGACCACCTAGTAGTGGTCTTAATCTGAGTTGGCTACAAAAACAGCGCTAGCAAAGTGTGTGCAAATTAATGCTGTGATTTACGTTTCATTTGCTCAAAGAATTCATCATTAGTTTTTGCTTCTTTTAGACGATCTAACAAGAACTCAGTCGCTTGGACACCATCCATTGGCTGTAGTAGTTTACGCAAGATCCATACCTTACGCAGCTTATCTTCATCCAATAGACGCTCTTCACGGCGCGTACCAGATTTTTTGATATTAATCGCAGGGAAGACGCGTTTTTCGGCCAAGTCGCGCTCAAGCGTGATTTCTTGGTTACCCGTTCCTTTAAATTCTTCAAAGATAACACTGTCCATTTTACTACCAGTATCGATCAATGCACTGGCAATAATCGTCAAGCTTCCGCCTTCCTCGACGTTACGAGCCGCACCGAAGAAACGTTTTGGACGTTCTAAAGCATTGGCATCCAAACCACCGGTCAAGACCTTACCTGATGACGGTATGACTGTGTTATAAGCTCGCGCCAGACGAGTAATCGAATCTAATAGAATGACCACGTCTTGTTTATGCTCAACCAAACGCTTGGCTTTTTCGATGACCATTTCAGCCACTTGTACGTGACGCTGTGGCGGCTCATCAAAGGTAGAGGCAACCACTTCACCGCGCACGGTACGCTCCATCTCGGTGACTTCTTCTGGACGTTCATCAATCAAAAGTACAATCAGGTAGCATTCAGGATTATTACGCGTGATGGACTGAGCAATAGATTGCAATAACATCGTTTTACCCGCTTTTGGCGGTGCAACGATGATAGAGCGCTGACCTTTACCAATCGGAGCGATTAGGTCAATGATACGACCCGTCAAATCCTCAGTAGTACCGTTACCTAGCTCAAGCTTTAGCTGTTCAGTTGGGAATAGGGGCGTTAGGTTCTCAAAAATCAACTTATGACGTGAGCGGTCTGGTGTATCAAAGTTGATCTCGCCGACTTTAAGAAGCGCAAAATAACGCTCAGAATCTTTTGGTGGGCGAATCGTACCAGCGATACTGTCACCAGTTTTTAGGCTGAAGCGACGAATCTGGCTAGGGCTGACATAGATATCATCAGGACCTGCTAAATAAGAGCCTTCTGATGAGCGCAAAAAGCCAAAGCCATCAGGAAGAACCTCAAGTACGCCATCGCCATAGATAGCCTCGCCGTTACGAGCGTGAGTTTTTAGGATAGCAAAGATAATGTCTTGTTTACGGCTACGCGCCATGTTATCAAGACCCATTTCTTTGGCGATAGCCAATAGCTCAGAGATTGATTTTTTCTTTAATTCAGTTAGATTCATAGATAGGTCATTAGCAATTGATCAGATGAGAGATGCCATTAGCAGCACAAATCACGACAGTGATTAAAATAACAGTAATATGAGGATAGAGGGTAGTTGTACAGCGCTGTGGTTTATGTAGTTTTGGTTATGCATGTCTGCTTATGGACGCATTGCGATCGGTAGATGCAAGGTCTTAAGAAATAGGGATAAAAAAGGCTACATAAGAGTCTGCGTCAAAAACTCAATATCAGTAATTGCGTTTAGTCATTTTGTTCAGCAATGGTGTTTATAATGACGATTGTGTTTTTGTTGATAAACACGAGGAGAATAGCGACAAGATACTAGGAAAACAGTTGGTTTTCTCTTGTCAGCAGACTATACGGTCTTCACAATAGCATTGTCAATAATTTTTGCCAAAAAATTCGTATAATCAAGTTTTTTGCACAAAAAACAAGCAAAAAAGCCATTATCTGATTCAGATAATGGCTTTTCACGTGTTCTACTTATTCACGCTAAACAGTTTAGAGCGAATGCATTTGGCTTACAGATGCTTGTCTAGAACTTTAGCCAATTCAGCTTTTGGTTGTAGACCCATTACTGAATCAACTTTTTCGCCGTCTTTGAATACAAATAGTGTTGGGATATTGCGAATACCGAAACGGCTTGCTGCTTGTGGGTTGTTATCCACGTCTACTTTGACGATTTTGACTTTGTCTTGGTACTCAGTGGCTAGATCTTCTAAAATAGGGGCAATGGCTTTGCAAGGACCACACCATGGTGCCCAGAAGTCTACCAGTACAGGCACGTCTGATTGTAGAACGTCTTGATCAAAGTCTGTGTCGGTAGTATGTACAATAAGGTCTGACATAATTTTATCTCTTTTGTTTTGTAACTTCTATCATCACGTATCGACGTGCATATTGATTTAATAATGAATCGATTAATGATTAAAGAATTGTTTGGAAGGGGTGAAAATGTGCCATTATATTAACATGTTTGCTCATGCTTGACAGATACAGGCCGGTTAAATTGTTTAACAATTACGATTAGCACAATAAATCAAGACAAAATGATACCGCTTAGGTTTTCCCTGTTACTTGCTATCACCATTGTGACAATAATGCATTTCTTTGAGCACCAGTCAATCATATAGCAGTGGCTGCTTTCGGTATCAAACAATAATATTTTGAGAATAGTAATAACAGCGATAGCGTATCAAAACAATATCAACCAAAATCACATATTTAATCCAATTTACATAAGTAGTTAATTTTATGCCTTTTACCGATGAAGAAGTCAACGCCCTTAATGCTCAAGAAAATGCTTACCCGCTCGAGTTTTTCAAGAATTTTGCACAAGAAATTACTGTTTATGAGGACGATGATATTTGGGTGGTTGATAAACCAGCAGGGCTGCTAAGTGTCGATGGCAAAACGCTAAAGGTAAGTCTGCTTGCTCGGCTTGCGCGTGCCAATCCAGCGGTCAAGCTGATTCATCGATTGGATATGGATACCTCAGGACTGCTTATTTTTGCAAAAAATGCAGAAGCCCAAACCAATATCAGTAAGCAGTTTATTGAGCGTCTACCACAAAAAAATTATCAAGCGCGGGTCTTTGGCGAATGGGAGCAGGTGGGTGCAACGGGTAAGATCTCCGTGCCAGTGCGTTATGAGCCGACTACCAAACCGCGTCATATCGTCGATCACGACTGGTCAAAACATGCATTAACATTGTATGAAGTCATAGCGCACGAAATGTGTAATGGTGAAGCAGTTACGCGAGTGATGCTCAAACCGGTGACGGGTCGCAGTCATCAGCTGCGCGTACATATGGTCCATGCAGGTCACGTGATGATTGGTGATCCGATTTATGCTGAAGGTACGGCACTCAAGATTGCACCAAGGCTAAACTTACATGCGCAGCAATTACGGTTAAAACATCCAGTATTGGGTGCTTGGATGGATTGGGAAAGCCCATGTCCGTTTTAGGGCGTTAGATTCTGTGTTTTAGAGCGTTAGATTTTGTAAAGGGAAATGAATAAAGGCCATAACAGCTATGGCCTCAAAGTCAGTCACATAGCATCAGTTATGCACACAAGGATGAGAGCATGCTTAACAACACCGCACAAGGTATCAAAAAACGTCTTAGACATAAAAGTGAAAAATTGAATGCGCCAGCCGATTATGAAGTTATGATTATTGGCGCCGGTATTGCTGGTATTGGCATGGCTTGCCGTTTACAGCAACTACAGCACACAAATTTATTTGGCCACAAAAGCGCAAAAAAGCAAAAGAAAAATAAATCAGTCGATAAGAGAAATACCTCGCAGCGCTTTGTCGTACTAGAAAAACGTGCTGATCTTGGCGGGACATGGGATTTATTTACCTATCCTGGTATTCGCTCTGACTCTGATGCGCTCACCTTTGGCTACAACTTTCGGCCATGGCTAGATTATAGAATGCTAGCAGCAGGCGGTGATATTAAGCGTTATATCGCTGATACGGCGCGCGAGTTTGGTATTACGGATCATATCCGCTATAAGCATGAAGTCCAGCAGATAGCATGGTCGAGCATGGATCAGTTATGGACAGCAACCATAAAAAATCACGCCAGCGGAGAGGTGTTCGTTAAGACAGCAAAGTTCGTCGTGGGTGCTACAGGCTACTACGACTACGAGCAAGGGTATCGACCTCATTTTGATGGCGAAGAAGATTTTTGTGGGCATATTGTCCATCCACAGCACTGGAATGATCTAAAGTATCACGACAAAAAAGTAATCATCATCGGTAGCGGTGCGACTGCCATGACGTTATTGCCTGCGATGGTGGATGAAGATAGTGATCAGTGTGCACGCCACGTCACGATGCTACAGCGGACGCCAACTTATGTGGCAAGTGTGCCAGGCGATGATTACGCGATTGACTGGCTATCAGGTAAATTTTCACCCTTGTCAAAAGAGCAAGCTTATACAGCGCTGCGTGCACGCAATGTGCTACGGCAGCAAGGGTTATATAAATTAGCGACTCACGCACCCACGCTGATGAAAGCTGTAATGAAGAGTGGCGTAAAAAAAGAGCTAAAAGGTAGCGGTGTTAGTGTGGAGCATTTCATGCCTGACTATGATCCTTGGGATCAACGCGTTTGCGCCGTACCAGACAGTGATTTGTTTGAGTCTTTGCAAGGCAAACGTGCAGCGGTGGTGACCGATCAAATCGACCGTTTTACCACGACTGGTATCCTGCTGCAATCAGGCGAGCATCTCGATGCTGACATCATCGTTACTGCAACGGGTTTGAAATTGCAAATGCTGGGCGGCGCAGCGGTATCTATCGATGGTCAAGCTATCGATATCGGCACGCGCATGACGTATAAGGCAGTCATGATTGAGGGCATACCTAACATGGCGGCTTTGTTTGGTTATACCAATGCTTCGTGGACGCTAAAAATCGATTTGGCGTGTCAGTATTTGGTAAGACTACTGAGCTACATGCATAAAAACCGCTACCAAGTCGCGCTGCCACAGGCAGAGACAGCGAGTGCTACTGCCTGTGCTCAGACAGACACGGTGATGGGCTCGCTGTCATCTGGGTATGTCAGGCGCGCCACAGACAGACTGCCTAAGCAAGGCGATCGCTACCCGTGGTACGTGACCAATAACTATCTTAGCGATCATGTCATGCTTAAATACCGCAAAATAAAAGACGACTGGTTGCGGTTTAGTCGTTAGTAGCTGATCAGTGTATGACAGTCGCTATTGATGTTCGTTTTCAATGGTGACTGTCAATAAATTCAGCCACCTGTTTGCTCAACATCTGCCATAAAGTCTCTTGTGCGCTTTTACTGCCCCAAGCATTGTGCGGACTAAAGATAACACGCGGATGGTCACTGAGACTGAGCAGTGGGTCGTCCTTAGCAATAGGCTCTTGTTCGAACACGTCACTGGCATAACCGATAACTTGTTCGTTGTTAATCGCGTCGGTCAATGCCTGACTGTCGACCACACCGCCACGAGCCACGTTTACGATGAGTGGTTGTTTGCTCATTTTTGCCAGAGTGTCTTTATTAATGAGATGCTCGGTCTGCTCGTTTAGCGGGCAGTGCAGGCTTATCACATCAGCCTGTGCTAGCACGTCATCAAATGCCGTGTACTCATCACTACGAGGCGTGCGCCCTTGATGCTCTGCCCAGAGTACTGTCATCCCAAAAGCACGTGCGATCTCGGTTACGCGCTTGCCAATCGTACCGATACCAATAATGCCTAGCGTCTTGTCTTCCAAATCTATCAGCGGAATATCTAACAGGCAAAAATTGCCGTTTGCTAGCCATGTACCATCAGCGACTTTTTGATGGTAGTGAATACCAGCACGCAAGGCAGTTAGCATCAGCATAAAGGTGTGCTCAGGGACGCTTTTTACCGCGTAACCTGCGACATTATAAAGGACCACATCGTGTTTATCGCAAGCATCATGATCGACATTGTTCATGCCAGTAGCAGTCAACTGGATAAGCTTTAGCTTGGGGAGCTGTGCTATTACCTCAGCGCTGATTTGGACTTTGTTAGTGATAATAATATCGGCGTCACGACAGCGCTCGACGATGACGTCTGTATCTTTTGGTGTGTCGTTATAAGTGACGTAATCGCTCACGCCTGTTGGTGCAGGCAGGTCGATACCGTCAGAAAAAGTACCTTTGTCTAAAAAAACGGCTTGCATGGTTGTTCCTTATTTATTGTTGTCATATAGGATTTATTGTTGTCATATAGGTCAGTTTTATATAGAAAATGCTCGAACAAATCACTTTGCATAAGCGTTCATCAAATAAATCATTATCGGCTTAATGTAGCACGCTAATATTTTTAGTCAAAAACCAATTCGTTAAATGCTATCGCCGTAGACATAAGCGGCTAAAAACAAAGTGATTTATATCATAAACCGACCTACCCAGGCTGATTTGGACTGAAGTCTTCATAAAATTATAGGTATCACAATCGACCTCTTGAAAATTCAACTTAACGCACTCATCTAGCCGCTAACGTTATATAATGGTATGGCTTAGCTATTGGTTTTCTTAAGACTGGTTTTACCAAGATTACAATATTGCATTCACATTTACTGATGCTGTGCATAGCTTGTAATCTTACCGCTATCAAAAGCCACCATTGCTATCTAATTTTTAATTATCTGAGTACAAAAGACATCGCCCTATGACTATCTCTATTGCTTCATTGCACAGTACTGAATTCGCCGTTGGCCAACGTTATTTATCTGATACGGAATCTGAGCTTGGCTTAGGTGTGGTTATCGACGTCGATGATCGATGTGTGCATATTTTATTTCCACAAAGTGAAGAGACACGCGTCTACGCAAAAAACTCTGCGCCACTATCGCGCGTGGTGTTCAAAGTGGGCGATACCATCTATGACCAAGATGGCAGAAGCTACACCGTAAATGCTGTCGATGAAGTCATGGGTGTACTCAAGTACGGAGTTGATGAGCACGAAAAAGGCATCATGGAGACCCGTTTGGCTGCCAATATCACATTGGCTAAGCCGCTTGAGCGTCTGCTTGCTGGTCGTATCGAACGTGGTGACTGGTATGAGCTGCGCCAAGATATCTTGCGTATGCAGTCAGCACTGGCAGGTCATCCGCTAAAAGGTCTCATGGGTGCGCGCGTCGATATCATCGAACATCAGCTCTATATCGCGCACGAAGTCGGTAAGCGTATCGCGCCGCGCGTACTATTGGCTGACGAAGTGGGTCTTGGTAAAACCATCGAAGCGGGTATGATTATCCATCAGCAGCTGCTAACAGGCAAGGCTGAGCGCGTACTCATTTTAGTGCCAGATAGCTTGCAGTATCAGTGGATGATTGAGCTGCGTCGCCGATTTAACCTAAACTTTGCGCTGTTTGATTTGGTGCGTACGGCTGCTATCAAAGAACATGACCCTGAGCAAAACGTCTTTGCCACTGAGCAATGCATCATCGCAGGTATGGATCTATTGATTGACCATCCTGATTTGTATGATCAAGCGATGGATGCAGGGTTTGACCTACTGGTCGTTGATGAGGCGCATCATCTGCATTGGGATGAAGCACAGGGCGGTAATGATCAATATGATCTGGTGGCAGATTTTGCAGAAGAGACCCCAGGGGTCATGCTACTGACCGCAACACCAGAACAGCTTGGTGCGCAAAGTCACTTTGCCCGTCTACGTCTACTTGATCCAGACCGTTTCGATGATCTAGATGAGTTCATCGATGGTCAGGCTGCTTTTGAGGAGACGGCAGCTGTGGCTGGGGTCTTGATAGAAGACAAGCCACTAAATGAAGGTCAAATTGCTGCTCTGAGTAGTCTATTGGACATCAGTATTGATGAGCTGGCTTCGATCAACGATGACGACAAGCTACGTACGCATGCGCTCAACGAGCTACTAGATCGTCATGGTACGGGTCGTATTTTATTCCGTAATACGCGTGAGAGTGTCAAGGGATTCTATGGCCGTAGTAGCCAGCCGCATCCACTACCATTGCCTGAAGCATGGCGTGACAGCTATCAAACCAATGGTAAATTGCGTGAGCAGCTGTGGGGTGAAGAAAATCAACCAGATGGTGGCTGGTTAGAGGACGACCCGCGTGTTTCTTGGTTGATTGATATCCTACGCGGTGAGCTTAAGCAGCAAAAGGTGCTGTTGATCGCGCGTAGTGGTGCAACCGTAGAGAGCCTAGAGGCAGTACTGCGCCTGCATGCCGGCATAAAAACCGCTATCTTTACTGAGCAGATGACGCTACTAGAGCGTGACCAAGCCGCCGCATTCTTTGCTGATAGTGAAGGCGCGCAGATACTATTGTGTTCGGAGATTGGCTCAGAAGGTCGCAACTTCCAGTTTGCAAGCCAACTGGTACTATGGGATCTCCCTGCCAATCCAGATACGCTAGAGCAGCGTATTGGTCGCCTAGATCGTATCGGACAAACCCAGCAGATCATGCTGCATGTCCCTTATGTACAAGGTACGGCACAAGAGCGTCTGTATCACTGGTACAACGATGCGCTAAACATGTTTAGCCAAATATCGCCAACCGCACAAAGCGTACAAGAGCAGTATATCCAAGATCTTAAGCCGATGCTTGAAGGCGCTGACACTGCTGAAAATAATGTCATTTTACAAGATATTATCGATGAAGCGCTGCAAACGCGACTGGGGCTTGAGGCGCAGTTGCAAGCGGGTCGCGATCGTCTGTTAGAATACAACTCATGTCGCCCGCGTGTCGCTGGCCGTATCGCTGATGCTATGCGTGATTTTGATGGCAACAATCTATTACCGCACTTCATTGAGCGTTTCTTTGCCTCTGCCAATATCGATCACAACATCCAGCGTGATGGCTCGTGGGTTATCGCGCCTATCGACAGCACAGAGATTAGTGACTATATCGACGGGTTGCCGCTTGGCGATGAAGATGGCATGACATTGACGTTTGAGCGTGAGCAAGCGCTGCAGCGTGAAGATATCGACTTTATCACGCATGAGCATCCGTTGATGCGCGCCATCTATGAGCTGGCGAGTACCAGCACTTTTGGTAATACTACTGTGGCTATGCTCAAAAGCGCTGCTGTACCGCAAGGTATGGTACTGCTAGAGGTGAACTTCCGCGTTGAAGCCATCGCACCAAAGCTGCTTAACTTGCCTGCGACATTGACTACACAAAACATCCGTGTCTTTATCAGTGAGCAAGGCAGTGACTTATCTGCTCGTATTAGTGCCGATATGATCATGCCGCATATTGAGCGTTTGGACAAAAACCGTGCCCGCCAAGTCATCAAGGTACGCAGCGATGTGATTGAGCAGCGTTACTATGAAGCTGAAGATATCGCACGCGCGCAGATCGCTGAGATTGGTGAGCAAGCCAGTAGCCGCTTTAGTCAGCAGTGGTCGCGCGAGATCAAACGTCTCAAGCATCTGCAAACTATCAATCCAAACGTGCGTCCTGAAGAGATTGAGCGCCTAGAGCAACTCAAGGCTCAAGGTGAGCAAGCGCTTGGCAACTTATCATTGGTGCCGGACTCTATTCGTGTACTGGTCGCCGTCAAGCCGTAGATAGTGCAGTATTATCGTCGAAACCACTAAAAAACGAGATGTTATCAGACATCTCGTTTTTTTGATTCATACTGCATACACGCACTGACAAATCGTTATTTGTTGAGCAAAAACAGCAAAGCAACACTCGCAAGTAAGCCGACAGTAGCTAGTCAAAGCTATAGATATTGGGTAAGATGTTTACCTTTTCTATCGAAAGTAAATATGTAGCGATGGCTCTGTTAGCTACAGTTGTTTGTTCGTTCTACAGTATCGCTTGTATCTGTTAGCAAGTGATCCCATATTATTTTACATGCAAGCGCAGCAGTTATATCGCGTCGATATGGTTAGATGCTTATTTTCGAGTGCTGGGTGTTGTTGATAAAAATAAGGAAACATATCGTCATGTCCAATAATTCACAACTGATCGATGAGCTGCTGGCTACCATCGCACTTATTGAAGTTACCCCTGATGTCTTTGAAGGCAAAAGCCATGACTATGTGGGCAGTCGTATATTTGGTGGACAAGTACTTGCCCAAGCGATCATGGCAGCCGCGCATACTTTGGAGCAAGACAAGCCCTGTCACTCACTACATGGGTACTTTTTGCGTGGCGGGGATATCAATCAACCAGTGATCTATCAAGTGCGTCGTCTGCGTGATGGCCGCAGCCTCTCTGCACGTGAAGTGACGGCTATTCAATACAAAGAAGTACGTGGTAAGCCGCCTGTTGAGCAAGTGATATTTTCGATGATTGCCTCGTTTTCACCGATGGAGGAGGGGCTTGAGTATCAAGAGGATATGCCTGTTTATCCACCGCCAGAAGACTTGCTGACTGAGCAAGAGTTAAAAGAAGAGAACGTTGGAAAAGTACCAGAAGCGCTCAAAGCAAGATTTATGCGTCGCCGTCATGTCGAGATAAAACCCGTTAAGCCGCGCAACCCGATTAGCCCAGAACCTATGAAACCTAAACAGGCAAATTGGCTGCGTATTCATAAGCTTGGCAATCAGCCAGTAGCGATTCAGCAGGCACTATTGGCGTTTTCGTCTGACTTTTATTTGGTGGGCACAGGGCTCATGTCACATGGCGTGAGCTTTATGACCAGTGGGTTACAAGCCGCTAGTATCGATCACTCGATGCATTTCCATCGTGAGTTTGATTTGAATAAATGGATGCTATACGACATGTGGAGTGACACCACTTCTAATGCGAAAGGGTTAAACCATGGGCAGTTTTGGCAAGAGGGCAAACTGGTCGCAACCGTGCAGCAAGAAGGTCTAATGCGCTTGCGTGTGCCAAAGTCTTAAATTTCTAATCTCAGCTGCCTTTATATTGCCACCATAAAAAAGCGACTCACTATTGATTATGAGTCGCTTTTTTTATTTCAGTTTTTTATGCTAATTTTTATTCTAAGATCTTAATCATCGCACGAGGCAGTCCTAAACTATCCTGCGCTATTTGTTCGGTGAGCCATTTAAAATCAATCTCAGCCGCTGCTAATTTCTCATTGAGCTCTAGTATTTGTACAGCATCAACCGTTAGTTTTTGCGGGGTTAAATACCAATGAAAATGAGTCAATGAGTGCTTAATCGGAGCATCATCAAGCAATGACTTACTGACTGATTGTGCGGCTAGCTTATTCTTCGTCAACCATTCATTGATAATTTGCTCAGCCGTGGTGAATTCTGTCTCGTACACTTTTTCATGACTACGGACGTCACTTGGTATATTAGTTGGCTTATCATCGTTCGCTGGTTTTTTAGCATCAGTCTTACCAGTGGCTTTACTACTTGTCTTACCGTCAATTTTTTCTACAAACTGTAATGGCAAGCTCCACAATCCACCCCAAATGCCGTTATCAGGACGTTGTAGCCACAATAGTTCACTGTCTACACTTTCTATCAGTAGCGCATTGCTAAATTTGCTTGGCTTGGGCTGTTTTTTTGCTTTGACAGGATAATCGGTTTCGCGCCCCTCTGCATGTGCCAAGCAGTCGGCTTGCAATGGACATAACAGGCATGCAGGCTTGCGGCGAACACATAGCGTTGCGCCCATATCCATCATGGCTTGAGCAAATAGTCCTGAGTTTTCTTTTGGGGTTAGTCGCTCTGCCAACGCCCATAATTCCTTGGTGGTAGCAGATTTAGTGATGTCGCCGTCGATAGCGGCCCAACGTGTCAGCACGCGTTTGACATTACCATCGCAGATGACGCCGTAGCGGTGTAATCCCATCGCCATAATCGCGCCAGCGGTAGATGGACCAACGCCAGAAATCGCCTCCCAACCTGCGAGTGTCTGCGGGAATCCGCCCGTTTCATCAATCACTGCAACCAACTGCTTCGCACCTTTGTGGAGATTACGCGCGCGCGCATAGTAGCCAAGTCCTGCCCAATACTCAGCGACCACATCCCAATCTGCCGCAGCCAAATCTTGTACGGTTGGAAACGTCTCCATAAAACGCGCAAAGTAGGGCAATACGGTGGTGACTTGTGTTTGCTGGAGCATGACTTCGGATAGCCAAACAATATAAGGATTGGGCGTATCAGTCTGATGCTGCTGCCACGGCAAATCATGACGACCGTTTTCGGCAAACCAGCCGAGAAGGCGCGGGGCGAAGGAGTCTAATGCGTCAGTGGGCTGAGAAAAGGAAGTATCGGGTATGGCGGTAGATTGGGTCATAGGCTCTTATAAAATTGGCAGTAGGTAAAGGGCGCTTCGGTTACACTTAAGCAAAGCGTTCATCCTATATAGTGATTATCTGGTTGATTTACTAGCGGTAAATGTCGCTAAGTGTTTGTCCCGAGCCGTTTTTCCATTCTACCCAGCCATTGGTTGGTCGGCCAGTAACCGCTTGCGCTGCGCCACTTGGCGTTTTAAAAAGCTGGTCTTCTGTGAGTCGATAAGAATCATTATTGTGTTCAACCAATTTGCCATTTACTAACAGCTCGTGTGTTTTGTTAACAGCCCATTTTCCCAATGATGGCGTATGCCTTTTGCGAAAGAGAGAGCCTTTTAACAAGACAAAACCGTCATTATCGTAATAGCCTTGAGCATCGCAGTCTTTGGCTTTGCAATAAAACAGCATTGGTTGCTTGTCAGGTACGACTGCTGGTGCGTCTTGGAGAGACTGGCAGGTATCTGGTATCACTGGTTGGTAAGCTTCAGTATTAGGAGTATCAATACCGATCGCTTCAAAAACTGGCTGTCCAAGGGTAGATAGTAAAATATCTAATGTGTGGAACAGCTCTTCGCAGTCTGCTTGCAGCGGTGCAGGCGTGTGCGGCTTGCTGCCATTATTACCATTTTGCAAATCGTAACGCCCAACGTCTGTGGCAATTTGAATGGCTTTATGCTCCATATACAACGCATGCGTCTGAGTAATGGTGTTGTTGGTAGAGAGCATGATAAACACCCTTGTCCAAAAATCTTTACCATTATTATGGCTTTTCAGGCGCTGGGTTAAATCGCCTGTTTGCCCAATATAGAGTAGTGGTTTGTCCGTGCTATCGGTATCACCAATTAGAAAGTATAAGCCTACTTGCTTGGCGTCGGGCATACTTAAAAAATCTGCAATATGAATGCGCGGCACTTCAATCAGACGCACGGTGCGCGTGGTCATCTCAGCGACACGCAGCCCACGAGGGTTACCTGTGGGCAGGTAGATTTGAATGGTTTTTGCTGAGGGTATTAATGGATTCATAGTGGCTTATATCGTTAATAGACCTACTTCCGATTCTGGCGGGTACGCTTTTTGCGTAGACGTTTTTCTTCCTCGCGGGCTTTGCGCTTCTCTTCAGCAGCGAGACGTTGTTCAGCGACGACAATTTCTTCCGCTTCAATCATGGCTGGGGTTTCAAGCGTCATACGCCCAATCTTCGCGCTACGCAGCTCATTGATGAGAATCTCAGACATGCGATACGTATCGACTTGGTTGCCCGCGCGCACACAGCCGCGATTACGACCCGCCACTTCAAAAAACTCCCAATCGGTCTTGGGCAGTTCTTCAATTTTGTAGCGAGATTTTAGCAGCTCAGGATAGGCGTGCATGAGATACTCAGCGGTATAGCTTGCCACATCAGCGAAATCAAAAGCCGTATCACGAATACCGCCCGTTGCGGCTAGACGATAGCCAGAGTTTTCATTTTCAACCTTTGGCCACAGCATACCAGGCGTGTCATAGAGCATGATGTCATCATCGAGCTTGATGAGCTGCTGCGACTTGGTCACGGCTGGCTCGTCGCCTGTCTTCGCCACGGCGCGTCCTGCTAGCGTATTGATCAGTGTTGATTTACCGACGTTCGGGATGCCCATAATCATCGCTTTGATCTGACGGCCAGTACCGACTTTGTTGGGTACGAGGTGCTTACAGATGGCGATGATACGTTTGACGTCATCGGCTTTTTCCGTATCACAAGCAATGGCCTTGACACCATTTTGCTGCTCAAGATGGTCCATCCACGCTTGGGTCAATTCTGGATCGGCAAGATCAGCTTTATTCAGGATTTTGATTACAGGCTTTTCGCCGCGTAGTGCTGCAACCATTGGGTTTTCACTACTATGAGGGATACGCGCATCAATGACCTCGATGACCAAATCCATCTGCGGCATGATTTCTTTGATTTCGTTACGGGCTTTGTTCATATGCCCAGGGAACCACTGAATGCTTGTTCTCTTATCCATTGTCTTTCATAACCTTTTTATTCATAAAATATTGCATTAAAGACAGTGCGCGATTTTGGTAACTTTTGGCATTGTCTTTATTCATAGTTGCCAGTTTACTACAGAACCTATGTATTCACGGGACAATTTCGCCTGAGCAGTTCACTTGGTCCGCTCGCTTGACCAGGTACGCCGCTACTCTGGATGCTTATTTTCTGTTGTCTCATTGGCTGGTGGTAAAGGCGCAAGATAACCAATCAATAGTATCAAGCTACCCGCGCCAAGGAAGGAAATCACGCGCCAAATCGCTTCGGTCTGTGACAGATCAATCAGTACCAGCTTGAGCACGACGACGCCTAACAATCCAATACCCATAAACCAAAGCGCGCGTTGCCAGTAGCGACTCGCCATAATGGTGGCGACCAATGCCAAGAGTGTCCATAAAATCGTCAGTCCTGTTTGCACTTGCTCACTTTGCCATGCACCGCCTTGAGTGCCAGTACCGTCCCAGAGCGGTGTACCGATAAAGGCATGCAGCGTTCTGACCAACATGCTAGATATCAGCCAAAAGCTAATAAACCCCAGTATTATTAGTAAGCTGTCAGCATTGAATATCTGCTTGGTTTTGGTGACTGTATCTGATTGGATAGGGTTTTTGTCTCGGTGTCGCCAGCTTATATAATAAAGACTAAAACCAACCAATAGCGTCAACCACGAGGTGATGTCGTACAGGTTGAATAATGGAAAATAAGACATGTCCCAAATTATACCGTCATAAGACCAATTGGTCATGACAATCCAGAATAAAGCAATGGGAGCAAAGATCGCAGCACATCCTCGTAGTGCCTGTTGCCAGTCAAACCAATACAGTAGCCCTTGTTGTGAAGCTTTATTGGTTGATAGATTTTTTTCTCTTTGAGTGAGATCACGATGACTGAGATCACGATGACTGAGCCATAGCCCAGTCAAAATGAGTACAGCTGAGCTCAATACCGCTATGATGCCATCAGAGTCTGGTAGGCCATAATGCGCAGCGGCAGCAACCAGTAAGATACCAGTACCTAGCCAACTAATAGCCGTATAGCGTGAGGCATTGTTATTATTAATCCATGTATCAGACCAGATATCAGACCATGTTTTTAGCCATAGCTGACCTATCATGAGCCAGCCGATTATCAAACCTACGAATATCAGCCATTCTGCTGTCGTCCATGTCAAATTGAGCTCAAACTTTTGCGCGAGTTGTACCACTAGCATGAGACAAAACAATAGTAGCAATCCACGACTAAACTGCCGAATCTCCGACCATGAGCGATAGCGATTGATCATCCAATAGATCGTTAGGCTAATGAGTGCGGCTAGCGCAATGACCGTGGTCTCTAACTGCCAAGTATCAAACCAATGATGAAGATCAAGTATGAGCACTTGTAACACCCACGCCATGGCAGTCACTGTTAGGAACTTTATTAGTCTAGGACTGTGCCAAACAAGCTTGAATGCGCGGCTTTGATTATCAATAGAGGTTAGCCATTGCTGGGCAGCTTGGGTGCTGACACCAAGCGTACGGGCGTAACGAGTAACCGACTCTGAGGCAGTTGCCGCGTTGTGCTTATTACTGTTGCCATCAGTGTTGCTATTATTGAGCTCAGTCATGAGCATGGTAGGGGAGTTGCTGGCGCGTAAGATAAAGACAGTCGCCAGATAAGCAATCGCTGAGACACTAAAGGCTAAGACGGGATAGTCTTTGATAGAGAATATCGCGGTGGTCAAGAGCATACCGATACTGATGAGCTGTAAAGCCAAGCCAAATAACACGGACCATGACCGTAAGGAGCGCCTGCCAAACCAGACTAATGCGAGCCCCTGTACTGACCACCCAAAAGCAATCCACTCAGCATCCAGCGCCAGCGGTATTACCAGCGCTAAAAACCCAAATCCTAACGCCAGCATACCTTCAGTAATGAGTGCATAGCGCCCACTACGCTGGACAAACAGCCAGCCTAGTCCGAGATACACCGCTGCCAAAATTGTACTAGTAAAGGTTAGAGCATTGGAAATGTCATCGAGTAAGGCAGCAAATAAGCCAAAAGCCAGAATCGGTACTGAAAACAGCAGTCCGGTATCGATGGGGAATAGGTAGGGGTGATTACTTTTAGGTGTTTTGTCCAAATGTCCTAGTATGTTTGCATCATCTGTATGGCTAAGACTCTGGTCATTAAGCGTATTGTAAGTAATGATCTGCTGCGCATAACGAATGACGACAAATAAATAAAGCAGTAAATGTAATGCAACCAGTGTCACAAGTGACCAACGCTGCGACTCTATGACAGCGCTCAGATTTTCACTGACGCCCCAGTAGTAGGCCAAGCCAAACGTCACCGATGCACCGAATAAATTTAGGATTTTCCACGGGCGGTAATGAGCAATAACGGCAATCGTGATATTTAACAGTAGATAATAGCTAAATAAGATGACCAAGCTGCCAGTATCTTCACTGGTCAAAATCGGTGCAAAAAAACCACCCGATAATGCCAGTAATGCCAATGGGAAGGCGTTCTGACGTACGGCGAGGGCAATGGTAATGGCAGACAATAACCCAAGTCCGATAAAGCTTGGGACACTAGGAATGATTTCATAAACACTGTAAGCAAAAAAGGTACTTAGATACGCAATTGCTAAACCTGCACCTTGTAGCGTAATCCCATATGAGAAGCGTTTTGCCGTTAGCTTTAACCCAAGCGCTGCCAATGCTAACCCTGTAACGCCAACTGCTATCAGCTTTGTGGTAATTGAAATCTCGATATATTCGCTCAATAAGCGAAGCAGGAGCACCACACCTACCAGCAGCACCAGTACGCCGACTCGCACGACCAAGTTGCCACCGAAAAACCAGTTTTTTATTGAATGAATGAGCGATGTGACGATGGGTAGTGAGCGTTCATCTGGCTCAATTGGGGCAGCTGGCACGCTATGCGCAGTTGTTTTTGAGTGGGGTTGATCTATAGTTCCATCATTAGCGACGCCCGATATGATATTTTGGGCTGGCGCTGGTGCCATCGTTGGCAATGGTGGCGGTAACGTGGATGACGACGTAAATGATGATGTGGATGGTAAGGTATCTGCTGTTGACGACTTTTGTGAATCAAAAGCTGCACTCTCATTAGCGCTGTTTGTCGTAACGATATTAGAGGGCTCAGGCGCGCTATTTTTAGGCGCATTGTTTTCAGTTGCGATATTTTCAGTAAAAGACCTGCGCACATGAACACTGTCATCAGCCAAACCGGTAGATGAGGCAGTCATACGACTTATACTATTATCTTTTCTGAGGTCTTTTTGCTGTGTAAGCTCAGCTTGTAGTTTTGTGACGTCGCGGCGTAGATACTCGATTTTTCGAGTTGTCCTAGTGTATAACGCGACTACCACAATCAATAGAATCGTAAAAGCCAGCCAACCGAGCTGGGTCACCAATAGATATAACATCTTCGTTACTCAAGCCAACGGATAGTAAGGTGATAATGACGCGATTTGATAAGAAGTACAAGACTGGTCTGATGACGCTCCTCAAAAACATTGGTTAAAACATACGCAAAATAAAAGGACAGCTTAAATAGTTAAGCTGCCCTTCTTGATAAGTTTTATATCAAACTGTTTTTATGCCAAGTTTGCTTTCATAAACTCAATCATATTTTCCCAGCTTTGTTTAGCCGCTGCTTCATTATAGCCAAGGTCTACTTCATTATTGGCAGCGCGCTCATCAGCGTGTGGGTTGGTAAAGCCGTGCTTAGCGTTGTCATAGACATCGATAGTGTAATCGACATCAGCAGCATCTAGCTCTGATTTTAGACCTTCGATGGCATCCATCGATACCATTGAATCATCACGGCCATGAGCGACAAGTACTTTTGCGGCAAAGTTTTTGTCAGCTGGCTGTTTTGGCGTTGGGTTACCATGGAACGTTGCAACGGCTTTTAATGGCATGCCTTCACGTGCCATATCAAGGACAACTTTACCACCGAAGCAGTAACCGATTGCGCCCAGATTGTCACCATCCACTGATAACTGATCGCTAAAGTCGTTCAAAATCAGACGGCAGCGTGACATAAGCATGTCTTGATCAGCCAATACCTGCTCCATCCACATGTTGGCCATGGCAGCATCAGTAGTTAATTTTCCTTCACCGTAGACATCCATAGCGACAGCCGCATAGCCTGCTTCAGCCAAACGCTCTACTACTGATTTTGGATGGTCGACCACGCCCCACCATTCTGGTGCGACCAAAATACCTGCTGCTGGATTATCATCTGAAGCATTTTCTGGCAGTGCAACATAGCTGATAAGTTCGATACCGTTTTCGGTTGTACTGATTAATTCAAAAGTCTTAATTGACATATTATTGTCCTTTTTTATGTTATGAGTTTTAATTATTTGTGGCTGTGATGGTTCGTGTTCCTAACTCGTACTACCTTAACGCCCATGTCTAGCAAAAACAGCTATAATACTGTAACGCTCTTTATCAAAATGCTACTGCGACCTTATGACTATAAATTTGTTAAACAAAAATGATGACAAACCAGACTTGCACTCAAGTATTGATTCAGATACTAAGCCTACGCAATCGATGAGTTTGTTTCCTGATAGCGGCGATGTCGATTCTAATACTGGCTCTAAGTCTGAGCCACTGCGCCCGCAGTTTTGGTCGCGATTTGCATTGAACGAGCTGAATCATAGCGAATGGGAGGCGTTGTGTGATGGCTGCGGCAGTTGCTGCCTGATCAAATACATCGATGAAGATGAGGATGGCAATGTAGACGAAGAGCTGGTTGAATATACCGATGTCACATGCCAGCTAATGGACTGTGCGACGGGATATTGTAGCCATTATGCGACGCGTCAAGACTATGTCCCAGATTGCATTCAGCTCACCATGGACAACTTGCCCAACATGATGTGGCTACCATCGCACTGTGCTTACAAGCGGTTATATAAAGGACAGAGTCTGCCAAGCTGGCACCTGTTATTGACTGAGGATCCAGTGGTGACACAACACGAGATGCGCGCTGCTAATGTCGGCGTTGCAGGACGCTGTGTGTCTGAAACCAGTATGTCTGAGGAAGAGATGGAGACACGGGTGGTCAGTTGGGTTAACCCTTAGCAAAATACTGCGCTACTTTTATTTCTTCATTTATTCGTTGGATGATACTTAGTTAGACGCCTGAGCAGTAGACTTAGCTTTTGCCTCGGCACTAGATTGAGAGTGGGCGAGTGGCGGTAGTGGAATGTCTTGACGAATTTGCTGTGAGAATGCACGGCTATTGCCAGTGGAGTGCAGATTGTCAAAACCGAGCGACTTTGGATTAATATGAGTACGCTCATACCATGTATCCATCGACCAAGGTTGATCGGGCTGTTCGGGCGCTGCATCGAGCATACCGACATCGTATAGATAGTTGGGTAACCACCCAGAGACCCAAATCCGGTAATCCCATGGCAAGCGATCGCCACTGACGATACGCGCCATATAAAAGATAATATTGGTACAGTTGCTCGTCAATGTGTTGTACCAAGCAGGTTTGTTATTTAGCTCATCAATGGCAGTCAGGTAGGACTCAAATAATGATCTGACTTCATGCTGCTGCAAGTTGCTAATGGGAAATAGATAGACCTGCTCACCGCGCGCGTTGCTACGGGTATAGATAATGTCACGCTCTTCTGCCGCAATCAGGCTCAGCTCATAACGCCTAAAAAACCCAGCAAGGGCTGAAAACGACTCACCATCTTCTTTACGAATCTCAAAGGAAAAGGCAAGTGGTCTATCGTCTTCAAAACGAAAGCTGACCAAAGTATGAGCGATGAGTGGTCCCATCCAATAAGAGTTGGTCACATCGATGCCTGAGAGTTTGGACAAATCAATCGTACGGGTATCCCAGTGCGCGGTTGCTTCTGTATCTGTACGCCAATCAAAGTTGCGGACATTGGTTAACGTAATCAAATTAGGATTGGCCGCATCGCGCTTATAAGCGACTTGCTGATCGACCTCAGCCATCCAGTCACGATCCTGCTTGGGCTCAATAGAAAAAAACCAGCCCACACCCATGAGCCAAATCACGCCGTATATTCCGATGAGCCATTTATTGGCAGTGGCTTTATTAGTCACTATGTTGTCAGCTGAGGTATAGCGATACAGTATTTTTGTGACGGCACGCCAATAGCGGGTGCTAAGCAGTGCTCCTAGTAGACTTGTGACGGCAATGGTGAAAAGCCAAGTCACTATAGAGCCTATCCCGTACTGGTACCAAATCGCTAGCAGTAACCATACTGCCGATAGGAGCAGAGTAATAGCAATCAAAAAAGACACGAGCCGATGTCGCCATGTGGATTTTGGCTGTTTGCTATCTGCTACGCTATCGCTCACGCTACGATCCTTAGGATGGCGGCGTGAACGCGACGAGAGCAAGCGAGAAAAAAGAGAACGTAGCGACATAGGGTTTGTTTTGCTAAATAAAGGCTTTGACCATAGCAAAGTTTATAACACGCTGACAATACAAATTGAGTGAATTTGTCGTTGAATGTCGGTGAGCCTTGCGATAAAGTGAAGCTAATTAGTGCTGGCATGTTTACGATTGAATCATCAACTAATGATAAATCAGCCATTTTATTTGCTACTTTTGTCCCCATCTAGGCGCTACTTGTTTTTATTCACGATTATTTTAATTGCCATTAACTAAAGAGGTTAAATCACACCACCATGTCTGACGACACTCCCAGCCCGAGTAGTTGGTCGATGCGCGGCTTAAAACGCTGGCTATCGACCGCCCCCGAGACCCGTGACGAATTGATTCGTCTGGTACAAGACTCGCGCCAGTTCTTAGAGCCTGATACGGTCGATATGCTAGAAGGCGTACTCGATCTACCAGCAACCCAAGTGCGCGAAATCATGACGCCACGCCCGCAAGTGATTGGTATTCACGAAAGCACCAGCCTTGCTGAAGTGATGGACATTATTCTTGAGACCACGCACTCGCGCTATCCTGTTTTTGACAGTCAAGATGATGATGCCGTTATTGGTATCTTACTGGCCAAAGATTTGATTCCTATTTTGGTTCATATGGTGCGTAACCAAGAAGACAAAATTGATAGCAAACGCCTAAAAGACCTAGTACGTCAGCCGCTCTATATTAGTGAAACTGCGCGCTCAGATACTTTGCTACGCTCGTTGCAGCGGACGCAAGTTCATATGGCGATTGTCGTCGATGAGTTTGGTAACTTTGGTGGTGTGGTGACCATGGAAGACTTGCTTGAGGAAATCGTCGGTGACATCGTGGATGAGCATGACGATTTTGACGAAGACAGCGACATCAACAACATCGTTGCAGATCCAGAAAAGCCGAACACATGGCGTGTCCAAGCGTCTACCGTCATCGAAGACTGCAATGATGAGCTTGGTAGTCGTTTCGATGATACCGATGTCGATACGATGGGCGGATTGGTCATGCAAGCACTCGGTTATGTCGGTGACCTAGAGGGCGAGAGCGTTTTGATAGATGATTGGCAGATCACCATCACTGATGTTGAAGGACGATTTATCCAAAACCTAGAGCTAACCAAGACCACTGCAGACCAGCAGATATTAATAGGTAGCCATTAGCTTATTCATATAGTTTGTGAATCATGTCTTAGCAGCTGAGTGCTCAATGAATTTCGCTAGTAAATGTAATAAAAAACACGATAAAAAATCGTGTTTTTTGCTTTCTGGCTTTTGCTTTTTAGTTTGAGGTTTCGCTACGCAAATTTACCCATTGATGGGTTTTGACTGGTATCATGGGTGGGTTTTATTTGTGGTTCTGCATGATGTATGATGCAGCCAGCTTTGCCTCAGTTTCGCTTCAGTTTTTTTAGTGTTGAGCTGTGAAATATTTGAAAAATATAGTCTTGGATAATTGCTATGCGCCTGTCTACTGTTGATTTACAAAAACGCTTGAACCCTGAGAAGTCAAAAGGATTACATTTGGGATTGGCGGCACTGATATCTTTGTTGGCAGGGGCTGCTTTTATACTTGCGCTCGCGCCTTATGGCATTTGGCCAGTGGCTCTGATATCGCCTGCTATCTTATATGCACTATTGATGCCTGAGATGACAGGTCGCCGCGCCTTTGTTATTGGTCAGGCATACGGTACAGGGCTTTGGTGCGTGGGGGCATTCTGGCTATATACGTCTATTCATGTTTATGGCTCCACCCCTGCATGGCTTGCGCTGATTATGATTGCGTTGATGGGTCTTGGCATGGGACTGTTCCATGGGTTTTTGGCGTTGATTTTCAATCGCGTGGTCGGTAAGCAACCATTATCTTTTGCTGCGCTTTGGATACTGCAAGAGTGGATGAAAACATGGCTGTTCACAGGCTTTCCTTGGTTGTTTGTCGGTTATGCCTTTACTGAGCAGTATTGGCTGTCATCGCTCGCTCCTGTTGCTGGCGTCTTCACGGTTTCCTTTGTGGCGATACTACTGGCTGCCAGTATCGTTGAGCTGCTGCGTCGCCGTGGCGGTTATATGATTCCGTCGGTTGCGCTGCTGGTTATTAGTACTACGCTGTGGTTGGTCAATCCGCAATGGACCAAGCCCAAAGGTACGCCTGATCTGTCAGTGTCGCTGATTCAAGGCAATATCCCGCAAGATCTAAAATGGCTCACTGAGTATCAGATTGAGACCCTAAAAATCTACGCTACTTTGACGCGTGACGAATGGGGCCGTGATCTTGTTTTGTGGCCTGAGTCATCGATTCCTATGTTTCAGACAGAAGCGGTTGGTTTTATCAATGAAATGGTAGCGATGGCGAAGGAAACGGATACGACATGGGTGACGGGTATTCCCTACAAAGACGAAGCCGCGTTTGATGCCAGTACAGACAAGTATGCGCCGTTTTATAATAGCGTGGTGGCGCTTGGTGCTCAGGCAGAGGGTCTATACAAAAAGCAGCGTCTAGTACCGTTTGGTGAATACATCCCGTTTCAAGGTGTGCTTGATATATTGCCCAATCTGGCTGGTAGTCAAGACATTATGAGTTATAGCCGAGGCAGTGACCAACAATCACCGTTACAGGTGCGTGGTCATAGCTTAGGTGCTGCCATCTGCTATGAAGTCGCGTATCCAGATACGACGCGCAAAAACGCGATTGGTACGGACTTTTTATTAACCATCTCAAACGATGCTTGGTTCGGTACGTCAGCAGGTCCACTACAACATCTGCAAATGGTACAGATGCGCGCACTAGAGAACGGTCGCTGGTTTATGCGTGCGACCAATACAGGTGTGACCGCTATCATCGATCACAAAGGTCGTATCGTAGAACGCGCGCCGCAGTTCGAGCGCACGGTATTACGCGGTGAGGTGCAAGCACGAGTGGGTAACACACCATTCATGCGCTTTGGTCATTATCCTATTTTATTTATTATGGCGCTATTACTCATACTGAGTTACTTGGGCAAGCGTCCAAAAACTCCAATACGTCTGGGTAAGTAAAAACGATACACGCTCAATGGTGCTAGCCTATGATAATCAGGTAATTGGGTGAATGATGGCTATATATACCAAAAATGAGTAGTAAAATTGTTGATAATAAACCCTTTAAATACTTAAGGGTTTTCACAAATCAGTATAAATTGCGATATAATAGGTCAATATTTCAAATATTTTGTGCAAGGTGATAAGGTATGTCAGAAGGTATCGTCAATAACAATCCAAAAAAAGAGCTGTTGTTTACTCTGGGCGGCATTGCCATGTTCTTAGGTATTGTCTTACTCATTGGTGTTTCTGCATTTTTGCGTCCAGCAGGTGAGCATATCACTGCTGAGTCAACGGAAGCATCAGCGGCGGCAGACGAGGCAGAAGCCATTGCGACTGAAGACACAGCTGCTGAGACAGATACTGCGATGGTTGCAGAAGATGCGGCAGCACCTGATACGGCTGCAGATGCAGCGGTAACACCAGCAGCAGCGACAGACGCTGATAGCGCAATTGTTAGTGCAGAAGCAGGTACAGCGACAGCTTCTGGTACAGTGAGCCAAGCCGCGGTTGCCGATGCTGACTTGACCGCTGAGCAAGCAGATGGCGATTTAGATGCTGGTGATGCCGCCGCTACTGCTGATGATACTGCCACCGCACAGTAGTGTTTGCTGTCGTGACTCGATAGGTAAATAGCTATATTGCAAAATATCTTATAAGTTGGCAGTTGTATAAGTACTGATTGTTAGTAATAACAATATGATAGATGTGTTGATAGACCCATAAAAAAGCCCGTTCTCAGTCATTGAGAGCGGGCTTTTTTATGGGTATTTGTGTAATTTTTAACCAATTATTTCTTTACTTGATTATGGCCAAGTGAAACAATGTTCCGCCTATATGACCGCTCGTCTGGATAATAGGGCATTTGGTCATTAAAAAAACAATCTTTAAAGGAATAAAGCTGTGAGTACAGAATCAAAAACAGGTACTAGTGCAGCAGAGCTGCAAGCACTAGACAATGGCTTTATGGGACATCCTGCGCCATTACGCTCATTATTTTTTACCGAAATGTGGGAGCGGTTCTCCTACTATAGTATCCGTCCATTATTAGTTCTATTTATGGTTGCGACTGTGGGTAGCGGCGGTTTTGGTTTTAGTGAAGTCACGGCTTCTGCTATCTATGGTATTTTTGCAGGTTCGTTGTACTTAGCAGCGGTACCAGGGGGTTGGTTGGCTGACAACTGGCTTGGTCAAGAGCGCGCGCTGTGGTGGGGCAGTATTGTGATTGCTCTTGGTCACTTATGTATCGCGCTTTCTGCCATGTTTGGCATGACATTGTTCTTCGTAGGTCTAATCTGTATCGTCTTGGGCTCAGGATTATTTAAGACCTGTATCTCAGTCATGGTTGGCGCGCTATACCCTAAAGGGGACTCTCGCCGTGACGGTGGTTTTACCTTGTTTTATATGGGTATCAATATCGGCGCGCTATTGGCGGCACTGATCGTTGGTGTCTTCAAAGAAAAAGGCATGTGGCATGTCGGCTTTGGCGTCGGTGGTTTAGGGATGCTCGTGTCCTTGCTTATCTATCGTTTTGTCGCGCAAAAAAATCTGACTCGTTATGCCACAGCTAAAGGTATCTCTGCCGAATGGGAGCATTCCAATGACCGCTACAAAAACATTGGACGCTGGGTTGGTGGGTTTGTCGCGTTGTTAGTCGCCGTAGTGCTATTAGTGTCTACTGGCATGATATCGTTCAATCCTGAGATGGTCGCAGAGTACATGACGTATATCATCGCTGCGGTAGTCATCTTATATTTTGCGATTATGTTTATCTCACCGCGCCTCGATAAGACGGACAAATTACGCTTGTTGATCTGTTTTGTCTTAATCATCGGTTCGACGCTGTTTTGGTCAAGTTTTGAGCAGCAGCCCACGTCTTTTAACTTATTTGCTGATCGTTATACCGACCTAAACGTTTTAGGGTTTGACGTGCCTAGTATCTGGTTCCAGTCATTGAACCCATTGTTTATCTTGATATTGGCACCTATCGTCAGCATTATTTGGGTCAAGCTTGGTAACCGAGGTCTTGAGCCAAGCAGTATGGCAAAGTTTGCGCTGGGTATGTTACTTGCCGCTGCGGGTTTTGCTTTGATGATTTTTGCCTCTAAAAGCATTTTAGCACCTGGTGCGGGCTTGGCATCGCCACTATGGTTGGTAGGTAGTCTATTATTATTGACGCTAGGTGAGCTGGCATTAAGCCCTGTTGGATTATCTGCAATGACTAAGCTGGCACCAGAGGGCATGCAAGGTCAAATGATGGGGCTTTTCTTCGCTTCTATTGCCATGGGTAACTTGGTTGCTGCGTTCTTCGGTGGTCATGTATCTGCTGACAAAATCGAAGGATTACCAGGACTGTTTACTACCATGACTATTTTCTTGGTGGTGACAGCATTGTTTTTGCTAGCACTCGCTAAACCTATCAACAAAATGCTTAGAGATAGTGAGCGTGAGAAGCAGCTGGCCAAACAGTAAGCGACGTCTATGGAGCTGAGTGACCGGTATAGCCGCGAACGACAACGGCATAAATGACGTATGACAAGACGTGTTACCATTACTGGTAGCACGTCTTATTGTTTTATTTGGTGAGATATTTGGCATCAGTCATTGAAAGCTTACGCTCTGCCCAAACATCTAAGGGTAGCTCACGCTAAATATCAGTGACGCAATATCAACCTCAATCAAATATTCTCAATAAGCAGAAGCAACTATCAAGCAAACACAGTTAAAGAAAGTGCTTACTTAAACAATTACTATCGATAATAAATATTTTATTAAAACTAAAGCGGTATCAATAACCCAAAAAAGATGACTATTAGAACAAGACGATTGTAAATAATCACGCCATCATAATATTCTTAAAACATCTAGAAGGACACATTCAATGAAAAAACAAACCATTCACGAGCGGATAGCTAGCCTACGTGCGAGCTTAGTAGAGCAAGATCTCACCGCAATCATCGTGCCCTCTGCCGATCCTCACTTGTCTGAGTATCTACCAGAGTACTGGCAAACCCGCCAATGGCTATCAGGATTTACCGGTTCTGTTGGTACGCTAGTTGTGACAGCTGAGTTTGCTGGTCTGTGGACTGATAGCCGCTATTGGGTACATGCTGCTGATCAGTTAGCAGGTACAGGTATCACTTTAGAAAAGCTCGCGCCAGATCAACCAAACCATATCGATTGGTTAGCCGAACATCTACAAGAAGGGAATAGCGTGGCAATAGACGGCAATGTGCTCTCTATCACTGAGCAAGACCGATTGCTCACGGCCCTTGATGTGAATGATATTACTTTGATCACTGAGCGTGATGTATTGACGAGCGTTTGGACAGATCGCCCGGCCCTGCCAGCTGCCAAGCTATACGTACATGATGAGCAGTTCCTTGTCCAGTCTGCTGCTTCAAAACTTGTCGCAGTACGTGAAGGTATGGCAGCGGCAGGAGCGACCCATCATTTGCTTTCAAGCTTAGATGACATCGCTTGGTTGACGAACTTACGCGGCGCTGATGTTGATTATAATCCTGTATTTTTATCACATATGCTGATTGATGCAGACCGTGCGACGTTGTTTGTTGATAGTGATAAAGTCAGTGCTGACATAGCACAGAGTCTAAAAGACAGCGGTATCACCTTGGCTGATTATTCGGCTGTACAAGAAGCACTTGGTGCACTGACGCCAGACGATTTATTGCTATTAGATCCGAGCAAAGTTGCCGTTGGCACACTCTCAAAAATGGCAGATGATGTTGGTTTTATTGAGCAGATGGCACCCAGTACACTGCTTAAGTCTGTGAAGTCTGATGCAGATATCGAGCATGTGCGTGAGGCCATGCGTCAAGATGGTGCTGCTTTAGCTGAATTCTTTGTCGATTTTGAGCAGCGTCTAGCGGCAGGCGAGCGTCTAAGTGAGCTGGATGTCGATAGTATGCTGATAAAGGTACGTAGTCGTCAGCCGCATTATGTCTCGCCAAGCTTCCCGACCATCGCAGGTTTTAACGAAAATGGCGCATTGCCCCATTACCGCGCGACACCAGAGAGTTTCAGCTACCTTGATGTGAGTGAAGGCGAGGGCGGATTGCTACTGATAGACTCAGGTGCGCAGTACCAGAATGGCACGACAGATATCACCCGCGTGGTTGGTATCGGGCAAGTCACCGCTGAGCATAAGCGTGATTTTACGACGGTACTAAAAGCACATATTGCGCTTGCCCGTGCGCATTTCCCTGATGGCATCGCCTCACCGTTGATTGATGCGATTTGCCGTGCCCCGCTGTGGCAAGCGCAGATGGATTATGGTCATGGTACCGGTCATGGCGTTGGATATTTCTTAAACGTACACGAAGGCCCGCAAGTCATCGCTTATAGTGCCAGCACCCCAAAAGAGCGCGCGATGAAAGTCGGTATGATTTCAAGTAATGAGCCAGGTCTATACCGCGAAGGCAAATGGGGTATTCGTATCGAGAACTTGGTGGTGAATACATCAGTTGCCAGTCCTACTGAGACAGAGTTTGGTCAATTCTTAAACTTTGAGACCATTACTTACTGCCCAATTGACACGCGTCTGATTGAGCCATCGTTGTTGGATCAAACCGAGATAGACTGGCTAAATGACTATCATAGCCAAGTCTATGCAGAGCTAAAAAATCGGGTCGAAGGCGCCGCGTTTGAATGGTTGACTGAACGTACCAAAGCCATTTAATATCAAGCTCAAAACATTAAATAAAAATAAAAAGCCCCGTAAAGATTTACGGGGCTTTTTAATGCTCGTTACTTACTGCTGAGCGGCTGTTTCTAACGGCAAGTCCAATATTGAAAAATAAGCAAAGTTAATGGATGCTCTTAGCAGCTTCGTTATTAGCAGTCGAATCATTCTGTTCGCTCAAATGCTGGGTCACCTCAGCACGTAGCCAAGACTTTAGATTTTCAGACAATAGCATCATTTGCTCACTCAAATAATCATCGACTTGCGTTTCAAGTTCACGGATAAGCTCTTGATGCGTTATATCTAATTTTGCGTCTTTTAACACTAAGTTAATCGCTGTGCTGGTTTTATGATGAATGTCTTTAATATGGTTTTCGCTAATAGCATGGGTTTGTTCGTTAATAGTTTTGCTATTATCACTTTTATTATCGCTAGCACTACTTTGAGTCTTTTGTGTTTCTGATGCTTCTTTTTCGGTCTTTGCAATAGAATTATCAGTAACCGCACTGTCTGTAATGGCTTTATCAGCATTTATTTTTTCTATATCGGTAGCGGTAGGCTCTCCTTGATTATTGTCTTCTTTCAGTACTGACTGCTTATTTTTTTCTTGTTCTTTTTGAGCTGCTTCAGCCAGTTCGGATTCTGCTTGGAGTGCCGCTTTTTCGGTCTCTTTTTTCTGCTCTTCTTCTAATCGCTGTTTTTCGGCTGCTTCATTTGCTTGCTCTTGTTTGTCAGCGATAGCTTTGGCAATGGCTTGTTCGGCATTATAATTGTCGTATAGCTCGTCCACATGAGTATCCAGATCATGCGTATTAAATTCAAAGCTTTCGAATGGAGTGTCAGCTTGTAGTAGAGTGGTGATGTCTTTGAGTTCTTGAGTGATTGCTGCGCGTACCGGCTCAGGTGCGCACGTCCAGCGCTGATAAAACTGATGGGAAAATGAGTAGCTTGACATGGTATCTTCCATAAATGTTCCAAAAATTACCCCTTATCATACGCAAGTACGATAAGGGGCTGCAAGTGGACAAACGTAGCCAACCTGACACCAGCGTTACAACGCAATCATTATCATGCACTGCGATGCAGATGGGTGGCTGTTATTGATTGATGGGCCAACGTGCAAATACCAAGGACCCATTGGTACCGCCAAAACCAAAGCTATTAGAGACAGCATACTGTAGGTTATCGACCTTACGCGATTGATTAGCCACATAATCGAGGTTACAGTTGTCTTCGACGTCATCTAAGTTGATTGTCGGTGGTACATGTTGGTTCTGTAGCGCAAGTACGGTAAAGATAGCTTCAACACCGCCAGCAGCACCCAGCAAATGCCCCGTCATTGATTTAGTCGAGCTGACCAAGATACTGTCTTTAACAGGAGAGAACACAGTTTCGATAGCAATGGACTCCGCCACGTCGCCCGCAGGTGTACTGGTACCATGAGCATTGACATAACCCACGCTTGATGGCTCGATACCCGCATCATTGAGTGCATTTCGCATCGCTTTTGCAGCGCCGCTACCGTCTTCTGGTGGTGCGGTAATATGACTGGCATCATCGCTCATACCAAACCCGACAAGCTCTGCCAAGATCGTTGCGCCGCGAGCTTTGGCGTGAGCAAGACTTTCTAAGACGACCACGCCAGCACCATCCCCAAGTACAAAACCGTCACGACCTTTATCGAATGGACGCGATGCTTTGGTGGGCTCATCGTTACGCGTTGAGAGCGCGTGCATGGCACTAAATCCAGATATGCCAAGTGGGCTTGAGCCTTTTTCACTACCACCCGCCAGCATGACATCAGCATCACCATAAGCAATCAAACGCGCTGCCAAACCCATAGCATGAGTGGCAGTGGTACAAGCGGTTGATGTTGCCAAGTTCGGACCTTTTAGGGTGTGTTTGATCGCGACCAATCCTGCCGCCATATTGACAATAGATCCTGGAATGATGAAAGGTGACACCTTGGCTGCGCCTTTTTCACGTAGGGTATCGCGGCTGTTTTCGATGGTTTGGATACCACCAATACCTGAGCCCAAAATAATACCAAAACGATCTTGCTCCACATCTTGTACTGGCGCATCAGCAGCACTGATCTCATCAATAAACCCAGCATGCTTCAATGCCATAGAAGATGCTGCAATCCCATAATGTATAAACTCATCATAGCGGCGGGCATCTTTGGCGCTCATATACTGTTTGGCATCGAAGTCTTTGACCACGCCTGCGATCTGAGCACGGTAGCCTGTGGCATCGAAATGAGTAATCGGTGCGATACCACTATCACCATTGAGCAATTTGGACCACGAGCTATCAACATCTAGACCAAGCGGTGTGATGGCGCCCATCCCTGTGACCACCACGCGAGTCTCATCAGAACGCTCGTAGTGCGGTGGTTTTTGACGCGATTTATGTACAGGTGCTGCGGTCATATTGTTTGTGTCATCATTGGTGGCTTGGTCAATAGGTGAACTGCTGTGTTGGCTCATACGATATGTCCTATACTTACGGGTCCTAAGAGGATGGCATTTTAAAAGTTATTATAAAACACATAGGTGCACGTATGTAAACTAAAATATAACTGGTCAGGCAAAACAGACCTGACCCAATACCACGCGTTTATTGGCACCAGTTACTACTGGTAAATTACCCGTTTCACCCATGATAGTTTGACGGGCTAACCACGCAAAAGCGACGGCTTCTACCCATGTTGGCGCCAGCCCCAGATCGTCAGTAGTTTGTACTGTACAGTGAGGTAGATGGGCTTGTAGACGTGTCATTAGATAATCATTTAGTGCGCCGCCACCACAGACGTACACCGAGCTGTTTTTATCCGTATCTGTAAACATACTGATTTGCGTGCTCGCACTGATAGCGGTTAGTTCAGTCAAAGTGGCTTGTACATCAGCCGCTGAATAACTGACGTTGGCATTGGCGTGTTTAAAAGCCTGTAGCTCATCCTGTAGCCATGCCAAATTAAAGTCTTCACGACCAGTACTCTTGGGATAAGGCTGAGCAAAAAATGCATGGGTCAATAGCTGTTGCAATAGCGGCTCGATGATGGTGCCAGATTGTGCCCAAGCGCCTTTTGCATCATAGTCATTACCTGTATGTAACGCTGTCCATGCATCCATCAATAAATTAGCAGGCCCAGTATCATAGCCAATGACGTTATCTGCGCTATCTACGTTATTATCCAGATTGCTGTCTGCGCTATTAGTTAACGCTGGCAAGACGGTTATATTAGCAATACCGCCCAAATTTAGGAGCACGCGTGTGCTATCAGGTGTAGCAAATAAGGCCTGATGAAACGCAGGTACTAAAGGCGCACCTTGACCACCAACTGCCATGTCACGACGACGAAAATCACTGACCACGCTGATGCCTGTACGCTCAGCGATGATATTGGCATCGACCAGTTGCAAACTAAAGCCCATTTGCGGGCGATGACGGACGGTTTGTCCATGACAGCCAATCGCCAGTACTGATTCGGGGTCGGTATTTGATTGCTGCAATAAGGTATTGACCACTTCGCTTGCGAACTCCGCATACGCGCGGCTTGCCCAGCCAAACCAATCCAATTCACTGTTTGGTTCACCGGCCTCCGGTACGAGTTGATTCACACCATTCGGCTGACATAGCCCCAGTAGCACTTCACGCAGTCTTGGTGGAAACTCTTGACTATATGTCGCGAGAAGTTGCATTGCTGGTTGGCTATTCTCTTCATCAATGGTGTTTTCTTTGTTGGTATTTTCTTTATCAGCCATGTCGTTATTGAACTGACAAAGAACTGTATCCATCCCATCCAAACTGGTGCCTGACATCATGCCGATATATAAGCCATCATCAAAGCTTTCAAACACCGTTTGCTCAAGAGCGTCGGTCAGGGTGGCGTAGTTCGAACCATCATGGGCTAAGTCGTCGATATCGTTTGAGTTATTATCCAAACTATTATTCATAAGCAAGTCGGCAAGGGCATTATGATCAGTATCAGTAGGCGATGCGAGGTTGGTCATGGCAATTTACCTTAAAAAACGCTAGTATATCCGTCAAATTCTAGCATTTTTTCTCACCTTTTGAGCTTCTAAACGTCATAAGGTATTGAGCCAGTAATAATCCCTTATAAAAACCCTAACGACAGCAATATATAGAGAGTACCATGACCGATAAAACCTACACCCTAGAAGAACAACTGGCCCTTATTCAGCGCGGTACGCAAGAGATACTCTCCGAAGACGATTTGGTGGCTAAGCTAAAACTCAATCGCCCGCTACGTATCAAGGCAGGCTTTGATCCTACTGCGCCCGACCTGCATTTAGGTCATACAGTACTGATCAATAAGCTCAAGCATTTTCAAGATTTGGGTCATGAGATTTATTTTCTAATCGGTGACTACACGGCCAAGATTGGCGACCCTTCTGGTAAGAACTCTACACGTCCGCCATTGACTGATGAGCAAATCAAAGCCAATGCAACAACCTATGCTGAGCAAGTATTTAAAATCTTAGACAAAGAAAAAACTCGCGTGGTCTTTAACTCTGAGTGGTTCAGTGACATGAGCGCCGCTGACATGATTCAGCTTGCCAGTCAGCAGACGGTCTCGCGTATGCTTGAGCGTGATGACTTCTCTAAACGCTATGCTTCGCAAACACCTATCTCAATCCATGAGTTTCTGTATCCATTAGTGCAAGGCTATGATTCTATCGCGCTAAAAGCCGATGTTGAGCTTGGCGGTACCGATCAAACCTTCAATTTACTAATGGGACGCACATTGCAAGGGCGCTATGATCAAGAGCAACAAGTCTGCATCACAGTACCTATTTTGGAAGGGCTAGACGGCGTTAATAAAATGTCCAAATCACTAGGAAACTATGTCGCCATCTATGATGCACCAGGCACCATGTACCAAAAAATCCTATCGATGCCAGATACCTTAATCCAACGCTATTTTGAGTTTTTGAGCTTTAAGCCAATGGACGAAATCGAAGCCTTGATGGCGGAGATGGAAGCTGGTCGTAATCCACAAGAAATCAAACGTATTCTAGCTGAAGAATTGATCGAGCGTTTCCACGATGCGGATGCCGCTGCCAATGCGCACAAATCTGCTGGTAATGTGTTAGCAGATGGTGAGCTACCGGTTGATTTGCCAGAAGTGACATTAACGCTTGAAGAAGGTCAAAATGCCTTATTTATCGCGCAAATCCTAAACCAAGCTGAGCTTGCCAAAAACGGCGCCGCGGCAAAAGATATGGTCAAGCGCGGCGCGGTAAAAGTCGATGGTGAGGTAGTTGATGGTGGGTTTAGCTTAACCTCAGGTCAGACGGTCGTGATTCAAGCAGGCAAAAAGGGCTATGCTAGAGTAACGGTGGGCTAAGCTCTCAAAGTATTTGATTATTAAATACCAAGGCAAACTTATCAAACGGCATATGAAATAAAATATTTTTTAATGAGAGTAACACATGCTAAATCAACCAACCCTGTCACATAACGGTGTTACTCTTGAGCCGTTAACGCTAAGTCATACCAATGAGTTAATGGTGGCTTGCCAAGATGGTGAACTTTGGGAAAAAACAACCACATCTGTACCTACGCCGACAACAGTTGCTGACTATATTAATAAAGCCACAAATATGACAGATAGAGTGGCTTTTGTAGTGATAGACGAAAGGACAGGAAAAGCTATCGGAAGTACAAGTTACCATGACATCTTATCTCAAGCAAAGCGTTTAGAGGTTGGTTATACATGGTATGCCAAATCGTACTGGCGTAGTCATATCAACACAACCTGTAAGCTCATGCTATTAACTCATGCTTTTGAAACTTTAGAGTACCTAACCGTTGGATGGCGTACAGATATTGAAAATACTCAATCGCAACAGGCAATTGAAAGAATAGGTGCCAAAAAAGATGGCATCATACGCGGTATTAGAGTACGTCGAAATGGTGTGGTCACGGACACGGTGATGTATAGCATGTCAAAAGATGAATGGTTTGAGCATAAAATCAAGTTAATAGAGAAGCTAGCTAAGTATGAAAAATAATAATTTTGAAACCATCCCCCAAGGCATTTACCGCCATTACAAAGGCAGCTTGTATCAAGTATTGCATACCGCGCAGCACTCAGAGACCGAAGAGTCGCTCATAGTCTATCGTTGTCTGTACGGTGAGTATGGGGTGTGGGTACGCCCGCTTGCGATGTTTGCTGAAACAGTCAGCGTTGAAGGTAAAGAGGTACCACGATTTGAGTTGATTCAATCATTGAATGATTAGTACTGAACCACCACGCACGAGAAATTTCACCCAAAAAAAACGACCCGTTGAGGTCGTTTTTTTTGTTTTATATCTAGGTTTTAGATAGATGCGCCATTAGTTGTTCAAAAATGCAATCAATGCTTTATTGAACTCTTCGCTATGGGTCACATTGATACCGTGTGGACCACCTTCAATGACGTGTAATCTACTGTCTGCAATCATATCGTGAGAGCGTTCACCACTGGCTTCGATTGGTACGATTTGATCCGCATCGCCATGTATGACTAATGTCGGTACATCAAACGCTTTTAAATCATCGCGAAAATCGGTATAGCTGAACGATTTGACGCAATCAAAGGTTGCTTTAGCAGAAGCGAACGCTGCGATGTCACGGTTGTATAAGCGCATGGGCTTGCTGACCAGCAACTTACCATCTTTTGGGGTAAAGAAGTTCTTAGTAAAATCATTTAAAAAGGCAATACGATCATCGCTGACACCATCCAAGAAACCTTGAATATCTGACTCTTCGAGACCACCATCAGGATTGTCATCTGCTTTAAATAAATATGGCGGGACCGCAGACGCGAGTACTGCTTTACTCACACGCTCTGAGCCGTATTTGCCCAGATAACGCGCCACTTCACCGCCGCCCATAGAGAATCCAACGATGGTCGCGTCTTGTAGATCGAGCGCCTCCATCAACCCTTTCAAGTCTTCGGCTAGCGTATCGTAATCATAGCCATTCCATGGTTTAGACGATTGACCAAAACCGCGTCTGTCATAAGTAATGACTTGATAGCCTGCTTCGACTAGCGCAGGTAGCTGTGCTTCCCAAGCGCGACCACTGAGTGGCCAGCCATGGATGAGTATGACAGGTTTGCCTGTACCTTGGGTTTCGTAATAGAGTTCAACCGGTTGATCGTCTTGTGTTGCAACAGTGACATAGGGCATTATCTTATCCTTTTGGTATTATTATGTTCATATATTTTTATGTTGATGCTTATCAGTGAATGTTATTCATAGTGAGTCATTAAGGATTAGCATCAGCTTTTAAGTATAGAACTAGCCCAAAACAATTGCGATGACAGGTTGTAAAGTTATAGTAGGGATTGTAAAGCGGTTGTGTAAAACTCTAGTTAATCTTGTAGAAATTCTTTTAGGACTTTATAGAAGGCTATAGGTGCATCTAGTGGCACGGCATGACCTGAGTATGGCAGTATGATTTCACTAGCATTGGGCAGCATTTGGGTGATTCTTTGCTGCCATTTAGGGTCATAGAGCGTTGATTGACCACCGATCAAGCTGACGACGGGAATGGTGATGTTTTCTATACCTACCCGAAAATCATAAGGTATGGCAAGATACGCTTGTAGGCAGCGCATCTTATGTTGCCATGTCTTATGATTATAAAATGCCAGTTTATGATCATTTTGATGAGTGAGTGCGCGTACGATGGCTTTCGAGCACGGGCGGCTGACAGAGAGTAAAGAAAATAATTTCTCAACATCGGTCACACGGCGTTTAAGAGAAAAAGGCAAATGCGTAAAGCATTCGACTTGCGCATACGGTAGCGTCATATCAATAATTTCTTGGAAAACTGCAAACATCTCCGTTTGCCGATCACCAAACAATCCACCTTGCCAAGCTGGTTGATTGTGAATAACAGGGCTTTGATCGATGTTCAAATAGCGGCTGATACGGGATGTGCCAAAGTGGGTAAAGTAAGACCACATCACCAATGCCCCCATCGAAATCCCAGCAACGGGTAACGACTCTACGTTACGGTTTATGCAAACATGATCGATGATGGCATCAATATCTTCAGCGTACTGATTGACAAAATCAAACGGCGTCACCTCGATATTTTTTGCGGCACCAAATCCCCGAAAATGCGGCAAGTAAAATTCATATTTACCGATCAATGGCAGTATAAAAGGTAAAAACTCTCGTGCATCCATACCATAAGCATGCATCATCATGACGGGTGTACCGCGTCCAATAACCGATACGGGGAGCGCTGTACCATCTGTTGCTTTGATAGTGATTGTCTGTAATTGATAAGGAGCGGGCAAAGTTATGAGGTTCTTTTTCATAGAGGGATCACTTTGGGTTATGAAGTCACCTTTTGATTGGTAGAGACATGTTGATTTGTTAAGACAGATCACTACAAAACAGGCTTTATCGCCGATAAAAGACTGTTATATTAAACAGTCATCTGACCATATAGTCACCTGACCACAAAAATGTTATAAAATAAATCAACTAAACGATTACCACAATAAATAACCATGACTTACTCCCTAGATTATCGCAAACAAGTCTTAAAAAGCTTAGATGAGGGCATGACCT